>NZ_JALQDH010000049.1:0-344763 GCF_023631365.1 Caballeronia sp. INML2 | reverse complement strand
CTTCTTCATCCAACCCGCTGGTCGTCCCATAAACACCTCCTCGATCAAAGGTGTTGCGACGACCGGTTGAATCCGCCCAATACACATCCATTGCCTTCGGGCGGCGCTGCCGCGGAGCCGGTGTGCAACCGTCGATGGGGACGGCGAGCGACGCCTGCAATTCCGGTTCATCGCGTCGCCTCTTTTCCGCGAATCGGGGCGGTGATTCTAATCTAAGCCGTGAGCTCTGGAACAAAGGCAAGTTGGTTGGTCAAAAGCCGCCGCTGAAGCCGAAAGAGATCTGGGCAATCCGGATTTACCTTCAGAACGCGCACGGGTTAATGATCTAGCGCTATTCAATCTTGCGATCGACAGCAAGCTGCGCGGGTGCGAGCTCGTTCAACCTGCATGTTCGCGACGTGACGCACGGCAATCAGATATTCCCCGCGCGATGATAATGCGGCGCAAGACTAAACGGCCCGTGCAGTTCGAGGTTACAGGGCACGCTCGCGTTGCGGTCGCTGCATGGATCGAAAAAGCTGAGTTGAGGTCCGAGGAGTACCTTTTCGGAAGCCGCTTTTCTCGGTCGCCGCATATCTCAACGCGACAATACGCTCGTAAGGTACATCAATGGGTCGCCGCGCCACGGCAATGCGCTGTGACGCCGAGCCGTGCGTCATTCGACTTTGACGACCATCATGCGAAGCGAATCGGCCGTACGTGAATTGCGTTGCAGATAGCGCCACAACGCTGCGTAAGTCAGAAGTCCGAGCATGCTGACCGCGATGAAAATCGGTTGAACACCGAGACGGCCGCCGAATGTGGCCACAATCAAGCCGGCCACGGGCAGGCTCAATTGATTCAGCAATACGATCAGGCTCAGGACCCTGCCCAGTTGATCGCGGGGAATCCAGTGCGCGCGCTCCGTGCGGATATATACATTGAATAGACCGCAAGACGCAAAACTAAGCGCATAGCCCAGCACAAACACCGGAAATGACGATGCCATGCCCATAAGCAGCCCCCCTACGACGATCATTCCGAACGCGGTGACACCAATCCAGTAGACGGATAAACGGCGCGTCAGATAAGGAACGGCCAAGAAGCTGGCGAGCGCAACAGCTCCAACGATGGTCTGGAGAAATCCGAACAGACTGTTCGAAAGCCCGAACCGACCAGTGGTAATCGCCGCACCGGTGGCTAGCGCGACGCCGACAATCAGGTTCACCCCCATGCTCAATGCGATCAGTGCCCAGAGAACAGGCTTGTCACGTAACACTCCGACGGCCGCAGCTACGCCAGCATTGAAACCCTGTCGGTGTCCCGCACTTCGCGGTTCGGTGCGATGAAGGTCGTTTCGCAATGACCATACCAACAACGCACTGAGACCGAACACCGAAGCAGCGACCCACAACAAGCCGCTGGGCGGAAATCGCGCGGCAAGCAGCGCGGCCAAGGCTGGCCCCGCAATACTGGCTGTCTGATCGATGGCTTGCAAAAGTGCCTGCGCCTTGTGCATTTGTTCCGGCATCACGAGCCTCGGAACGGTCGATTCGAGCGCAATGAACGCCTGTGCATAGAAAAACGCGCATACCGCGCTCAAGCTCGCAATGATTGGAAACGAATTCGACGGTGTCGCCAACGCCAGCCAGGCAACACATGCGCAGGCTATCGCGCGCGCCGTGTCCGCGAAGCCGTACACGCGCCAACTGTCCAGCCGGTCGCACAGGTTACCGGCGATTGGCAATGAACAGATTCGCGGCAACCATTCGATAAAAAACGCGAGGCCTGACATGGCGACGCTTCCCGTGCTGCGGTACACGATCAATGGCACCGCGAACATGAGGAACTGGTCTCCGAGCGAAGAGGCTGCCCGCGATAGCAAGAACCGGAGGATTACACCGCGCTGCATAACATTCTCCTTAGGCTGCCGCGTCCAGTGGCAGGGATTCGATCCGCACCGACGCAAAGAGATCCTTGAGCAGGTGTTCAAGATCTTGGGTGGACGGGCCAGCAATGACGCCGGCAGCCGGAGCTTCGGTGGCTTGATAGGTAATGTGCCGGGGCAGCGGTTGGCCGTGCGCGAGCTGATTCCAACGAGCCATCCAGGGATGCGAGACGAACCCTTGCGATCCGTGAAGATGGCACCCTCCGCGAGGCATGTGATGGCCTGGCAACACAAACCAACCGTAGCGGACGCCAGAATCAGGCGTGGTGCGCAGCTCAACCGCTTCACCGATCAGCAATTTCAGCTCGCACGATGGCAGGTGTATGCCGGTGCGCATTCTGAAAGTGTCTACCACGTCGGCGCCCCCAACGCGGTTGGCTATTTCCAGAAAGACCAGAGAACCGCCATTATCGATTGCCTCGAGATGGAAGCTGCCGTCACGGATTTCAACGGCTGACACGACCTTCTGGACCCACTCGCGTGCAACCGGATCGTCGTCGATCTGCACCGATCCCAGAGGCATGCCCGACGCGTAGTCGAGGCAAGTGCCCACGTAGCGGCTGCCGACAACAACCGCGACCCGACTGTCTGTCACGAGTCCGTCGAAATGCAGAATGGGTCCGGTAACAAATTCTTCGATCTCAAAGCGCGCGGTGGCCAACGCGCGAGTCGCGTCGTCGAGGCTATATACGCCGGTTCGGTGGTCGTGCAGCGCCGTGAGCATCGCAGAGGGTGAGTCGAAGACCACGACGTCTTCGCTTGACGCACCGTCGAGCGGCTTGAGGACGGTTCTGCCGAACCAGTCGGCGATGCCGGGGTTGTCCATAAACTCAGCCAGCGCGATGGCGCGTGGAACGCGTAGGCCAGCCTGCGCGACCAGACGTTTCATCAGCAACTTGTCGCGCACCTTCTCGACTTTCGCAACTCCCGGTCCGCTTATGCCCAGTGCGTCGCGCACTCGTGCGGCATCCAGCAATTCATATTCGGACAGTGAGAGTACCCGGTCGAACGTGATGTCGAGCGATTTGATAATGGCAATGACTTCGTCGCTCGCGCGATCGGTACCAGGGCGAAGCAGTTGTTTGCACGGAAGCGAAGCGGGAATCGTTGCAAGATTCTTCTCCGTGCCGATGTAGTAAACGTCATGGCGATCATGATCGATGCCGAGGTGATAATCGATCTTGTGATAGGGGATACGATGCAGAATAAGAATTCTCACGACAGCAGACCTCGCTGATAAATGCGTTAATCTCTTTTGGATCGATACGTCATGCGCTGCCTTCCGAAACGGCTCTTATCACGCGCCACGACAGCTTTTGGCCGCCGCTTCGCTATCCGTCGCACTGGGCGACGTCGACCGCCTGGCGGAGGCATGAGCCGCGTACATATTGATGAAACGACGCTTTCCAAACCGTTTGCAGGTTGGACGCGAGATCCCGGATATCAATGTCATCGCGGGTCGTCGTCAGACATACCTGTGCGATGAAATCAGCGTTGTCCCGGGGAACGGCGTGAATGCGCCGAGCTTCCGCCGGCAACCAACAGAACTCATGCAATTCCAGGTCACCGCTTCGCAGAGATGGAAAGCGACTTTGCAGCGACGGCAAAACTACGTGATCGAGCAAGACGCTCGCGTCAGCGCCCATCGCCGAGATGACGTCGGTGTCCTCCGCCACCCCAAGCATCACGGTCGCCGCCTGGCGGCTGGCTTGTGGTAATTCGCGCGGAATTTCTTCGCCGAATGCCTGATCGACCCACAGGTGGTAAAGATTGACTTGATAGACCAGCGACGCAATCGTCCAGATCTTCATGCCTGCCGGCCGGCGATTCGGTTCGACAACGGCTGCGCGATGGCCGTCGTCGCTAAGCTTGATTTCATTGTGAAACGGCCCATTGCGCTGTCCGACCAGCAAGTTGGCCAAACGTCCGGCCACCGATATCGTATTCCGTTCGCGAGGTGTGATTCGCGCTGGCAAGACTTGTCCGAGCTCGACAGGGTATCGGCCGGTCGCGCTGATCTTTTCTGTAATAAAGGACAGGCTACCGATTCCATCGAATGAAAATTCACGGCGATAGGGAATGAGTTCTTCGCAAATCACACCGTCAGAGAGATACGTTGAAACCTCCTTCAGAACGGCGGCGAGGTCGTCTCCTTGGCGCATGGTGACCACGCCCCGATTATTACCTTCACAGCTCGGCTTGACGACAAATCCCCCGGGATGCCGAACGGCAAATTCAGTTAGATCGGCCAGATTCCGGATCGGTGCACAATCCGGGACCATCATCCCTTGAGGCCCGAAGATATCCCGATGTCTCTGCTCAAGCGACCGATACGCGTGCTTGCTGAACGCCCCTTCAGCGAGGGTGCCGGAATCCACCGCTAGCCCAAGTGCCTCGAGAAGCAAGGCCCCGCTTTGCACAGCGTTGTCGGAAAACACCAGCCCACCTGCAAGTCGTGCGCGGTATGGTGCGAGTGCCACGAGGGCCCTTTCAACAAAGTCGTCGTCGCGCGGATTGAGGTCGATAACGCCATCGCAGATCGCTCGGTCGACATCAGTGGGCGTAGAACGGATGAGTAGCGACTGCGCACCATAACGGACTTTCGCATAGCAAGCCATCTGCCTTACATCTGCGACCCGCGAAAGATTGTAATCAACGAGTAGCAGGATTGGTTGAGCATGTATCATCGTGCTCGCTCCTTCGCATAGCGTACAGTGACTGCGCTGTTGGAATTCTTTACTATTACTGGCAATAGAGTCTCACGCTCGGCCAGGTCAAAGTGCCACAACAATTGGCCCAGGAAAACCTCGCGAGAACTCGCCTGCACGTCGTCTCCCGCCTTCAGAAAAATCTGCGAAACAACGGGCTTGGGCAAGTGATTTTCGACGGCCACATGTTCTATCCTGCCCGGCTCGGCGAAATAAACGCGAAAGAATGTACTCTTCGCATGACGCTGCGTGCCGTCCATGTCAAATGCCAAAGCTTTTAGCTTGTTGCGCCGAGCGTTCAGTGCGGACTGACCCAGCGACGCGTCGACCAGCAGATCCAACCAGAGATCCAACATGCTGTGCTGACCATTCAGCGACTTCACACTCGCCGAGATCAGACTCCCCCCAACCCGCGGATTGATCTCAATCAAATCCCATCGACCCGTATCGAAGCGTGCCTCGATATGAAAGCAACCCCATTTGCAATCCAGTTGTTTAAAAATCTCGTTGATCCAACGCTGGCCTTGCGCTATCGCGTCTGCATCGATGCTGCAGGGAGGGCATACACAACTGTTCTCGAGCACGGTCGTGGCGTTTTCGGTCAGCTCGCACTTTTCGTGTACGGCGAGTACGCTCACGTCGCCGTTGCTCAAGATGACTTCAAAACTGAACTCCCGGCCAGGGACGTAGTCCTCCGCTAGAAATTCGAGTCGGTTACCAAACGCCGATTGATAAATGACATCGTCGGACGCTTCGTCGGCGACCTTGATGAGATCCTCCCAGGTAGTCTCGGGGCGCAACGAAAACGCGCCGTAAGAGGCGATTCCACACACTGGCTTGACGAACAGTTTTCGACCGCTCGCTTTAAGTTCATCAAGCGTTTCCGGGGTCAACCGGTGAGCGCGAGCACGCGTGAGGCCCAAAGTCTCCAGCGTGTTGCGCAATTCGCGCTTATTGCGCAGCATGCCGACCTGGGCGGGCGTAAGATCCGGTACACCCAGGTTCTGGTTCGCCAGCGCCATGAGATCCCGGTAGCCTTCCCACACGCAAATGCAGCAGAGCAGGGTCTCGCCATCAGCTTGCAAAGTTTTGAGCGTGGCTTCGACATCCTCGGCAGTCAAGGCATGGGATTGCGTTGTAATCAGCCGGTCCGCTTTCTGTTCAAGTTCCACAAGGCGCGTCGCCTCGACTTCGGGCAGTGGCCGTGACGACAGAACGATGCCGCGGAAGCCTCGGGCCTTGACCGATTCCAAGAGATCCTCCATAAAGGAAAATCCGCAATGGCTTAGCAGTAGAACGCCATTCCTTTCTTTGGTCATCACCTTCTCCTCTTATGCCGCTGCCTTCCGAAGCTTGGGTTCCATCACGTCTTCGTACAACTCGGTGAAATAGAGTCCCAGCACTTTCTGATGCTCGCCAAGGTATCGCTTCAAGTGCTCGATGTCTTCGTCGTTTCTGAGCAGATGACGAATCACGTCCCAGACTTCACCTGGATGGTCGTCATTGATATCCGTGTGAGAATGCGCGACCTGGCCCGATATGTTGTCTTCGCCCACGGATTGCTTGAGAGCATCGATCTTTCTGGGCTCGAGCTTTACATTGACGTATTCCACCAGGTACGAATACGCCACCACCCCGAGAGGATCTTCATGATCGAGCAAATAGGAGAAAAATCCAGAAAGCAATTTGGTGGACAAATATGGCTCGGTCGCCAGAAATTGCTCACGGCTGACCCCAGCTTTGGCCAGGTCCTGGATAAAAAGCTGGTCGTGAAGCATTTCTTCCCGCTCGTAATTGGCCCATATCTGCGCGGCCCTCGGACTACGCTTGGCGATTTCGGCAAGGGCCTTCGACTCAACGACGCGCAAAAGACGAATTCTCCAAGCGGTCTCGATCAAATGGCGGCGATAGTAATCCGGATCGACTACTTCACCTTCAAGGTGAGCGGCATAGGGAACCGTTTGATACCAGAGTTCGACTTGCTGGTCGATAATCTTGTCTATTTCCTTTCTCAACATCGACGATTCGCTTGTGTTGATAAAAGGCACGGAATTAGGAAAGCCGACATTGTGGACTCGATTTGACATGATATTTTCTCTGTTCGTCTAATTTAAAAATAGGATTCTAGATTTCGGTGTTGATGGTGGCGGTGCCATTAATTTTGCATTGGCAGGCCAGTCTGAATCTTCCGTCGTCGTAACCGAGGAAGGTTAGAAGCTTGAGTTCCCGTTCGGTTGGCTCGCTGAGACAGCCAAATCCATTGAGCACTTCGATGACGCAAGCACCGCAAGCTCCTGCTCGGCAACCAGCAGGTATGACGTCACTATCCCTCAGTTCAAACTCCAGATCACTCAGACGAGCCGACTCGGCTAGATGAACCGTCACGTTAAGCGGAAAAATATGTAAAAGTGCCATACGAGTTAGTTGGATTAGATGGATTCCAAAAGTCTCCCTGTCGTGTTTAATTAAAATAAGCCCGAATCCAAAAGTGGATTTGCATCGCTACTTGATCCAGCCGGATCAATAAACGGGATGATGGCTTCTTGATAACTTTGACGATCCCATTCGCGTGGTTTCGCGCACCTGTCGTCAGGATCAGTTAGCAGGTCGAGTGAAAATAGAGGCGAGCGTGGCACGACTACTCCTATTATGAAACGCGTCCCAGTGGAACAGAAAACGGACGCGCGTTGCGCGCCCACATAAAACCAGGTCCTCGGATTCAGAAAGTATTCCCGGAAGTGACTGTTCACCAATATTGTTTGGTGCGAGTAATTCAAGACTTCGACCGCTAGGCCTTATATCGCCGAACGTCGACGCTTATTCGATGCGCAGCTCCATGGGTGCAGTTATCCCACGACGACATCGCTTCCACATCCCCACAGAAGTGTGTATGCCAAGGTAGAGGCCGAGCGCTCAGAGAGACCGTGTCGCTCGTGGAGCAGGCGGCCGACGTGGTCTACGTATGCAAGAGAACGGCACGGCTGTGTCGCCATAACGGTCATTCACATGATCGCGCCTGATGATGCCAAGCGTTACGCGATGATCGGAGGCGTTTGCGCTTATCGCTCGTTGCCGAAGTTGCAAGGTTGAAATGAGATAACAACAGGATACCTAATCGAGCGAAACTTAGAGAAGTCCGAGATAGTCGAGGATCTGGCATTCACGGCGCCGTTCTACACCTGACAGGTCGAGCGCTGCTCCGTATCGTTCGTTGCGTCTGATCGGCGGGATGTGACTGCTGCTGCATGCACGACGAAATTCGACAAGCGATAGGCCGCTGCCGGCGGACCATGCCGTATTTCACGACAAGACGAGACGGACGCGCGGTGGTTCCCGACGTTCCATGGAAAAGTTGGCGCAAGCTCGCGATGCTCACGCACGTGAGCCGCGGTAGGCGAACCCGGCCAACGCTCAGCGTTATTGACGCGCAGCGCGAGCGGCGTCACTCGCGGCCAACGGCGTGTAATTTGGTAGGACTGTCGACGCGCGAGCACCTGGCTCCAGCAAGCGAGTCCGGCCACTGTCGCGTCGATCGTCATTGCGACGATGGAGGAATGCTTTTATAACTTGCGCACGCACAGCGCTTTCAGAGAGGGCGTTGCATGACAACGTTCGAGGGCGTGCGTTGCCCATGGCATCGGCGGCTCAGGAAGGAATGATGTGCTCGCGCTTCAGCCGGTCGAACAGATTGAAGAACGCATCGGGCGTGCTCTGGTAATCGAGAAATCCGAGCTTGCGGCTCTTCGACATGTCCGTCAGCACTTCCATCGGGCGGCCGAGGTCGGCGTCCGTATGCCACCACGAGACGAGGTTATCGATATCGTGCTCGGCGAGCGCGTAGCGTGCCGCGATGTCCGCCCAGGTCTGGCGAGCGCGATGCATGCGGCTTTCAAGCGGTCGAATGTGTCCGTCGAAGGGTGCCGGCTCCACGCCGAAATACTCCGCGATGCGCGCCCACATCCATTTCCATCGGAACACGTCCCCGTTGACGACATTGAACGCCTCATTGCGGGCCGAGGCAGACGTGGCAGCCCATTCGAGGTGCCGCGCGAGCAGACGGGCGTCGGTCATGTCGGTCAGGCCGTTCCATTGCGCAGCCGAGCCCGGAAACAGGAAGGGTTCGCCAGTCTCCTTGCATAGCGTCGCATAGACGGCCAGCGTGACGCCCATGTTCATGGCGTTGCCCACTGCATAGCCGATGATGGTGTGCGGACGGTGTACGCTCCAGCTGAATCCGTACTGGCGCGCGGCATCGAAAAGCCGATCTTCCTGCTCGTAGTAAAAATTGTCGACCGGTTGCCGGCCCTGTTCCTCGCGAAACGGGGTTGTCGGAACGCTGCCTTGGGCATAGGCCTCGAAAGGACCGAGATAGTGCTTCAAGCCGGTAACGAGGGCTGCGTGCGACAGAGCGCCAGTGGGGCCCAGCGCCGCGAGCACATTCGCGACCATTGCTCCGTTGACGCGGATGTTTTCGGCTTCGGTCGCCTGGCGCGACCATGCAGTGAAGAAGACATGGCTGAACTGCCGCCCCTTCAGAGCGTCCGCGACCGATGTCGTCGATGTGAGGTCGGCGGTGATCGATTCCACGCCGGCAGGCGGGGCCGTGCGACCGCGTGACAGCCCGGCAATCGCCCAGTCACCGCGCGACTGAAGGTGCTCGGCAAGATTGCGTCCGACGATGCCGGTGCCGCCGATGATTAGTGCTCGCTTGTCCATTGCATCTCACTGTGTTTTGAATTAATCGAGGCCGTCCGCGTGGACTGCTCATGTAAGTGTGAGGCTTGGCCGAAAAGTCTGCTTGCACCGAGGTGCGCGGAAAAAAAGACGGTCGAGCGGTTCTTTTAGCGGCCGTGGGGATGGGAGCGGCGCCGGCCATACGTGCAGGTGTGATCGGAGCTTCCAGTCCAAAGCGCCCGCAAAACATCTGAAGACGGTTGTAGATCGACCGACGACCTCGATGTCGGTCCAGAAGGATCTCGGTAGCGCCCCCTGCGAGGCAAGCGCGGGCGGCTCGCGACAAATGCGCTGAAGCGGTGTCGCAGGGCAATGGCGCGCCGAGATCGCGCGCTGCATCGAGCGTCCCCCTACGAAACGCTGCCTAGCCGGTTTCGTGTATTGCCCGATTCGACGATCAGTTCGTTTAACTGAGTGATGCTGGCGGGCTTGACCAGGTGATGATCGAAGCCCGCCTGTCTCGCGCGCTCGAAATGCTCCTCCCCCGCGTATCCACTATGCGCGATCAGCATGGTGTCTGCAAAATCGGGCGTCGCGCGCAGCCGGCGAGCCACTTCGTAGCCGTCCATGTCCGGCAACCCGATATCGAGTAGGACGATGTCAGGACGAAAGTCCTTCGCGCGCAGCAAGGCAGTTGGGCCGTCCTGCACGACCTGGACTTCGTGCCCGTCCAGCTTGAGCAGCATGGCGGTGCTTTCGGCTGCGTCTGCATTGTCATCCACAATAAGGATCCGTCGAGGGCGCGTCGGTTGTGCGCGAATCGGCAGGGCGACTGCAGGGGAATGCTCCACCTCGATGTCTTCTGCGGGAAGCGCTGGAAGTCGAACAACGAACTGGCTGCCGCGTCCCAGCCCTTCGCTCGAGGCGCGTACGGTTCCGTGATGCAGATGAACGAGTCGCTGCACGAGGGCAAGGCCGAGACCCAGCCCGGCAGACTTACGGTCAAGCGAGCGTTCCGCCTGGACAAAGACAGTGAAGATCGTTGGCAAAAAGTCCGCCGCCATGCCGATACCGTTGTCTTGGACTGTCAGCGTTGCCTGACCGTCGTCGCGCGTAAGGGACACAGCAATTTCTCCGCCAGGCAAGGTGTATTTGATCGCATTGCCAAGCAGGTTGACGACAATCTGTTCGAGCCGCATCGAGTCCCCTTCGACCATCAGTGATTCAGCCGGTAAGGCAAGTGACAGCCGGTGCCGGCGTGCGTCGCTTTCTGTGCGGATGGTGGCCACGCCGTGGCGCACGATCTGCACCAGATCGACGGGCTCGACTTTGAGCTTGATGATGCCGCGTGTAATGCGCGATACGTCCAGAAGGTCGTCGACCAAGCCGATTTCGTGCTTCAACTGCCGCTTTGCAGAATCGCGGGCGCGTTGCTCAGTGTCGGCGTCGACGTCCATCCGCTCCCATATCGCAAGCCCGTTGCTGATCGCCGCGAGGGGGTTGCGCAGTTCGTGCGCCAGCATCGCAAGGAATTCGTCTTTCTGATGGTCGGCCGCTTCCAGTCGGTCAACCAACCGCTGATGTTGCGTAATGTCTTCAATGGTGAGCACGATCAGTTCATGCACTCGTCCGACCACGCGGGCAGCATTGAGCCGCATCGTGCGCGACCCAATTTCCTCAAATACATGCGTAATCACGAAGTCGCGAACGATGGCTTTTCGCGGGAGAATATTTTCGAGCAACTCGCGTAGGCCCGGGATATCCCACTGTCCATTTCCCAACAAATAGAGCATCGCACCGATCGTGGTATCGGACGTCGTCCGGAAGGTTTCGTAGAACGCGCGATTAGCCCGCGTAACGCGCAGGTCTGGCTCCAGCACCAGCAGCGGGTCGGACATCGTGTCGATGATCGCGTCGGCATAGTCACGTGCTCGCACCACATCGTCGTGAGTCGTCTTGAGTTCCTGATTGCGATAGCGCAGCTCATCGTTGGTCGTCGAGAGTTCTTCGTTCAGTGACTGCAACTCCTCTTTCGCCGCTTCGAGCTCTTCATTGGTGCTCTGGAATTCTTCGTTACTTGATAGCAGTTCTTCTTCGCTTGACTTGAGCTCTTCGCGTGCGCTTTCGTGTTCCGCGAGCATGGTTCGAAGCTGCGTTCGCATGGCGCCGACCTCGGCGTTCAGTCGGACGATCTCTTCGTCTTTCGGATCCGCGCCCTGTGAGACGACCTTGCGCCCCAGACGTTGGCGCAACGTCTGCAACATCAGGGACTTCAACGGCTCATCCTTTTGCGTCGACAGGGTATCCGAACTCTTCAGGCTGCCTTCAAAAAACGTCAAAAACCAGCGGCCCGCCGCTTCGGCGGTCTGGACCGGATGAACCTCGAGGCTGGCGGTCACCAACCCGCTAGTACGCGCGGTTTTCAGATCGGCCTTACGAACGACAACACCCTCCTGCCGCGCCTGCCTGATCGCGTCGTTGAGAGCAGGAAAGATTTCGGGCTTCGCCAGTCGCTGAAGATTGGTGATCGGCGGACCGCTCGGGTTGGTCAGATAGGCGGAGGTGTCCCCTCGAAACTCGATGACGTTCAGATCATCGTCACATAGTACGGACGGCGGGACATAGCGGGCGAGCGAGAGACGATCGACTTCGGCGCGAAGTAATGATGCGTCGACGGGTTCCGACTCATCGCTGGAGACGTTAGGAGAACGGACGGCGGTCGAAGGAACCAGTCGCGGCGCAAGGCGCATCTCGGCAGGCGAACTCATGCGGGGCTTCTTGCTATACACCTTGCTGCGCTTGTTCTCGACGACGCCAAAGAGTTCGGAGAAGGCGCCGACCGTCTCGGATGGGCCCAGCATCAGTACACCATCCGGTTTTAGCGCGTAGTGAAAGAGCGGCATTACACTGCGTTGGGCGGGCGCACTCAGGTAGATCAACAAATTTCGGCAGCTGATCAGGTTCATCCGCGAAAACGGCGGGTCGCTCACCACGTCGTGGCGTGCGAACGTGCAGAGATCTCTGACAGCTTTGTCAACGCAGTAGTATTTGCCATCGCGTACAAAGAACCGCTCCAGGCGTTCGGGCGACACATTTCGCGCGATGTTCTCGATGTACCGGCCGGCGCGCGCCGTGTCCAGCGGTCCAGGGCTGATGTCGGTGCCGAAGATTTGGACTGACGGAACCTGCGCGCGCTGACTAAGGTATTCAAGTAGACAAATGGCAATGGAATAGACTTCCTCGCCGGTCGCGCACCCTGGCACCCAGATCCGCAGTGTCTTGCCTGCGTCATCACCCATGAGGCGGGGGAAAACAGTCTGGGTCAACACCTCGAACGTCTCGGGATCGCGGAAGAATTCGGTAACCTGGACCAGCAGGTCGCGTCCCAATGCGAGGGTTTCCGCAGGCTCCGATTCGAGCACGTTGACGTATTGTGCTGTGGAGGTCAGTTGCCGCAATGCCATGCGACGCGACAGCCGGCGCTGGATCGTACCGGGTTTGTAGTGCGTAAAGTCGATATTGCAGGCGTTCTGGAGCAGACGGAAAATAGCTTGGAAACTGGTTTCAGCCGATTCAATCGCATCGGGTTTCGCGCCTGCCACTGACCCCAGGTGAGGATGTCGCGCTATGCGGATTATTTCCTTTGCGATTTCATGCGGTGCGAGCACCCGATCGACGCATCCGAGCCCGATTGCCGCATGCGGCATACTGTTAAAAAGTGCCGACGCGTCCTGAGCGAACGTGAAACCTCCCTGAACTTGAACCGCCTGAAGACCCAGCGCACCATCCGAGCCGCTCCCGGAGAGAATCACGCCAATGGCGTTGGCGCCCTGGTCCTTGGCGAGCGATTCGAGCAGGTCGTCCACCGGCATCGGTGGTCCGAGCGACTCGTCGCGGGGTTGAAGCCGGATGCGGCGATCGACCACGAGCATTCGTTTGTTCGCGGGGATCGTGTACAGATGGTCTGCCTCGATAATCATGTCGTCGGCGGCTTCCTGCACCCGCGTGGCCATGCGCTTGGCAAGAATTTCCGCGAGCAGGCTCTGGCGGGACGGATCGAGATGCTGCACTACGAGAAATGCCATGCCGCTCACAGCCGGAATTTCCGACATCAACTCGGAAATTGCCTCGAGACCGCCAGCAGAAGCGCCAATACCGACTACTGGAAAACCCGGCGATGCCGGCTCGGTCCTCATCGTTGCGGGGTCGGTCACATCATCTCCCGTATGGCAAAAAACCGCCGGTCGGTCACCTGCGTCTCGACGCACCAGTAGGCCCCACATGCGCGCTTTCTAGTCGCACCTCAAGGAGGGGTCCTTGCGGCTAACCGATAGCGCCTGACGCATGCCGCTGCACCCGTCCCGCGGTCTGCTCCGCCCCGTTCATCGATCTTGCCCGGCACTCTCGAACGATTCCGACAGTCGGCAAGTCGCTCGACGTTTTGCGCTAGCAGCAATGGGCGCGGCGTAAGCACCCGGTGGTCGATTCGGTCATATCGCCGCTGCGGTCCACGTTTTCACGGTCCGTAAGGTTCAGCAAAGTCGATACCGCATCGCCGCAGCGCTTATCGTTACAACTGCAAGGTTAGTCTAATCGAAGCGATTAATTAGCGTTGCCGGCTGTATCGACACACCGCGACGGCCGCCGCGCCCAGTGCCGACGTCAGGCGCCTTTATTGCTCTACGTATATGACGGGCGGAGGGCCCGTGAAAAAGCGTGACATTATCGTCGTGGCGACTTCGACTGGTGGGCGTGCCGCGCTTAACACGCTTGTATCGGCATGGCCAGCCGATCTTCCGGCGTCCGTATTCGTGGTGATGCACGTCGGCGCTCAGCCCAGCATCCTCCCGGAGATACTGCAAAGATCCTGCGCTCTACGCGTTCAACACGCGGAGAACGAACAGGAGTTCCAAGATTCCGTCGTGTACGTCGCCCCGCCGGACCGCCACTTGATCGTTCAGGACGGAAAACGCTTCTTATCGCCGGTCCAAAGGAAAATTTCGCTCGTCCAGCAGCCGACCCGTTGTTTCGATCGGCTGCGGTCAACTATGGTGCACGCGTCATCGGGATCATCCTCACGGCTCATCTGGATGACGGCGCGGCGGGCCTCAAGGCGGTGGATGCGTGCGGCGGCTTCGTTGCAGTACAGGACCCGGCAGAGTCTCCGGCGCCAGGCATGCCGTTAAACGCACTGCGCGCGGTCAAACCCGATGTCGTTGCTTCCGTCGCGGAACTCTCCTTGTTCGTCATGACATTGCTGGACCAACCTGTCGTCGAGAAGCCCGAAGCATCGAACATTCAGCGGATCGCCGCTATCGAAACTCAAATCGCGTCGACGGGCAGGTCGAGCGTTGACATCATCGAATCGATCGGTTCCCGCAGTCCGTTGACTTGCCCCGAATGCGGTGGCGTCGTGTGGCGCATTGGTGACAGCGCACCGCTTCGCTACAGGTGTCACACCGGCCACGCCTTTTCAGGGCGCTCGCTCGAAGAGGTCCAGCGGCAACAGACCGAGAATGCGCTGTGGTCTGTCGTTCGGGGCCTGCAGGAGCGCTTGACGCTCGCGAAGCAGCAGTTGGTCAATCTCGACGATGCTTCAGAGCAGGAAGCGATCAGCGCGCGAATCGAGAGCCTCGTTGTGGCCGAAGAGGCCGCGTACGGCTTGCTGCGCGACACCGTACATGGCGTGTGTGATCAACGTTTCACCGACAGATCGAGTCCATGCATCGGTTCTTAAGTTAAAAAGTTATCCTCAGTAGACGACGGCTCTAAATAAGGAGTGGATGCCCCTGAACATATTGCGCCGCTCGGAAGGCAGCACTGACGCCCTGCACCAATCCCACTCCCTCCGATGTATCACGGCCATCCACACTGCGGTGTTGAGTTCAATCGCAGACGATACCCGTGCACCTGGCGGACTTTCTGATTCTCTCCACAGCAATGCCGACACTGGAGCGGAGGTCTTTCGACCCTCCATGAAGGATGGCTACTTATCGAAATCGATCCACTCAAACTGGAGGTTCCATGTCTGACACAGAAGCGGGTTCCAATTCGCCTCACCTTAATAAAGGTGAGCAAGAACAGGCTGCCGACCACTCGACGCCTGCCGCGCTCGTCATCCACGAAATAGTGCGGGAAGAGGGCGAGGCAGCCATGGAACGCACGGTTTCCGCGCTTACATGGTCGGCGCTCGCGGCGGGTCTGTCGATGGGTTTTTCATTCCTGATGCAGGCGGTCCTTGATGGTGAACTGCCCGACAGTGAGTGGCGGCCGCTTGTTTCGAGCTTCGGTTACACCATCGGTTTTGTGATCGTCATTCTCGGTCGGCAACAGCTGTTTACGGAGAGCACGCTCAGCGTTGTGCTTCCAGTGCTGACGCGCCGTGATCTGAAAACAGTCGTGAAGGCGCTTCGCCTCTGGGGGATCGTACTAACGTGGAACCTGATTGGAACAGCCTGCTTCGCGGCGATGCTCCAGTTGCCTGGTGTATTTTCCACGGACGTTCAAGCATCACTCGATCGCGTCGCCGAAGCGCCGTTCTCTGGCAGCTTCGGCGTGACCGTCGTGCGGGCAGTGCTGGCGGGCTGGCTGATCGCGCTCATGGTATGGCTATTACCCAGCGCGCGCTCAGCGCGGCTTTTGACCGTCTTGTTGATCACCTATGTGGTTGCCGCCTGCAATTTGTCCCATGTAATTGCCGGATCGGTGGAGGGCCTCTATGCCGTCTTCAGCGGCGCTGTCGGCCTCGGCGACTACTTCTTTGTCTTCCTCATTCCGACTTTGATCGGTAATGTAATTGGAGGCATATCGCTCGTTGCGCTCATCAACCACGCAGCGATCGCGCCGGAAATTACGGGCGGTGATGCAACCTAGGCTGGGCAAACCTCCGCGCCATGTGTGCCGACGCAAGTGTTCTGCTAAAAAAGGCAAGAGCGATTCAACGTCAGCGCACGCAAGCGGCCGACCTTGCGACGGCCCATTGCTCTCAGCCCTGTACTGCCGGCGCAATACTTGCGCGCGTGGAAGGCGGTGTTCGAAGCGCGAGTGTGAGTATCCTGGCCGGAGGGAGATTCAGCCACGTGACCTCGGACGACAACTCGACGAATTCATGGCTGAGATGTCTTGGTGGACCGTACAGCGCATAAGTGAACTGAATCAACAGCGTCCCGGTCGGAAGTACGCTGCACCAGTGCGCGACCATTGAACGCGATTCGGCGTAAGGCAACGAACGAAGTGGCACGCTGGACACGACGGCGTCGATCCGACCAGGGTCCGTCAAAAAGCTCGAGAGGTTTCGTGCATCGCCTTCGATGATTCGAAGCTGCGGGAATCGTGCCCGTAAATGGGCGGCAAGGGCCGGCGCGCGCTCGACGACAAGCAGGCGTTCTGGGCGGACACCGCGATCGAGCAAGGCCTGGGTCACTGCGCCCGTGCCGGCGCCTAGTTCCACGACAGGGCCGGTGCCGGCAAGCGGCACCGGCCGTGCCATTGCTTCCGCGAGACGTCGTGAACTTGGAAAGATCGCGCCAGCTGACCAAGGGTGCAGTAAGGCCTCCCTGAAAAAAACCAGGTGGCGGCGCAGAAAAGTCCAGTTTGAAAAGGCAAAATTTCTCATTCTTTGACGCCGCTATGATTGGTCGAGCCCCTTTGACGTGCGTATGTGATGTTTGTTTAACGCGAGCATATGAGGTGCCTGAGGGTTTCTGCTTGCGTTCGGTGCGTCCGACCATCGGGCAGCGTCGCGGGAATAGCGATTGCGCGCGAAGAAAATGGCGCATGGGCAGACCTACGTCATCCGATGGAACGACGCGTGATAACGCATACGTTGCCTCTTCCGACGGTGCCGCCATGTCCAAGACGTTGGGCGACAAGAAGGACGGTGTGTCAGGGTCGTCCTCAAACCGAAAGTCATGCAGTGTTGACAATCAAGGTCAGGTGAATCCATGAACCCTCGTAGCGATCCCGCACGAAGTGCACTTCTTTCCGCATCCGAGACGCGCTCGCTCGCACGCGGGCTCGGGTGGTACAGCCTGGCGTTAGGCGCCGCCGAACTGCTTGCGCCGAGAACGGTTGCGCGCGCGGCGGGACTCGAAGGCAGCAGCCGGGCGCTCGTGCGTCTCTATGGACTTCGTGAGATCGCTTGCGGAATCGGCATTTTGATGTCGCGCAATCCTGCGCCGTATGTGTGGGCGCGCGTCGGTGGCGACGTCCTTGATCTCGCCACAGTCGCCTCGCAGTCCGATGGCGTTGCGTCGGAGGGCCGGGGGCGCGCCATCGGCGCGGTCACGAATCTCCTGGCCGTGACAGCGCTCGATGTATATACGGGCGTCACACTGTCCGCCGACAGATCAGCTGATGCCGCAGAGGCGGACACCGAGCGCTATGTGACGCTATACAGTATGCGCACCGGATTCCCGCGGTCGGCCGAGGAGATGCGCGGTGCGGCGCGCGACTTCGAGGTGCCGGCCGATATGCGCACGCCCGAGGCTCTGCGCCCATGGATAAACGGCGAGGCGGACGTGAAGTCGCGTTAGAGGCATCGGCGCCCGATGCGGATGCGGGGCGCCGCTGCGGAAACGGAACTATAGACTGAAACCCGGCGCTTAAAGGTCTTCCGCGATATTCGATTCAAATGCCAACCCGAGCCCGATATGAGCCGTCTGGTGGTCGTATCAAACCGTACCGCCGATCCTCGCAAAGCTGCGGCAGGAGGCCTCGCGGTCGCCCTGCGGGAAAGCCTCGAACAAACAGGGGGACTCTGGTTCGGCTGGAGCGGCAAACTCAGCGACACTGTGGAAGGTGACGCTAACGAACAGCACGAGCTCGATGTTCATACGAGCGGCAATGTGACACTGGCGACGCTCGACCTGACCCGTGCGGATCACGACAGCTACTACTTGGGATACTCCAACGGTGTGCTTTGGCCAGTATGTCACTACCGTCTGGATCTCGCGAAGTTCGACACGCGCTTCGCGCAAGGTTATCGGCGCGTGAATCAGTTGTTCGGCCGCAAGCTGCTGACATTGTTGAAGCCAGATGACATCGTATGGGTGCATGACTATCATCTGATCCCGCTGGCCGCCGAATTACGTTCGGCCGGCTGCAAACATCGCATCGGCTTTTTCTTGCACATTCCGATGCCGCCTCCACTGATCATGGCGGCGATCCCCGAGCACGAATGGCTCATGCGTTCGCTCTTCGCGTACGATCTCGTCGGCTTCCAGGCGCAGTCCGATGTCACGCACTTTTCGCACTATGTCGAATCAGAGGCTCGGGCCGTTCGCCTGGGTCCAAACCACCTCCGTGCGTTCGATCGCACGCTACAGGTCGGGGCCTACCCGATTGGCATAGACGTCGAGGACTTTGCGCGCCTCGCCCGGGCCAGGGAAGGGCGCGAGATGTTTGCACGCATGCGTGAGGAATACTCGCGGCGGCGCTTGCTTCTCGGCGTCGATAGACTCGATTACTCGAAGGGACTACCGCAAAGGATTCACGCTTTCCGACAACTACTGGAGCGCTATCCGGAAAATCGTGACAGCGCTACGTTGATCCAGATCGCGTCGCCGAGCCGCGAAGATGTCGGGGCGTACGACGATCTTCGCCGTGAAATGGACAGCCTGTGCGGCGCAATCAACGGTGACTTTGGAGAACTGGACTGGATGCCGGTCAGGTACATTCATCGCAATGTGGCTCGCAAACGACTGCCGGGACTCTATCGCGCGAGTCGTGTTGCGCTGGTGACGCCGTTGCGCGACGGCATGAACCTGGTGGCGAAGGAGTTCATCGCTGCTCAGGATCCGGCTGACCCGGGCATGTTGGTGCTTTCGCGTTTCGCCGGTGCGGCCGAGCAGCTAACCGAGGCGCTGCTCGTCAACCCCTATGATACGCAGGGCACGGCAGACGCCATTCAACGGGCATTGGTCATGCCGCTCGATGAACGCATCAATCGACATGCGGCGCTTTCGAACCGAGTCCGAGAGCAGGACGTTCGCTGGTGGTCCGAGACGTTCCTGAAGGCGCTCGCCGAGACAGAGACGGCTTCAGGGAAGAGTTGAACGAGTCGCTTCACGCCACAGTCGGAGAGGCTATCCTGTGTTATCGGATGAGGTGCGTACGGCGCTTCGCGACAACAACGAAGCTCCCACTTGACTGGTGAGTTCGTTTGTCATGTTGGAATCCTCGACTATTGCGAAGGAGGGGTAATGACAGCCCAAAACTCGACATACAAGGAATGCAATATCAGTGTGGATGTGACCGGTCCTGACGATAGCGGCGCGTACTCGGGCACGTTTGTTATCACGCGTGAGGTGGGTGACGCTGATGATGACAGGCAGTTCACGCCTGCCTGGCGGACCGCCGTATTCTCGGAAGCGGAAGCTCTCAGCCGACTCACGCGGCTGGCTAAAGACGTCATTGATGGCAAAGCGGACGGCTCGGAGATTTAAAGGTCTGACATTACACCGCGCGTTTTCCCGTATCGATAGTCAAACCATCCGGCGGATCTGCAATCCACAAGACGCATCGGAAGTGCGTCATTCGTTTCCTGAGGTTATGGGCTTTAGGCGGTGTGTCGCGGGCGCAGGCTCGAGTGGGACGTCTTGGTGCCCTCTCGCATGGGCGGGGTGGCTTTAGCGAAATGAATGAGTCAACGACCGTGACTAAGCCACGGCCGCCAGCGAACCTGCGTATAGGTCAATCGCACGGCATAACTCGACCGCGGTAGCACGGGTTATCGAAAGAGTCCCTCGCCATCAACGCTCAGGAATCGCCGTCGTCGCCATCTCAAATAGATGCTCGACACAATGAAGGCGGTGACGAAGTACGCCACGACAAGTACCAATGTTTTCACCCCGACGAACTCCGACGCGACCACCAACGCTATACCCACGTGCCGCATTGCGCACGCGATCGCCAGCGCCGTTCGTTCATCGGCGTCTGGCCCTCCAAGAATCTGGCCGATGAACAGTGCCCCAACCATGAGTCCTACGAGTGAGAACACGCCTTGCCAGGTGAGACCCGCCAGGTGTTCCCTATGGACAAACAGCAGAATAATGCCCGAGACGGCGAGGACAACCCAGGCGACCGTCATGACCCGGTTCGACAGCCGTTCCGATAAGACTGGAAAAATCAGGCGAAGCCCCATGCCGACCAGGATCGGCAGAAGAATAGTTTTGGCAATGTCCGTCACGACAGTACGTACGGTCAGCGTTACTTCCACGTCGAAGTAGGCGCTCAGTAACGCGGTCCACACAGGTACGGCGGCAATTGCGACGAGCGAGGATGTGATCAGCAGGCTAAAGATGTATTGCGCGCTATGCAGTGTCTTTAATCTTTTTGGAAGCAGCGGGGCGCCCGCAGACACAGCGAGCGCGAGCATCGCCGCCTTGACCCCTCGCTCGATCGGCATAATCAGCACAAGGCCGAAGGCGACCAGAGGGACGAGAAGGTACATCGCTGCAAGAGAGCGGAGCAATAGACCGGGACGTCGCCATACGTAGGTCAGTTCGGAAAACGAAGTTCCAGCACCGACACAGGCGATCAACACGCCGATAGAGAGCTTGAGCACGACTATCAGGGTTTCAGTCACGACACTGCCACCTTTGAATAGGTACAGCGACCATTCGATCCCGAACGAGGTCGGCGAAAAGGCTGCCGCATGCCGCGCCTCGCGTGCGCCTAGAGCAACCTTATGATGATGCTCATAAAGAGGAAACTACCCGAAAAGGCCATGACTAACGCGACAAAAAATGTCGGCCGGCAAATACTGACGGCATGATATTCGCGCAAACTGACGATCAATCGCCAGTACTCAATCGTTCCGAGCACCATCGACACGGTGCCCATTCCCGTGAGAAAGAGGCCGATGGTTCTCGGGCTGTGCGGATGCGCCAGATGAACGCCCGCTTCCCTGAATCCTTCGAGCAGCTTATAGATCGTAAAGCCGAAGCTGATCATCGAGAGCGCAGTACGCGTCCATGCCATCAACGTGCGATCGGCTGCCATCAGCGTGCGCGTCGTTGCGAGGTCGGTTCGTTCTTCGGCGAGTTGATTCGCCGAGCGCGCTTGCACGTTAACCACACCAGCCTCCGCAAGAATTTGTAGGACCGAGTTGCGGCGACGCATTCATTTCTGTCACGAACCGTTAAAGCCGCTCCCGAGCGTCAACGTAAATCTAGTTCATGGGACGCGCGATTGCGAGAAGCGTCCACTTCAAAGACGCGGCGAATGGCAGGGGTTTCTCATGTATCTACTCCCATATCGCTGGTTGCGGCACGGCACCAACAACTCCTCGGGGCATTGCGTGCCTCGAGTGACGTACGAGTGACCCTCGCGCGAGACGGTCGTTCTCGCCAATACGTTTTATTCGCAAACCGTGAAATTGAATTTGCTTTCGCCTTGCAAGCTGTCTTAAATACGTATCACGTCTTTGCCAGGACTTTCTGCTTCAATTCCAACCCCGCCGAATCTTGAGGCGCCCGGTCCGCGGTCTCGGGCAATCATCGGCACTTTGACAGCTGAGGAGTGTACGGCGAATGGAGGCCACGTTGCAGTCACGCGCTTCGTCATCGAGCATTGCAAATCCCCAACTGGCTGAGAGCCGGCCGCCGGATGCGCCGCCGCGTTTTCATTTGCTGGCCAAGCCGAGCGGCTCGACCTGCAACATCGATTGCAAATACTGCTTTTTCTTGTCGAAAGAGGCGCTGTATCCGAATGAAAAGCATCGGATGTCTCAGGCGACGCTCGAAACCTATATTCGCCAATTGCTGGAATCGCATCGCACGCCAGAGGTCACCGTGGCCTGGCAAGGCGGCGAACCGACACTCATGAGGGTCGAGTTCTTCCGGCACGCGGTCGAATACGTCGAAAAGTACCGCAAGCCTGGACAGGTGGTTAATCATACTTTTCAGACCAACGGCATTCTTCTTGATGACGAATGGTGCGAATTCTTCAAAGAGCATCACTTTCTCGTGGGCCTGAGTGTCGATGGTCCGCGTGAAATCCATGACACGTTTCGTGTCGATCGCCGCGCGCAGGGCACTTTCGAACTGGTCATGAAGGGTTGGAACCAACTGCGCAGGCACGGCGTCGAGTTCAACATCCTGTGCACGGTCCATTCCGCCAATGAACGGCATGGCCGCTCGGTTTATCGCTTCTTTCGCGATGAACTCGGCGCAAAGTGGATTCAATTCATCCCTATCATCGAGCGCGCAACTGAACAGACGATTCAACTCGCGAACCGCGGCTGGAGCGAGCGGGCGGGCCACAAGCGCGTGCTGTACACGCAGACCGGCAATCTCGTCACCGATCGTTCGGTCGGCGCGAAACAGTACGGGCTCTTCCTCATGGATGTATTCGAAGAGTGGGTACGCCGGGACGTCGGACGCGTCTTCGTGCAATTGTTCGATGTGACGCTCGAGGCCTTCTTCGGCCGTCATTTGCTGTGCATTCACGCTCCGACTTGCGGCCTCGGCCCTGCGCTCGAATACAACGGAGATCTGTATTCCTGCGATCACTTCGTCGAGCCCGGATATCGGTTGGGCAATATCCACGAAACGCATATGCTCGAACTCATTGCGTCGGCCGAACAACGCAGGTTTGGATTGGACAAACGCAGTTCGCTCACGGCCCAGTGCAGAAGCTGCGCGGTGAGGACGTTGTGCAACGGCGGATGTCCGAAGGACCGTTTCGCGCTTTCACGGGACGGTGAAGCAGGGCATAACTATTTGTGCCCCGGTCTCGAGTTGTTCTTTACGCAGTCGCGCCATGCAATGGAGACGATGGCGAAACTCCTGCACGATGGCCGGCCGCCGTCCGATGTGATGGCGATAACCGCCATCGAAGATAAACGGCGCGGACCTTATGCGCCTTGTCCATGCGGCAGTGGCAGGAAGTTCAAATTCTGCCACGGCGACAACGCGCCGCGTCGTTCGTTCAACTCAGGGAGCAGTGAAGAGCGGCGCACCTCATGATGGGTCAGGTGGTGCCCAATGACGTCGGTGGCCGTTACGAGCTCACAGAGCAGGGGCCGGCGAGCGGCATTCTGGCTCGGTTCGGTGATTGATGCATCCTTCGCCCGGCTGCGCAAAGCTCAGCGGGCGCTATCTGAAAAGGAGTGGAAGTAATCATGGCGACAAAGCAGCCGAATATTCTGATTCTTTGGGGCGATGATATCGGATGGTGGAATATCAGCTTCAACAGCCGCGGGCAGATGGGTTATCGCACGCCCAATATCGATCGCATTGCCAATGAGGGCGTGGCATTTACAGACTACTACGCTCAGCAAAGTTGCACGGCTGGCCGCGCAGCATTCATTACCGGACAGAATCCGATCCGCACGGGACTGACCAAGGTCGGCATGCCGGGTGCGGATGTCGGTTTGTCAGCGGAGGACCCGACCATTGCGCAGATGCTCAAGCCGCTGGGTTACGTCACCGGGCAGTTCGGCAAGAATCATCTGGGCGACAAGGATGAATTTCTGCCCACCATGCATGGATTCGACGAGTTCTTCGGCAATCTCTATCACCTGAATGCGGAAGAGGAGCCCGAAGATCCGGATTATCCAAAGGATCCTGCGTTCAGGAAACGCTTCGGTCCGAGAGGTGTGCTCCACTGCCACGCTGATGGAAAGGGCGGTCAGAGAATCGAGGACACCGGTGCGCTGACCAAAAAGCGCATGGAGACGATCGACGAAGAAACGACGACACTCGCGTGCGCATTCATCGACAAGGCGCACAACGAAGGCAAACCATTCTTCGTCTGGTACAACACGACGGCCATGCATTTCCGCACTCACTGTGCGGAGAAGCACAAGGGCAAGAGCGGACAGGGCGACTATAACGACGTCATGGTTGCGCACGACGAGAACATCGGCAAGATGCTTGCGAAGCTCGACGAGTTGGGCATTGCCGACGATACCATCGTGATGTACTCGACCGATAATGGCCCTCACTTCAATAGCTGGCCGGACGCGGGCATCACGCCCTTCCGGTCCGAAAAGAATACCAACTGGGAAGGCGGCTGGCGTGTTCCGGCGTTCGTTCGATGGCCGGGGAAAATCCCTGCCGGCACGGTTCTCAACGGCATAGTCACGCACCAGGACTGGATGACGACCTTGCTCGCGGCGGCTGGCGAGCCGGAGGTAAAAGAAAAGCTGCTTCAGGGATACAACGTCGGCGAGAAAACGTACAAGGTCCATCTGGACGGTTTCAACATGCTTCCTTATCTGATGGGCGAAGTGAAGGAAAGCCCGCGCGATTCGTTCTTCTATATCAGCGACGACGGCGACGTAATGGCCATCCGCGTGCGTGACTGGAAAATGGTGCTGCTGGAGCAGCGCGCCAAACAGTTGGCATGCTGGGCGGAACCTTTCGTCCGGCTGCGGATTCCGAAGATGTTCAATCTTCGGCGCGATCCATTCGAGCGTGCGGATGAGAGTTCGAACACGTACTACGACTGGATGATCTCCCACGCCTATCTGGTGTATGCGATGCAGGCGGTCGTCGCCTCGCAGATCGAAAACTTCAAGGCGTTTCCTCCGCGTCAGAAGCCTGCGTCATTCAACCTCGACGCGGTGCTGCGCCAACTCGACGATGCGGGTGGGGGCGCTCATCACTGAGCGGGCATAAGCGTCGCCCGATGGCATCCATCCCGGCCCCGGCTGAAACAGCCGGGCGTTGCGCAGTGGAAGGAGGTGTCAAGTGACTGCAGAGCATGACCGGCTCGTTGAAGCCCGAAGCGGCGTCACACCGTGGAAGAAATGGGGACCCTATCTGTCTGAACGACAGTGGGGCACGGTGCGCGAGGACTATAGCGAATCCGGCGACGCCTGGAACTATTTCAATCACGATCAGGCGCGCTCGCGGGCGTACCGATGGGGTGAAGACGGACTGGCCGGCATCTCCGACGATGAGCAGCTTCTGTGCTTCGCCGTGAGCCTATGGAACGGTCACGATCCGATATTGAAAGAAAGGATGTTCGGCCTGACAAATGGCGAAGGAAACCGCGGAGAGGATGTCAAGGAGTATTACTTTTACCTCGACTCGACGCCGACTCATTCCTACATGAAGTATCTGTACAAGTATCCGCAGGCCGCGTATCCCTATGACGACCTCGTGAAGACGAATCGTCAGCGAAGCCGGCAGGAACTCGAGTACGAACTGATCGATACGGGCGTATTCGACGAAGACCGCTATTTCGATGTCTTTGTCGAGTACGCCAAGGCCTCAGCGGAAGACATTCTGATTCGGATCACCGCGATCAATCGGGGTCCGGACGCGGCCGCACTACATGTCCTGCCGACACTCTGGTTCCGAGACATCTGGTCATGGGCCGAAAACGTGGCTCGGCCATCGCTTCGCCAGGCGTGGGCAAGCAACACGGATAGCGTCATCGCTGTCTCTCACCCCGATCTCGGCGCCTGGCGGCTCTATTGCGAAGGCGCCGCTTCGCTTCTCTTCACGGAAAACGAAACCAATACCGAGCGCCTTTATGGCACTGCAAACCGGACGCCGTACGTCAAGGATGGCATCGACCGCTACGTCGTTCACGGACAAGAAGCGGCGGTGAATCCGGAGAAGCGCGGGACGAAGGCCGCCGCACACTATTCGATGACGGTCGGCTCGGGCGAGTCGCTCGCCGTCCGTATGCGCCTTGTCCGCGATACGCCAGAGCACCAGACTCCGGCAGATGACGGCTTCAGCAAGGCGTTCGGTAGCGCTTACGACGAAGTGATGAAAGCGCGCCACCGCGAAGCCGACGAGTTCTACGCGAAGGTCATTCCCGCCTCGCTGGATGCGGACGCCACGAATGTGATGCGCCAGGCGCTTGCCGGCATGATGTGGTCAAAGCAGTTCTATTACTACGACGTCGACAAATGGCTGACCGAACGCGGCTCGGACCCGTTCGATCCCAAGCGGCGGGCGCCACGCAACGATCACTGGCATCACATGTACAACGCGGACATCGTCTCGATGCCCGACAAATGGGAATACCCGTGGTATGCAGCGTGGGATCTCGCTTTCCACGTTCTCGCGCTGACTCTCGTGGACGAAGATTTCGGCAAGCAGCAACTCGACCTGATGCTGCGAGAGCGTTATCTGCATCCGAGCGGGCAGCTTCCGGCGTACGAGTGGAACTTCGGCGACGTCAATCCACCGGTGCACGCCTGGGCGACGATCTTTGCCTATCGCCTCGAGCAATACCGCTATGGGCGCGGAGATCTTCTTTGGCTCGAGCGGTCGTTCCACAAACTGCTGATGAACTTCACGTGGTGGGTGAACCGCAAGGATCGTACGGGCAACAATGTGTTCGAAGGCGGCTTTCTCGGCCTCGACAACATCGGTGTCTTCGACCGAAGCGCACCGCTGCCTACGGGCGGATATCTGGAACAGGCGGACGGCACCGCATGGATGGCGCTCTTCTGCCAGAACATGCTCGAGATCGCGGTGCAGCTTGCCTTGAACAACCCTGCTTACGTCGACATGTGCGTGAAGTTCGTATCTCACTTCCTGTGGATTGCATCGTCGATGCTGCGCACCGGAGAGAGCGGCGGCATGTGGGATGAAGAACACGGGTTCTTCTACGATGTGCTGCGGTTGCCCGATGGCCGCTCCGAGCGGCTGACAGTGCGCTCCATGGTGGGGCTGCTGCCGCTATGCGCCGTCACCTCGTTCGATGGAGCGCTGGTGGAGAAATATCCCCATGCTTTCGAGAATCTCAAGCGGTTTCTCGCGGCGCGTCCTGAGATCATGGCTTCGATCCACGACCTGACGGCTAAGGGAGTCGCCGACCGCCGCATGGCTTCGATTCTCAACGAAGCGAACCTGCGACGCGTCCTGTCGAAGATGCTGGACGAGAACGAATTTCTGAGTCCGTACGGCATCCGTTCGCTGTCCCGATACCACGCGGAGCATCCCTACGTCTACCGCACGGGTGAGCAGGAATACCGGGTTTCATACTTGGCGGCAGAATCCGACACCGGCATGTTCGGCGGCAATTCCAACTGGCGCGGTCCTATCTGGATGCCGGTGAACGGGCTCATTATCCGCGCGCTGCTGCAGTATTTCAGCTACTACGGCAACGATTTCAAAGTGGAATGCCCGACCGGCTCCGGGCGTCACATGACGCTCTACGAAGTCGCCGAGGAGATCACCCGAAGGCTGGCGAGCATCTTCCTGCGCGGCAGCGACGGCCGCCGGCCGGTTCATGGCGGCACTCGGAAGTTTCAGGAGGATCCGCACTGGCGTGATTGCCTGCTGTTCTATGAGTACTTCCACGGTGACAACGGAGCCGGGCTCGGCGCCAGCCACCAGACGGGCTGGACGGGCATCATCAGCCGGGCGATGCATCTGTTCGAAACTACGACGCCGGACCAGTTTCTGCAGGCGGGAAGAGCCGCGGCTTTCGTCGAAGTACCGGTGACGGGCGCAAACACCGCAGACGTTCGAACGAGCAGTTGAGCATGCGAGCGGCTATGGGGCATGAGTGCCGAGGCCGTTGCGCAAGCCCTGACGAGGGCGGCTAGCGACTGCGACGAGGTTGAAGAACTACTAGAACGATATCGCCCGCATGCCCCGCGGTTCAATCTGCACTCGATGCTCACAACTCCACGATGAGGTGGTCACATGCATTGCGAATCGTCGAACGTGAACGCGATGTGGATCTCCGGCGTGTTAATGCTTTCCTTTGGAATAACGTGCAACGCACAGCAGCGATCCGCGCCTCAGGAACACGACGGTTGGCAGTTTTCGGTTACGCCCTATCTTTGGATGGCGGGACAAAGCGGCACGATTCGTGTGGGGAATGTCATCCCGGCGCAGAACGTGAATGTTCACTTCTCCAACGTCCTGAGCAATCTGGATTTTGGCGTGATGGGCACCTTCGAAGCACGCAAGCAACGCTGGTCGATTATTTTCGACGGGTTCTACATCAGCATGGGCAGGGATTCGGATCCGATTCTGGGTGGCGCGCTGGGCACGGCAAGGCTGAAACTCGAAAACAGTGTCGTACAGCTTGCCGGCGGATACCGCATCTTGCAAAGCGAAACGATGCCGGTAGATCTATACGCTGGCCTCCGATACACGAATCTCAACGCGGACCTGACCTTTTCAACGAGTCGCCTGTTGCCGGCGGGCGCCGCGCGAGGCACGAATGTCGATTGGGTCGATGGGCTGTTCGGTGTGCGGGCCGCCTACCAGTTATCGGACAGATGGTCTGTATGGGGCTCCGCCGACGTCGGCGCGGGAGGCAGCAACTACTCCTGGCAACTCATTGCAACGATTCTCTGGGATGCAACAAAAACGGTCAGCGCGAGTGGTGGTTTCCGCATACTCGCACAGGATTACAACACGTCTTCCTTTTACTACAACGTACGGACTGCCGGTCCATTTATAGGCGCGCGCATTCGGTTCTAAGGCCTGCCATCGACAATGCACCGTATCGATTGCCAAAAGAGACAGCCAGGCACAAGGCGCAAATACGGTAAGACTCATGCGGTACGCGCGTCAGACGCTCGACCAATAGACTTCCCTGATTGAAAGAGCGCATTGATAGATTTAAAAAACTATCGAATCAGTGTTTTAGCATTATCCCTTCAAGGACTTGATGCTTCACGTTCGCATTAAGCACTCGTAGCCGTATGACGCTTCATCGCTCACGGAGTCGATGCCCGGAGCGCTGACCAGGAGAAAGCAAGGCGCAGTCGAAACGTGCGCGGGTTGATGATCAGAGGCACAGGCGTCTCACTGCCGACGTCGACACGGGTGCTGATCGCATCGCTCATCCTTGGGAAGTCCGTTCGGGTCGCAGACATGCTTGCGTTCAACAATCGCTTTGCCGACAAACCGCTCGCATGGAAGGCGCTGATATACGCACTCCTCGCGCTTATCGTCCGTTATGTCGAACGGGTCTATGAAGTCTGGAAGGAGGCGCCCGGCCCGCACGCAGCCAGTCAGCAGACCGGGCCGTTGCCAACTAGCCGCTTCCTGGCCGTGCAGATCCTTCTAGTGATGTTGATCTTCATGCGTCATCGCCGAGCTGTCGCGAGTATTCTGCCGCGGAAAAATCAAGGCAATTTTCCTTGGCCCCTTGCCCGCGCGGCTCGAATAAGGCCGCTTCCACTTAACCTGCGTCACAGGGGCAGCGAATGACTGCGTTCGTCGATCACCCGGAGGTGTTGTTCGTCGTGCTTCTCGTGCTGTTCATCGGCGCGGTGGCCTTCGGTGCGTACGCGCTGCGGCGCATCGCCGTGCTGCCAGCGGAAGATCGCGAAGACTTAAACCTCATCCAGACATCCACTTTGACGCTGCTCGCGCTGCTGGTCGGGTTCAGCCTTTCAATGGCGGTGAATCGCTACGACCTGCGCAAGACGCTGGAGGAAAGCGAAGCCAATGCCATTGGCACAGAATATTCGCGCGCGGATCTTGCCGGAGCGGCCGCCGGCGCGAAGATCAAGTCGGCACTGCTCCATTACACGAAGCTGAGACTGGCAAACTACCGGACGCGCTCGCCCGAGGAGCTCGCGAAAAACGTCCGCGATACGGCAAATGTCGAAACGGAACTGTGGCAGCTCGTGACACAAGTTGCGAAAGAGCAGCCGACACCGATCGGCGCGCTTGTCGTTGCTGGCATGAACGACGTCCTGAACTCGCAGGACTACGCCGAGGCCGCGCGCATCAATCACATTCCCCTGGGCGCGTGGTATCTGATGATCATCATCGCGCTGCTCGGTTGCGTGGTGCAAGGTTATGGCGCGAAGGGCAACCTGCGCAAAGGGCTGCTCATTACGATTCTTCCGGTGACGGTCGCGCTGTCGCTCGCGCTCATCGCGGACATTGACAGCCCGAAAGGCGGACTCATCCACGTCGAGCCGCGGGATCTCGCGCGCCTGATGCAGTCGCTCGAGCAGTAACTCGCTTCCGACCTGGAGACGCTGCACACAACTCCGCAAACGCAAGACGCGATCTGGCGCTGCCTTGAGGTGGCACCGGACCCTGGAAGTTCTGGAACTTGGGCGCTCTTTCGTGTTGGGCGCGGCGCGGGGGCCTGCGGGCGGCGCGGTCGGCTGAATTCAGACGGGCAGGATTTGGGTGGCTTGCGATAGGCTACGATAGCGCAAACGACGTTGGCGACTTGGCCGGACCGGAGAGGAATAATCCGACCGCGGCCCGGGCGCCCTCGGCCCAGTTTGCTCCGTCGGCATGACGGCAACCGCGACACGGCATCGCACTTCTGATTTGGAGAATCAATGAGCCTCGCCAACTTCATTGAAGCCGATCTTTCCGGGCTGATTGACGACTGGACCGGCTACGCCCTTGCACTCAGCCAAGAGGGCAGCCAGCTCTCTGAAACGCAACTGCGTGATTCGGCCGCCGAGATATTGAGCGCGATTGCCGCCGACATGCGCGACACCCAGAGCCCAGCGCAGCAGCAGAGCAAGTCGCGGGGCGAACAGCAGGAACGGGAAACGAGCTTCGATCGCGTCGCGCAGCAGCACGCAGAGGCTCGTCTCTCGCATGGTTTCGGTATCAACGATGTCGTGGCAGAGTTTCGTGCGCTGCGGGCCACGGTGTTGCGACGCTGGCAGAAGACCTCACCAGACGGTGCTATAGCGTTTCAGGAAATGATTCGTTTCAATGAGGCAATCGATCAAGTGCTCGCGGAATCGGTACGACACTACGCGTATCGGACGGCGCGCATCCGGGACCTGTTTGCCGGCGTGCTTGCACACGACCTGCGCTCCCCGCTTGGCGCGATACTTAACTCGAGCGAAGTGCTTCTGCACGACGAAAGCCTGTCTTCAGCCAGTGTGAGAGCGGTCGCATTCGTACAGCGCGGAGCAATGCGCATGAAACAGATGATCGACGACTTGCTCATCTTCACACGCACCCGTCTGGGTGACGCAATGCCGGTCAGCTTTACGTCGCAGGATATGGGGCGTATCTGTGCCGACGCGGCGGACGAAGTGCGCGCGTCATACCCAAATGCGCACATCGACCTGCGTCTTGGGGGCACACTGCAAGGCCGATGGGATGCGAGCCGGCTCGGACAGTTGATGGTCAATTTGCTGACCAATGCCGTGCGATATGGCTCGGGTCCGATTGTCGTCGAAGCTAAGGGTCAAGACGAACAGGTGACCGTGATCGTTTCGAACGCAGGCGATCCGATACCGGAGGCCGCGCTTCCTACGCTTTTCGATCCGCTGACAAGGGCGGTTTCTCCTAACCACAGTGGGACCGCAGCCGGTGTGGGCCTGGGCCTTTACATCTGCCGCTGCATTGCCCTCGCGCACCAGGGCAGGATAAGCGTCGAATCGACGGAACGCGGGACTCGATTCATCGTGCACATGCCACGTTCACCGGCCTAATGGGATGGGAGCGGTCATGAGTAACTAGATCCAATGAAAGGCGACCGACACTTACGAACCTGGAGGCCCTTTCGTGCTAGCGGCCGACTTCCTTAGGTTCATCAATGCCGCCGAAAACGAACTAATACCCCGGTTGTCGTTTGTGCCATTTCAAGTTATCCAGAACATGTCAAAGGACCAACAGGTCTATGCACGTGGTCTCTGCCCAACCGCACTGCTAGCACTGCGTCGGAAGGATCAGGCGCTGGTACCGCAGCGGAAGGTTCTTCTTCACGCATAACTCCTTCTCATCAGCACGTCTCCCGGATCCGGGTCGCAAGCCACAGCACCGTTCCCTCATGCACGACCGTCTCTTGGCACTGCACGGTTGCGCCCCGGTGACGGATCAACGCCAGTTGCTGTGCCGGCGCTTTCTTCAAACGGCGGCTGGTGGCGAAAGCCGGCGCCGCCAGAGACGATTGCGATGATCGCGCCCACGACAAGCGCGGCAAAGGAGAACCAGCTCGCACGCGCCACGCCCCGAGCAGCTGTATCGGCCGTCTCACGCGCCGTTTGCTCGGCCTGCGGACCTGACGCGGCCGATGCTGCCGAGGCGACTGCCGCTTGTACTTGCTGTTTCGCGGTATCAACCATCGACGTGTTGGTGCCCGCCTGGTTTCCGGCAGTCGCGCCTACCTGCGCCGTCGTTGCGGCGACACTGCCGGCAGTACTGACCGCGCCGGTGATCAGCGACGTCATGCCGTACACAATAAGCAGCGTCATCACCGCCCAGGACAATAGGCCGTGCAGCCACCCCAGCACCGGTGCGCAGCGGCCTGCGTAGTAGGAGCCAACAAAGACTGCCAGTACCGTGGTGACGATGACCCAAACCCCGGACCCAAAGCCAAACCCGTGCAACGGATCGGACTTCGACATTGGCGACAGCAGCGATGCCCCAATGGCCGTACCGAGAACGCTCATGATGAGGTAGACGACCATCGAAAGGATGACGCCAGCGATTATTGAGGCCCATGACAGCCGGGGCAGTCCATCTCGAGTGGTTAGAAGTTTCATGGGATCATCCAAATAGTAAGTGAACGCGTAAAGCCCGCTTTCAGCCGCGGCCTTTCAAGCAGCGCAAGCGTCGTGCCCATCAAATGTCGTCGGTGGCGCTGGACGCACGCTTGGGTGCCGATCTACAGACATTCGCCATTCCTAATTGAAATTCACGTCGACGCGAGCAAGTCCTTCGTCATACTATGAAACGATGATCGCGGCCGCGGGAAGGACCCGGAAGTGGCTCTTCCTGCCCTCCACCGCGCGCGTTTCATCGGCGCGCATGTGGCGACGCAATGTGGTGAACCCGTTCTGGAAGGTGGCGGAAATGTTAACGACGACGGTGGTTCTGTTGCTCCTTGGCGCGGCACTCGCCGTTTATCTCAACGACAAGAACGGCGAGAGCAGTAGTCTATGGGCGCAATGGGAGCGCGAACTAAAGACAACCAGAAAGACGCATGAAGATGCATGAGCTCGAGTTCAATGCATTTATCGCCGCGCAGACTCTATCGGAGAGGAAGAAATGATCGCTATCGCCGCAAAGCCTTATCGAGGCATCGCCGGATGCGGCGCTTTCCGGCAGCTCCAGGCTGAACATGAGCCCGTGCGGTGTTAAGGACCGGCATTTGCTGGACACGGTTGAACAGCCTGAAGCGCGAGGAGCCATGATGGGTGCAACCGGTAGACGCCCTAAAATCGTTCTCTTCCAGTCGAAATCTGTGCCTGCGATGCCTGGTCACTCTCAAAGCGACTTCCAAATATATGCCTCTTATCGCGGATCGCTTTCGAGTGGGTTCTACGGAACCTTGAAGGTGGTGCGCAAGACTGACGGCCGACTGCTTTATCCGTTTGATGGCGCCCCAGACATCGGCCCGTTTAGTACGAGTACGGGCGCCGTAGCGGCGGCGCAGCAGCGCGGCATTGCGATTGTCGACGGGGATCTCGCGCGGCCGGAGCTTTAGAATGAACACAACCCATCGCCCAGCCCGCTGAGCCGCTGAGTTCATCGCGCGACGAACATCAAACGTGGCGAGGCGCCGGCAAAGGGCGGGCCAGATTGCAAGGTGAGCTCCGTTACGTCAAATCAACTCAATGTGGCGACGCTTGGCCCGTTTTACCTCCTTTTGGGATTGTCCTGGACAGCCTTGTGCCCGACATAGAATTTGGATGATCCGGGAGCCGTTAGCAGGCCGGGCGGTCATCTGGAATCCCGCCAACGACCTTATCCGGCTGGGATGGTCGCTTGCGACGGCACGCTCAATCCATGCCTATATGCGGGGCAATACAGTGAATTTCTACGCTTTTCCTGGGCCTTCGCTTGCCGCCGTCAATTGCCCATCGTGAAGCTGGACGAGCGCCCGTACGACGTACTGCCGCTTTCTGGCCTGACGAAGCGTCGCGTCCGTGCGCTGGCCCGGTCGCTGGGCGCCGAGGATCGTTTGGTCATGAAAGTGCCCACCGCGGATCTGGAATTGCTGACCCTTCAGCGTCCCGACGAAGATAGCTACGGTATCAGCTACAAAAATATCGACGACTTTCTCGAAGGCAAGGAAGTCACTGCCGAAATCACCTCTAACATCAAATGCTTTTACGAGGCGACGTGGCAAAAACGCTCGCTGCCGGTGGCAATACTGCCCGATGGAAACTAATACGATGCACTCGGGCTGCGTTGCTCGACACAGTCGGTACGCTGCAACGTGACGGAAGTAACGCCGGGCAGCATCATTGCCCGCGACGCGAATCGGCGAAACGCCGAGGCTTCGCCATAGCAGTTAAATTCGAGACGCCGCTGACCCAGCTGGTGACTGCAAACAAGCCCCTCGTCAGCCATGAGTGCGAGCACACGGGATGGGTCGATCGGCGGGGCGCCGCATCCAAGGAGTGTTATGGTCGCACGCATGTCGCCTCCGGTCTGTCGGTCCTGCAATTCGTTGCCGCGAACCTGAATTTATGATCCATACGTCGCTACCGACCGATGGCAGCGGATTTTGGTCCCGCTGGGTCCGTCGTACGACAACGGTGGCGCGTCCGCGCCGACGTAACCTCTCACCATGACTTCTAGATCGGCCCGGTCGGTCTCGGTCGCAGGCGTCTCAGGAGGCGTCTTCGCCTGAATATCCCTCGGTTGCGACTGAGTGAGGTTGGATTCGGCGTTGTTCATTAGCAGGCCTGTCTGGTTTTAGTCGCCGATAAGAAGGAAACTTCCCATTCGCATTTCCTGCAACTACCTTCAGCATCGACCATGCCTCAGCCGCGACCTGGCAACGCACGCACTCGGCGGACAAGAAGGCCGAGGCCTCGGCACAGCAGTTGCTCATTCTTAAGCCCGACATTTCAATCCAGGGAGCATCCCGTGAAAACAAATATGGCTATCCGCGCAACGACAATCGTCGCGCTACTTGGCGCTTTCTCGCCAGCCTTCGCTCAAACACAAGCTGCGAGTACGACACAAGCCAACGACCTCTCTCCAGTCGACAAAGCGTTCGTGCAGGCCGCATCCGAATCAAGTTCGACCGAGATCGACACGGCAAAGCTCGCCACGAAGCAGTCCCAGGACAAGGACGTTAAAGACTTCGCCCATCAGATGATGATTGACCACACCAAGCTGACGGTTCAGCTCAAGATGGCGGCGCCGCACGGCGTCGTAGTTCCCAAAGATAATTCGGATCCCGCAGTGCTCGACGCGCTCAAACCGTTGAAAGGGAAGGCGTTCGACGCTGCCTATATCAAGACCGTTGGTGTCGAAGGACACCAAAAGGCGGTCGCAGCCTTTCAGAAAGAAGCTCAAGAGGGACAGAATGCAGATCTGAAAAAAGCTGCCGCAAAGGCGCTGCCGACTATCCAGCATCATCTCGAGATGGCGCAAGCGCTGGCGGCAAAGAAGGGGGTGAAGTAACGACCGCGTGATGGGTGTATACCCGACTTACGCTATCGCGCGCTCTGGGACGCGGCATATCCATTGCTGAACAAGCACTGCTTCCAATACCGCGGTTACACCGGACCATGTCTAGGCGCGGGAGACGTAGTCCGGTGCTTTCGGCGAGAGGAATAAAGGGTCCTTTGATGCATGGGTGCGTCCGCTGAAAAGCGGGCCGCTACAAACCAACCGGAGAAATTCATGGCTGCAAAAACCTTAAACGACTTGTTCGTGCATGCGCTGTCGGACGTCTATAGTGCCGAGAAACAGCTGACTAAGGCGCTTCCCAAGCTCGCCCGAGCTGCGACCAATCCTGAGCTTGCCGCCGCCTTCAAGACCCATCTTGAAGAAACACAGGGGCAGATCGAGCGAATTGACCAGGTGGTCGAAAACACGGACATCAAGCTCAAGCGCGTAAAGTGCGTTGCAATGGAGGGGCTCGTTGAGGAGGGGCAGGAGCAGATTGAAGAAATCGAGCAGGGGCCCATTCTCGACGCGGCCTTGATTGCAGCTGCGCAGAAAGTCGAGCACTACGAAATCGCGACCTATGGGACGTTAGCGGCGCTCGCAAAAAAGCTAGGCTACACCGACGCGATGAATCTGCTGCTTGAAACGCTAAAAGAAGAAAAGGCAACGGACGAAAAACTGACGTTGTGGCCGAGCAACAAGTGTCCGAAGAAGAGGCTGGAACGCCGGCCGTGAAGCAAGCTGGAAAGCGAAGCGTGAATTAACGACACCTGCCGCGGCGCAGCTATGGGCCGCGGCGCGCCCGATAGCTGCGCCCGCCGCGGAATGAAATTGCCGGAGAGCGCGGACGACGTTGTAGCTGAGGGTGGCGAAACGCGGCAAGATGATGCGCGCATCGGTGCTCCTGACGCCGTTCCGTGTCCCTCGTGCACAGCGATTCGACGGCAGACTGTGACGACGCACGACAAACGGCACCGAACGCGGCCATCGCCGCCCGAGGGTGCAACAGGGCGAGGTCTGCGCTGTCGTTCGACGCGGCCCCAACTGAGCGCCGAAGGTACTACTGCCGTTGCGATCTAATCAATCGGCTCCCGATGAACTGGCAAGTCCGTTCTGATGTAACAGTGGGCATATAAAGTCGATTATGGGTCAGACCGCGCCCAAGCGCGGTCCATGCGTCAGACGCTCTCTGCTGCACTCAGACAGCTTTACCCGAGCCAAGGTCCGCGCCGGTGGTCGGGTCGGTGGTTGGATCGGATGCGGTGCGCGAGGCCATCGACTGAAGCACCTGCACGTCTTCTTCAGACACCGTAACGGTTGCCGTTCCGTCGCCACCGTCGACAGCCGGCTGTGGGTCCTCCACAAATTCCCAGTCGCCGCCTTCGTTCCACGGACCGCGAGCGTCGCCCCCTTTGGACATGTTGAAGTACACGCTTGTGAATTCCGGGTTACCTGGCAACTTGCCTTGCGGGAAGTTCGGCTGAATGGAATGCAGCGCTTTTTCGAACGACTTCTGGTGCGCGATCTCACGCGTCATCAGAAAGCCCAGTGCGTCCTTGATGCCAGGGTCTTCAGTGACGTTGATAAGCCGTTCATAGATGATCTTCGCGCGGGCTTCGGCGGCGATATTCGAACGCAAGTCGGCAGTGGGCTCACCGATCGTGTCGATGTACGCTGCAGTCCAAGGTACGCCTGCCGAGTTGGTCAGCGACGGGCCGCCGCCGTACAGAATCGAGGTGATATGCGAGTCATTGCCGGCGCCGGTGAGCGACCTGTAAAGCTCCGCCTCCTGCTCGACGCCCTCGGCCAGTTGACCTTTCGCCCCTTTGTTGAGCATTGCCACAATCGAACCGATGACTTCGAGGTGGCTGAGTTCCTCAGTAGCAATGTCGAACAACAGATCCTTCCGGCCAGGATCGTCTTCACCGACCGCCTAGGTGAAGTAGCGGCACGCAGCGGCTAGTTCGCCTTGCGGCCCGCCGAATTGCTCCAGTAGTAGATTAGCCAGACCGGGGTTCGGCGTCGCAACGCGGACGGTGTATTGCAAGCGTTTGTTATGGACGAACATATCAACGGCTCCTTTCAGTGGGCACATACGCAGCCCGTCCCGGCACCGCGTACACAATGATTATGAGAAGTCACCTTGGAGCGACCGAGCGGAGCGACTAAGCGTCACTGTTGTCCTTCGCCTCAAAGTCTCAGCGCATCGAATGTGCACTGGGCGTGTTGCGGCACCTGCCGCGTGACGAACGGGGCCGCTTCGCGCTTCGAAACGCATTCACGGCCCACCGTAGTCGCGCAATCCTTATGCCATCCTCTTGACTGACCGTCCCCTCGACGGTAATCGCGGAACGTCGATAAGTGACCCGCTGATCTGCGCTCGTTAACCGCTTAAACCGGTCGATTCAGGTCTGTGTCTTGTGGATCGAAACAAGATGTTCGATTGGCCGTCGTTGCGAATTACTGCTTCGACGAACGAGGTGTGTCGATCCACTTGAGCCGCTCTCTGACAGTGCCAAACACGGAACAGAGATGTTCGAACGACCGGCCGGATCTGTTACCGTCGGACCTAGATAGAGCCTTTTGGCACAGATGTCGGATGCGGTGCGATCGCGGCTCGTATCGCGGCCTCCAATTGACCAAGAGTGAAAGGCTTCGGAAGCTCGGACCATGCGAAGCTGGGTTGCATTTGCGGCGGGATGGTGCTCCCTGAGGCAAAGATCACTCCAAGGCCTGGACACATCGCTTTCGCTTGCTTCGCTAACTCCAGGCCCGACATGTCGGGCAAGTTGATATCGGTGAGCAGCACATCGAACCGGCGCTGGTCCAGCGCTGTCAGCGCTCCCGAAGCGTGCGCCGTGGCAGACACCCGATGGCCCAGCAGTTCGATCAGCTCGCACACGGCTTCGCAGGCCAAAGGGTCGTCCTCGACCACCAGGATGTTCTGAGCCGGCGTTTGTGCGGCCTGCAGTTCGCTCGCCCTGGCATTGTCCTTCGCGAGCGTCTCACCGGGAGAACCGAGCACGTGTCGAATCTTGAACGCCAAGTCTTCGCGACTATAGGGCTTGCTCAGAAGCTCTACGCCTTCATCGAGACGCCCCGCGTGGACGATGGCGTTTTGCGTGTAGCCCGATGTGAAGAGCACGCGTAAGTCAGGCTGTAGCCGCCTTGCCTGCCGAGCCATCTCGGGGCTCTTGAGCGTTCCTGGCATAACCACATCAGTGAAAAGAAGATCGACATGCATGCCACTGCTCACGACAGCGAGGGCCTGCTCTGCGTTGTCCGCTTTCAGCACACCATAACCGAGTTCCTTCAGCATCTCGATGACCGTCGCCTGAACCTTGTGGTCGTCTTCCACGACGAGGACGATCTCGTTTCCACCGGGTGTCGGGCCGGTCGTACGGCGCACCGGCTCGTAAGCCTGCGCCGTCGACCTGGGGAGATAGATGCGGATTGTCGTGCCGTGTCCCGGTTCGCTGTAAATGCGGATATGGCCGCCGCTCTGCTTGACGAATCCATAGGCCATACTCAAGCCCAGCCCGCTGCCTTCTCCTTCAGGCTTTGTCGTAAAGAACGGATCGAAGGCGCGTTCAAGGATTTCCTGCGTCATCCCATTGCCAGTATCGGTGACGGCCAACATCACGTAGTGACCGGCTGGCACATCGGAAAGCGAGCGAACATATCGATCGTCGAGCATGGCATTGGCAAGCTCGAGCGTCAATTTCCCGCCGTCCGGCATCGCGTCACGGGCATTGATCGCCAGGTTCAGGACGACGTTTTCCAGTTGATGCCAGTCCACCATTGCGTTCCACAGGCCACCGGCCACGACCGTTTCCACCTCGATGGTTTCCCCGATCGCGCGGCGCAGCAAATCGTCCATGCCGCGGATCATGGTGGCGAGATTCACCGAGACCGGCCGAAGCGCCTGACGGCGGCCAAAGGCCAACAGCTGCGAGGCGAGCTTGGCACCGCGCTCGACCGCATCGAGCGCGTTGGCGAAACGCGCGATTGACCATTCGTCACACGAGGCGCGGCTCAGTAGCAGGTCGAGATTGCCGCGCAGCACTTGCAATACGTTGTTGAAGTCGTGGGCCACGCCCCCGGTGAGCTTGCCGATTGCTTCCATCTTCTGCGCCTGGAAAAGCGCCGCCTGAGTCTGCTCGAGCGTTTGTTGGGCCTCGTATTTCTCGGTGACGTCACGCGTGATCTTTGCAAAGCCGATCAAGGTGCCCGACTCATCCCGTATCGCGTCTATGACCACGTGTGCCCGAAAACGGGTACCGTCGCGGCGGACACGCCATCCCTCGGCTTCGAAACGCCCTTCTCTGGCGGCCGTGGTGAGCGCCCGGTGGGGCACGCCAGCCTCGATGTCTTCAGATGTGTAGAAGCGGGAAAAGTGCGACCCAACGATCTCTTCCGTCGCATACTCCTTGATACGTTGCGCGCCCTGATTCCAGTTAGTCACGTGTCCGTCGGGCGAGAGCATGAAAATCGCATAATCGGTCACACCCTGCACGAGCAGCCTGAAGCGCCGCTCGCTCTCGATGACGGCGTCATGGGCGCGACGTTTCTCGCTCTCGTCGCGGACGACCTTCACGAACCCGCGAACATGCCCATCCGGCTTTATGAGGGCAGTGGTGACCACGCTTGCCCAGAACACCGAACCGTCCTTTCGCCTTCGCCACCCTTCGGTCGTGTGGCTGCCGTGCTCGCGGGCGTCGCGTAGTTCGGCTTCGTAAGTCTCGGCCGAGCGCGCATCGGAGGCGAACAGGACGGAGTAGTGCCGCCCGACGATCTCAGATGCGTCGTAGCCGTAGATCGATGCGGCGCCAGGATTCCACGAGGCGACGAACCCCTGCGGGGTCAACGCAAACAGGGCAAGGTCGATTGTGGACTGCGTCCAAAGTTGCACCCACTCCGATAGTTCGACGCGCTCTTCACTACTTTCCATGTGTGTCACTGCCTTGCTTTGTTGCTTCGTGTGCGCCGACACTCGGACGCTCGAGTCCGCGGCCGTTTGCGTCGTCTGAATTTACCTGATCCAGCACGCGCGCTCCGCATACCAGGAGGAGAGGTGCTCGCTGCATGTTTTGAAAAAAGGGAAATTCGACACCAATGGAAGCAGAGTCTTCCGGGACCCTCGAACCACCTCATCCACCGAACGACATCGACAGATCTTCGTAGATCCTCCCCTGATGGTGTGGCGGTAAGAGGTCTACGGGCATAGTTCCTCTTCGCGCAAGCCAAGGATGGACGAAATGCCTTTCTCGCCGGAAAAAAGACCACCCTCGGGCGGTGGTTAGGAAGTTGGGGCATGCGGAACGCCTGCAACGGGTGGACTAACCCCAACACGCAGGATAAAACCTGTAGCAATCCACGTTCCACAGCGATGTTGCCATCGGCGGACTTCCGTACGAGCGCTTGTTGTGACCATCTCATTAGATTCGCTTCGCGCCTATCACGAGCGCACTCGCGCCAACCTCGTCGTTTTTCCATCAATGGCGCGGATCAGCGCTTCTGCCTCGCATGGGCGCTATCACTTAGACGCCGTGCTTTGCCCGTGCCCGTTCCACAGAGCGGCCTCAGTTGCCTCTGGCCGGTTCCCGCCGGGCGCTTCTGCGCAGGACATCGGCGGGCACGCCGAATGTTCGGAGGAACGCGCGGCGCATACGTTCCCGGTCCGCGAAACCCGTTTCCTGGGCCACCACGTTGATCGTGTGGCGGCCTTGCTCAATCATGAATCTGGCTGCTTCCAGGCGAAGCTGTTCCACAGCCTTGGCGGGCGACTGGCCGGTTTCGGCCAGAAAGGCACGGCTGAACTGACGAGGACTGAGGTTCGCCACTTCAGCAAGCTCCTCGATGGTGAGCGGATTGCGAAGGTTGCGGCGAATGTGCGTGAGGACCGATTCGATCCGGTCGGACTTGGGCGTCATATCGAGCAGCGCGGAGTGTTGCATCTGCCCACCGAGACGACGCTGATTCATGACGAGGAGCCGCGCGACCATTTTCGCGGCGTCGGCGCCCAGGTCGTTGTCGAGCAGTGCCAGCGCAAGGTCGATACCGGCCGTCATTCCGGCCGAAGTCCAGATTGGGCCGTCGTTGACGAAGATCCGGTCTTCCTCCGTGATGACGTTCGGGAAGCGCGCCCTGAATTCCGACGCATGCGCCCAATGCATGGTCGCGCGCCTTCCCTCCAGCAGCCCGGCCTCGGCCAGAACGAATGCACCGCTGCATATCGACGTAATCCGTCTCGATACCCTGGCTGCCTCTTTCACGAAAGCCACCACGGCAGCGTCGGGCGACGGGATCTTCATTTCCGTGATCGAGCCTACGATGACCGTGTCGAATGCGGGATCGCCAAATGCCTCGGTCTCCAGCTTCATGCCGCCCGAAGACTCGACGGGACCACCGTGTTCAGACAACACATGAACGTCGTAGCTCTTGCGTCCATCGGGCAGGTTCGCAATCTCGAACACCGTCAGGGCGGCGAGGCTCATCATCTGAAATCTTCTCGGCACTATGAAGCCAATCCGGTGCATATCTGATCCTGCCGTTCGCAAAGGGAACGTGATGTGAATGTGCGCTGCCCGGGCTGCAGTCCCGGAATGAAGCCTCTTGATCCGAGACAGCGCGCAGTCCGCGCTCGAGCGAGGAGTGTCATGAATGGTGGCAACAACGACATGGATCGTAATGGCTCGCGACGTTAAGGTACAAGCACTTCTCTCACCGCTTCGCAGCAACGAAAGGAACACCATCATGTCGAAAATCATCCGGGCCGCAGCCGTTCAGATCGCGCCTGTTCTCTATAGCCGGGAAGGCACTGTCGATAAAGTCGTCAGAAAGATTCTGGCGCTCGGCAAGCAAGGCGTCCAGTTCGCGACGTTCCCCGAGACCGTCGTTCCCTACTATCCGTACTTCTCGTTCATCGAATCGCCGTTCGCGATGGGCGCCGAGCACTACAAACTGCTCGAGCAGGCGGTGACAGTACCGTCGGACACGACTCGGGCAATCGGCGAAGCGGCACGACAGGCCGGAATGGTGGTGTCGATCGGCGTCAATGAACGCGACGGCGGGACGATCTACAACACGCAACTGCTATTCGATGCCGATGGCACGCTCGTGCAGCGGCGCCGGAAGCTCTCGCCGACTTACCACGAGCGAATGGTCTGGGGAATGGGCGATGGTTCCGGCTTGCGCGCGGTCGATACTGCCGTGGGACGGGTCGGGCAACTGGCCTGCTGGGAGCACTACAACCCGCTCGCACGGTACGCGCTGATGGCAGATGGTGAAGAAATCCATTCGGCCATGTACCCGGGTTCGTTCGCCGGTGATCTTTTCTCCGAGCAGATCTCCGTGAACATCCGCCAGCACGCGCTGGAGGCGGGCGCCTTCGTGGTCAATGCGACCGCCTGGCTGACTCCCGAGCAGCAACAGCAGATTCTGCGGGATACCAACACAACCCAGCTCGGCCCGATTTCCAGCGGCTGTTTCACCGCGATCGTGTCGCCGGAAGGCGAGTACATGGGTGGCGCGCCGCTGCGTGAAGGGGAGGGCGAGATCATCGCCGATCTGGATTTCTGGCAGATCGACAAGCGCAAACGCATGATGGACTCGCGTGGTCATTACAGCCGTCCCGATGTGCTCGGGCTTGTGATCGACCGCACGCCGAAGCTGCACGTCATCGAGCGGTCGGTGCGCGCACCGGTTGAAGAGCCCGCGAGCGATCTCGAAGAGCTCGCCTGAGCCTGCGTGTGTAATCAGCGATACCGTCGTCGAGTGCGCATCGCGCGAGTGCGATGCGACAAACGCATGAAATTCAACCAGGCTGCTTCGAGCCGATTCCGAACGAGCAAGCAAAATGGACTTCAACGATGTCATGCTGGAACGCAATGCCGACTTCGCAAACACCGCGTTCGCCCCTGAACTGAAGATGATGCCGTCGACGGGGACGGTCGTCGTCGGCTGCGTCGATCCTCGCGTCGATCCCGCTAGCGTGCTCGGCCTGAAGCAGGGTGAGGCGGCCGTCATTCGCAACGTCGGTGGCCGGATCAACAAGCCGTTGCTGGAAACGCTGGCGGTGCTGAGCGTCGTAGCGAAAGCAGCAGGACGCCCCGATGGTGCGCGCAATCTCGTCCTGCTTCAGCACACGGATTGCGGGATCATCGGCTGCCACAAGCATGCACCCGCGTTGCTCGCGAGGCATCTTGGTGTCGACACGGACACGCTTGATGAACTCGCCATCACCGAACCATACGAGGCAGTGGCGCTCGACGTCGCAGCACTCCGGGCGAACAACAACCTTCCCGATGACCTGATCGTGTCGGGACTGGTTTACGACGTCAGAACGGGCCTCGTCGAGACCGTCGTTCCTCCCGCGCCTTTACGGGAAGCTGCAGGCTGAGACCGGCTGGCGGAAAGGACCGGCAGCGTGTCGGGTCTTTCCTGAATGACTGCCGCTGTCGCACATGACGGAGAGCCGCGGTCCGCTTCGAAAAACGTTTGGACAGCGGCGCAAGCGCGAATGAATTTCAGCTGGCTCAGACGTCGCTCATCAAGACTGCGGAAACGCAAGGTCGCGTCATGCTTGTTGCGCTCGGGACGCTGCCTACAAGTCCGCATGGCGGCAGCGGGCCTTGCGAAGCCCGCATGATCCGCGAGCTTCGCACCACCTCTTTCCGACGACGCGTTAATTCGCCGGCTCGAGCAAGCCGAGCATCGTCGGTTCCAGTCGCCAGTCCGGCGTGTGCAAGAGCGGCCATGCACCCGGCGAATCCGGCGAGTTGAAGTAGACGATGGCCGTGAGCGCCGGCATGTGCGGCAGCACGTCGCGCAAGGCCGTCAGTACCGCATGCTGGCGCTCGGGCGTGCCTTCCACGCCCAGTTCCGCGACGATCACCGGCAAGCCGTACTTCTGAACGCGCGCGTACTTCTCTTGCAGGATCGCCCGCGCCGATGGTGCGCCTTCCTTCGCACCCAGCGCGCACGTCGGGCAATCGAAGACCGACAGGCCCACTTCGTCGGCATAGCCGCGTCCCGGAAAATACGCGGGCAACGACGTATCGCCGCGCGGCGACCAGACGAAACTCAGGAGCTTCGAGCCAGCGCGGCAGCGGTCGACGAAATGCCGGTAAGCGGCGATATAACCCGCTGGATCGTTCGCGGCCCACGGATAGCGGCCGGTCGCGGTTTCCATTTCCTGTGCCCAGCGCACCTGCACGTGCGATTCGAGCGAGCGCAGCGCGCTGCACACGCCGTCGATCTCCGCGTCGTAGGCGCCGAGCGTCACGTCGCGCAGAAGCGTATGCGAATTGCGCGATGGGGCCGTCCACGGTTCGACCGTCACCATCAGGCTGCGCTTGCGCAGGCTCGCGTAGTTGCCGGCTTCGCGGATCGCAGCGGGCGCGCCGGGGTCGGACCAGGACACGAAGATATGCTCGACGTCGAGCGTATCGGCGAGTGCATAGGCGTGGTCCGGATCGTAAGCGCCGATCTTCGGCGGCTTTGCGGCTACCGCGGGCGTGATCGCTTCGCTGCGCCACATCAGCGCTTCGACGCCCTGACCGAGCCGCAGATAGCCGCCCGCGAGCAATACGAGCGCTGCCGTGATGAACAGGCCGCGCCGCGCCAGCGGACCTTCGGCGAAGAGCAGTCCGAGCGTCGATCTGCGATGCCCGCTTTCGCGCGCATGCGCCACCACGATCACGATCGCGATGCCAAGGTACACGAAGGCGTTGAGTATCGACATCACGTAAAAGCCGCGAGCGTTGTCGGCATCATCGACGAGCAGGACCGGCAGCGCGCAGATCAGCACGAGCCAGAGATAGGGCGCAACGACGCGCATGGGCGCGACCGGATCGGCGGCCGCGGTCTTCGGCGTCACGCGAAACGCGAACTCGCGTCCTCGCACGCAGTCGAGCGCCGCCGACACGACGCCGAGCAGCGACCAGGGCCAGCGCGCGAATAGAAACGCAAGCCCTTCCCACGACACGACCTTCGCGCTGTGCGGGCGCAGACAGCCCGTGGTTTTCACCCAGGCCATCAGCAACAGAATACTCGCCGTCACCGGAACCGCGTGCAGCAGGTAATCCGTGTAGGGCACGTCCGCCCAGACGCGATGCGTGAGGAGCGCGATGACCGGCATCGCGACACTCGCCGCCATCGTCAGCGAAAAGAGCGGATACCAGAGCTGCGCGAACAGAAACTGCCCCTTCAAGCGCAGCGGCAGGCGGCCGAAGTACCTCGACGTATAGCGGAACAGAAGTACCGCGAGGCTCTTCGACCACTGGAACTCCTGCGTGACCATGTCCGCGAACGTGCGGGGACCGTCGCCGCTCGCGATTGCGTCGAGTGCGTGCACGCCGTTCCAGCCGTGAGCGTTCATCATCAGCGTGGTCGAGTGGTCCTCCGCGAGTTCCGGGCCGAGACCGCCGATATCCCGCAGCGCGCGCGTGCGCACGGCATAGTGCGAGCCGATGCAAAGCGGCGCCAGCCCGCCGTTATGCCCCGCCTGCAGTGCGCCGTGCAGCGCCGCTTCCGCGTGCAGCCGGCCGCGCGCCGCCCAGCTTTCGGGCGCGTTGCTGTCGCAGATGCTCGGCGCCGACACATAACCGACGTTCGGATCGGAGAACGGACGCAGCATCGCTTCGAGGTAGCCCGGCTGCGGCACGTGGTCCGCGTCGAGCTGCGCGACGAAATCATAGTTCGCATAGCCGAAGTGGTCGTAGAAGTAGGCGAGATTGCCCTCCTTGCAGCGCGTGCGCCGGGGCCACGACGCATTGTGGTAATCGGCCACGTCCTTGCGCGTCGAGAGATGCACGCCGTGGCGCGCGCACCAGTCGATCGTCTCGTCGGAGGGATCTTCATCGGCGAGCCAGGTGTCGTGCGGATAGGACTGCGCAAGCATGGCGAGCAGCGTCGTCTGCACGATCGCGAAGGGTTCCGACGGCGCCTTCGTCACCACCATCGCCACACGAAGACCTGCGGGAACCGCCCGCGCGCGATTCGGCACGCGGGCGCGCGAGAACACCAGCACGAAGTAGCCTGGGATGACCGTGGTCCAGAAGAGCACCGCGCAGTTCACCGGGTAGCGAAATGCATCGACGTTGTGTTGCGGCTGCAGCCACCACGCCCAGAACCCGAGGAGGCTCAGCAGCCAGCATGCCGCCAGCACGGTGAAAGAGATGCGTTGCCTTCCGGACAGCAAGGGCACGAGGTAGGGCGCGGCGAGATTCGGCGTGTCCGCCTCGCTCGCCGGGCGGCCACGCTCCGCCTCCAGTTGCTCGGGACGGGTGACCGGCGTGCTCATACGGCCTCGCTTGCTTCGACAGCGACAAGAACGTCCCCGCGCGCTTCGTGATGCGCAGGTTTTGCCGGCACGACGAACGGAGCAGGCGTGCGCCGGGCGCGCCGTTCGGTGGCGGGCGCGCGTCGCCTGCTCACGGACTTGCGCCCGATGCGCACGTACTGACGAAAGCCGCTCTCGCGCACGGCGTCTTCATCGAACAGATTGCGCAGGTCGACCATCACCGGGTCGGCCATATAGTCGGCCAGCTCGCCCAGATCGCACTCGGTGAAGTCTTTCCAGTCCGTCAGGATCACGAGCGCGTCCGCGCTGCGCGCCGCGCCGACCGGCGTCGCCGCCACGCCGATGTTCGGCAGCATGCGCGCGGCTTCGACCGGGCGGGACGGATCGTACGCACGAACCTTCGCGCCGCGCTCTTCGAGCATCTGGATGAGGCCAACGCTCGGGCTTTCGCGCATGTCGTCCGTCTGGCCCTTGAAGGTGAGGCCGAACACGGCGAGCCGCTTGCCCGCGACCGAACCGCCGCACGCCGCTTCGATCTTGTCGAACATGACCGTCTTGCGGCGCGAGTTCGCTTCGATCGCTGCCTCGACGATGCGCATCGGCACGATATGTTCGGACGCTGTCGCCTTGAGCGCGCGCGTGTCCTTCGGGAAGCACGAGCCGCCCCAGCCCGGACCGGCCTTCAGAAACGCCGCGCCGATACGCCGGTCCAGACCGATGCCCGCCGCGACGCGATCGACGTCCGCGCCGACGACCTCGCACAGATCCGCGATCTCGTTGATGTAGCTGATCTTCACGGCGAGGAACGCGTTGGCCGCGTATTTGATGACCTCGGCTGTTTCGATTTCGGTGGCGAGCACTTCATAGCCGTTCTGCGCGAGCGGCGCGTAGATGCGGCGCATGATGGCGGCGGCGGCTTCGCTGTCGGTGCCGAACACGACGCGATCCGGATGCATGAAGTCCTCGATCGCCGAGCCTTCACGCAGGAACTCGGGGTTGGACGCGACCGCGAACGATTGTCCCGGCGCGAGGCAGCGCTCGGCCACGCGCTGCACTTCGCGATTCGTGCCGACGGGCACCGTCGACTTGGTCACGAGCACCGTGAACTGGTCGATGTTCGGCGCGACTTGCTCGGCCACCGCCATCACATAGCTCAGGTCCGCGCGGTCCGTGCCCGGATGCGAGGGCGTGCCGACCGCGATGAACACCGCTTCGCGCCCCTTCACGCTCGCCGCTAGGTCGAGGCTGAAGCGAAGGTTGCCGCGCTCGGCGTTGCGGCCGACGAGTTCGTCGAGGCCCGGTTCGTAGATCGGAATGCGGCCGTTGTTCAATGCATCGATCTTGGACGGATCGTTGTCGATGCAGATCACGTCATGTCCCAGTTCGGCCAGGCACGCGCCACTCACAAGTCCGACGTAGCCGGTCCCCACGATTGCAATACGTACGCTCATTTTGTTGCTCCCCGGTTCGATTGATCGATTGCTTCTGGTCTGTGTTGGTCTTCTTCTGCCCGTTGTGCGTCGCGCGTTCAGGCGGCGACCGGGCTATCTGTTTCGATGAACCATTTCGCCGCTGTTTCGACCATCGGTCCGATGTCCGTGTACTGCGGCTTCCATCCGAGCACGCGCTGCGCTTTGTCCGCCTGCGCCCAGAGCGCGGGCGGGTCGCCCGCACGGCGCGGCGCGTGCATCGCGTTCACGGGCTTGCCGGTTGCGGCGTGCACCGCGTCGAGCAATTCGAGCACCGATGTGCCGCGTCCCGTCGCAAGGTTGAATGCGCCGCTGTCGCCGCCTTTGAGCAGGTGAGCCATCGCGCGCAGATGGGCATCCGCGAGATCGTTGACGTGCACGTAGTCGCGCACGGCGGAGCCATCGGGCGTCGGGTAGTCGGTGCCCATCACCTTGAAGGCGGGAGCCGTGCCGAGCGCGGCGCCGATCGCGAGCGGAATCGCGTGCGTTTCCGGATCGTGACGCTCGCCGAGCTCGCCTTCGGGATCGGCGCCCGCCGCGTTGAAGTAGCGCAGTGCGATCCAGCGCAGGCCGTATGCGTGTTCATAGTCGGCGGCCATGCGTTCCGTGATGAGCTTCGTGAAGCCATACGGGTTCACCGGTTGTTGCGGCGTGTCCTCGGTGATGGGCAACACGGCGGGAATGCCGTAGGTCGCGCAACTCGACGACAGCACGATGCGCGATACATCGTGACGGCGCATCGCGTCGAGCAGCGATTGCGTGCCGCCGACATTCACGCGGTAATAGCTCGCCGGGTGCTGCATCGACACGCCCACATAGGCGAGCGCGGCGAAGTGAATCACGATGTCCGGGTGATGCGTCTCGAATGCGGCGTCGAGCGCATCGGCATCGAGCAGATCGCCGATACACAGCGGGCCCCACTTGACCGCGTCCGCGTGACCTGTCGAGAGATTGTCGAAAACGATGGGCGTATGACCTGCACGCGCCAGCATCTTGCACGTATGGCTGCCGATATACCCGGCGCCGCCGGTAACGAGTGCTTTCATGATCAGCATTCCTCCGCGAGCGGCGTGAGCCAGAGCTCGGCGCTGAAGTAGGCAATCGTCGACGAGAGTCCTTCGCGCAGCGGAATCTGCGGCTTCCAGCCGAGCAGCGATTGCGCGATGCCGATATCGGGACGGCGTTGCTTCGGATCGTCCACAGGAAGCGGTTTGTTCGTGAGCGTCGACGAAGTGCCCGTGATGCCGATCACCAGCTCCGCCAGTTCGCGCATCGTGAATTCGCCGGGATTGCCGAGATTGACCGGACCTTGCGGCGCTTCGGGTGCGCGCATGATGCGGAAGAATCCTTCGACGAGGTCGTCGACGAAACAGAACGAACGCGTTTGCGAACCGTCGCCATAGATCTCGAGCGGATCGCCGCGCAGTGCCTGCACGACGAAGTTCGAGACGACGCGTCCGTCCTGAGGGTCCATGCGCGGACCGTAGGTATTGAAGATGCGCGCGACACGCACGTCGGTGCCGTACATGCGGCGATAGTCGAAGCACAGCGTTTCGGCGGCGCGCTTGCCTTCGTCATAGCATGCGCGCGGACCGACCGGATTCACCTTCCCGCGATACGACTCCACTTGCGGATGCACTTCCGGGTCGCCATACACTTCGCTCGTCGATGCCTGAAAGACGCGTGCGCCGGTATCGTAGGCGAGATCGAGGCAGTTCTTCATGCCCATCACGTTGGTGAGCATCGTGTGGACGGGATCGACCTGATAGGTCGGCGGCGAGGCGGGGCAGGCCAGGTTCCAGATCTCCGACACGTCGATCTGCGGCAACGACACGGAGATATCGGCTTCGATCAACGTGAAGTGGGGCGATGCTCGCAAGTGCGCCACATTGGCGCGTCGGCCCGTCATGAAATTATCGACACAGACCACCTGCTTTCCTTCCCGCACGAGGCGGTCGCACACGTGACTGCCCAGGAATCCCGCGCCCCCCGTTACCATTACAAATGGCCGGTCGTTCGTTTTACTAATTAATGTATTAGTCATTGTGGTCTTTTGATTTTTGATTTCTTGTTCAGGTATTCGGTCCATCTAAACGATGACCATCGACCGCTTTCCCTGTCTTCGGTTTGCTCATGCCGCAGACGAATATTCGACGTACAAATGTGGGGCCTCTGTTGTGCCACGCACAAATTGCCGCTGTTTGAATGACGAAAACGTTTGGCGGAAAAAAATTCTTGGCAAACGTTTGCGTTTCCGCCCGGGAAATGCGATCTAAAACGCGCTGCCCCGACCTGGCAGCCGGATCAGTTGCAACTGGATTCTGTCGAAGGCAATCCGCTACGAGATTTCCCGGAATGGGCGTCGGCACGACGATGAGGGAACCGGCGCACGAGCACGTCGATAACGCAGGCCGTGCGTCCCCAGGGCGCTACCGTCCGGACGCATGCGTTGACCACGCCACGCGTCACACTTCACTGCGCTTCAGGAGGTAATCCAGACCGCCAGCCCGGTACCATCGGTACCCGTACGGTTCCAGCACGACGGTGTGATGTCCTTTCGAATTGCCCTGGCTGTGATCGTCCGAGAGCAAGTTGACGAGCATGGCGTTCTCGCCGGCTCCTGAGCCGACCCGGAACTTCACCGTGCACGCGGCCGGGCTGAAGTTGTGCAAGCAGACCACTGAGTTGTTGCGCCAGTCGTACCGCAGCGCGAGCACATCTTCACGCGAGGCCGGCAGAATCGCGAAATCGCCCCAACTGATTTCAGGCACTTCCTTGCGCATGCGAAGCATGCGTTCGGTCCAGTTCAACAGCGAGTTCGGATCCCGACGTTGGCTCGCGACATTCACGCGTTCATACCCGTACGGTCCGTCCGAGATGACCGGACAGACCGGGCGCGGATGCTTCGTGAAGCCGGCGTGCGGCTCGCTCGACCATTGCATCGGCGTGCGCACGCTTTCGCGATCGGGAAGACGCAGATCGTCGCCCATGCCGATTTCATCGCCGTAACGCACGACGGGCGTTCCCGGCAACGTCAACATCAGGCTGTACGCGAGCTCTAGCCGGCGCCGGTCGCCATCGAGCATGGGCGCGAGACGCCGACGAATGCCGCGTTCGTAGAGCTGCATGGCCGGATCGGGGCCGAACGCAGCGAAAACGGCTTCACCCTCCTGACGTGACAGCCGGCCGAGATCGAGCTCGTCATGGTTTCGCAGAAACACGCCCCACTGAGCCGCTGCCGCGCGCGATTTCGTCGACTCGAGCGCATTCTTCAGAGGGCCGGTATCCGCGGTCGCGAGCGCATAGAACGTGTTCTGATTCACCTGGAAGTTGAACATCATTTGCAGCCGCTCGCCGGCGTCGCCGAAGTACTGCATGTCCGTGTCGGGCAGCACGTTCGCCTCCGCGAGAATGATCGCGTCGCCTTGGCGCCATTGCAGAAACTCGCGAAACGTACGCAGCATGTCGTACTGTTCGACGGGCCTCTTCACCTGCGCTCCCTTCGTGGCGATGACGAATGGCACGGCGTCCATGCGAAACCCCGAGACGCCGAGCTGGATCCAGAACCCCATGATCTTGAGCAACTCCGCCTGCACATAGGGGTTGGCGGTGTTGAGATCGGGCTGGAACTCGTAGAAGCGATGGAAATACCACATGGCCGCTTCCTTGTCATAGGTCCACGTCGACCTTTGCACGCCGGGAAAGACCACGCCGTCTTTCGCGTGCGCCGGCCGCTTCTTCGACCAGACATACCAGTCGCGATACTTCGACTCCGGGTCGCGCCGTGCGTCCCTGAACCACGGATGCTGGTCCGACGTGTGATTCACGACGAGATCGATCATTACACGCAGGCCGCGTTGACGGCATGCGTGTGTGAACTCTGTGAAGTCGCCAAGCGAGCCGTAGCGCGGATCGACGTTGTAGTAGTCGGTGATGTCATAGCCATTGTCGCGACCCGGCGATGGCTGGAACGGCATCAGCCAGATGGTGGTGATGCCGAGCCCCTGCAGATAGTCGAGCCGCCGCAGCAGGCCCTGGAAGTCGCCGACGCCATCCGCGTTCGCGTCCATGAACGTACCGACCGACAAGCAGTAGATGATCGCGTTCTTGTACCAGAGGTCGTTGACCATATGCTTTGCAGGAGGTCCGGTTCGTGGTCGGATGGCTCGCGCTGGCGACTCGCGCGGCAGGGCATGTCCGAGTGTAATGGCCATCGTTCAGACCCGGCAACTCGATACAACCCTCGGCATTCACGTGTGCATGGGCGGCGCCGGGATAACGGCTCGCGATGGTCCGCGGCCTTCTTGTTCTGACGCGATCTCGAACTATCCGACAGCCGAAACGGTATCCCGATCGCGCACGATCCAGTCGCTGAAGAGCTTGACCTTCGGTTGATGCGCAACGCGTCGTAGAGGAAGTTGCCCGCATGGACCGGGCTCGTCGAATCGCCCGCGATGATGCAGTCGCGTCGACAGGGCGCTCAACGCCTCGCGCGCGTCGCCGACGATAGCCACGTCCGGATGAACGTCGCGCATGACCTGGTGTGCGTCGATGTCGATGCGGATGAGTTGTCCGGCGACCGCGAATCGGCGCCGGCGGCGGGGGCGAAATCATTCTCGACGCGGCTGCGTCGCGACGACAATCGAAAAGATTTCATGAGGCGCATTACCTTCCTGCATGAGCGGGAAGTCACGCCTGGGCAAGAGCGATGGGGAGGATGGCACGTCGACGACTGTCGTGCCTTCGAATGGATGCGTGGTCGCTCGACGCGTACGCCTCGCGCCTGGAGCATCTGCGGGTGACGCACGCCCGAAGCGGTCCGCAAGCCGGTGGGACTTCGCGGTCGTTGCTCCACTATGAGTCGCGTAGAACAGGCGACTCGAGCCGCAGTTCGGAATAGAACCCGGGGCAGGTCAAGGTGAGGATGCGATCCGTGCTAGGCACATTGCAATTCGTTTCCCTTGGGAAGGCCGAGCATCGTGGCTGGCGAGCCTGACGGAGGCGCCTGTTCGCGGGTCGTTGTGCCAAGAAGATCAAGCAGGACGGTCAAGCGATGACGATCGCGGGCCGATAGTCCTGGAAGCACGAGAAGTTTTTCTGTCTGGGCTGCCCAGTATTCACGGCGGATCAGCGTCGGTCGACAAATCAACGTATTGATCGACCGTTCAAGCTGCTTAATGTCGCTTTCAAGATTCACACTCATCTCCTTCTGCCGGGCACCCCGCGCATCGATGCGGACTTGCTTCTGCGATCACACGTCGCGGAGTGTGACGTTCAGACATGCCGTTCACGGCGGGCCTCAAAGTCCAGTCTTGCGCAAACGTTAGCTTCTCCGCGTGCTGTTACCACTTGTAGCTTGTTGGGGATAACGGCATCCGCTCAACGGGACTTGATGGGGGTTTACGCGTATTTCCGACACGGATGATCCGCGCGTCCAAGAGCAGTCTGTAGGTCGGCTAACACCGCCCCGTGGCTCCAAGGTCCGATGCAAAACCTCTGTCTGCGCCCCGGGTTCGCGTTGCCAGGCTTCCGTGTCCGAGCGTCGAGAAGCTTGGCAGGACCGGCCTTGACCGCTTCCCCATAACGCTTCTCGACCAAATGCTCCGGCTAGCCCGAGGAGAATCGAAACCGGCGAATCATCGACGCGCTTTTTTGACGTGCGCCAACGCACCATGATGATGCTGCAGGCGAACTTCCATGTCTTCGTCGGGTGCACCTTCGCGCACGTGCGACAATCGAATACCCCAGCTCCGGTGTGATCGGCGATACCGCAGCCAATATCGATCACTTCGACCAATACGCGGGGCGCGTCTTGCCGAAGCCGCACAGAACTCTGGCCACCCCTTCTGATATTTGAAAGGAAAAAGGAGAGCACCGATGCCGAGCGTTGAACGAGCGCGACCGGCCACGCTTATCGACTCTGTATGGCGCATGCTGCTTCGCACGGGATATCAGCTCGCTCGCGTGTGGTGGCACCTTCGACGGCCTCACCATGAAGGCGCGCTCGTGGCGATCTACGTCGGACGAACGCTCTTGCTCGTGAAGTCATCGTATAGGCCCGAATGGAATTTGCCCGGCGGCAGTGTGAGCGCTGGTGAGACGCCTTATGAGGCAGCATTGCGCGAACTGGACGAGGAGATCGGCTTCTCGTCACACGCGCTGATTCCGGCGGGCAGCGCCTGCGGTGTCTGGGATGGACGAAGAGACACCGTGCATTTCTTCGAACTGCACCTCGATTCCATGCCCGAACTACGGCTCGATAACCGTGAGATCATCGATGTGCATTTCGCATCGCCCGAGGAACTACGCGGCATCGCTCTGACGGAGGCGGCCGCTGCATATTGCTTCGCATGAGAATTCGAAAGATCGGCAAACGCGTGAGGCTTGCAATCAGCAATGACCATAACGGATCTCGACATCGAACGTTGCGTGCTGGATCTGCTCGGCCGGCGCGCTGAAACAAGCTCGATTTGTCCATCGGACGTTGCGCGCACGCTTCTTTGCGATGAAGAGGAATGGCGCGCACTCATGCCCTCGGTACGGAAAGTGGCTGCACATCTGGCTTGTGACGGAAGAATCGTCATCGCACAAGGCCGGGCGACGCTGAACCCCGAACTGACTATTCGTGGTCCGATTCGTTTGCGGCGTGGACCGACATTCGCCGCATCGGAATAGCGTTACGCGTCGCCCGACGCGGCGATTAACCGTCCAACGGAAATATTCGGCACGCACGGTCTAATTCGTCTCATTCCTGCCAGATATGGCAATCCCGACCAGACGGAACGCACATTGCTAGGCAAGACAACGGACATTACCTTCCGGTTCCGTTTAAGCAGAGGCAAGCATGACCGACTTCGAAACCATCTATATCGGCAGCGAAGAGCCGGATTCGCTCGACGCACGCATGTTATGCGATGAACGCTCGGCCTACCTCGCGGCGATGACGGGGAAGAGCGCACAGCAGAGCATTGCATATGGCGACCTGCGGAGCATCCGCGCCCGTTTCGTGCTGGCGAGAAACTCGATGGGCGAAGCGATGGGATGCGGAGCGATCCGACGGCAAAGCTACAACGTCGCCGAAGTGAGGCTTTTATATGTTCGTCTGCAATATCGCGGTCTCGAAGCGACCTTGCTGTCACATCTCGAAGGACAAGCACGCTTGCTGGGCTATCACGTGCTGCGGCTCTGCGTTACGCCGGCCGAGCGGGGTGCATCGCGGGCCTGCGAAGCTCGTGGGTACCGTCGCATGTCGGTCGAGCCCGGCAATCGTTCGGCGGACAGGTCTGTGTGGTTCGAAAAAGCACTGGGCGACTTCGATACCGCTATCACGCCCGCCGCAACAGGACTGTCATCCCGCTGAATTGCAACGAACCTTGAATGAAGCGCGAACAGCTTTCGCGATGATCGAATCAACAGAATCGCAGGGCTAACGACACCAAAGGTGGTGTGATGGCCAACGGCATGGCGGACCTCTTCCGGCGCCTGACCACAGGCGTCCATGTAATCGGCGTCGCGCACGGCAATCTGCGAAATGCGTTCACTGCGAGTTCGGTCTCAATGGTCTCCTATCGCCCGCTGCTCGTCGCGCTCAGCATCAATCCGGAACACGCGTCCTATGCGATTCTGAAGAGCGGGCGGGTCTTCTCGATCAATGTGCTGCGAGCGGACCAGCAGGCATCGGCCGAGCACTTCGGAACGCAATCGGGCCGCGCGGTCGACAAACTATCGTCGGTGCAGTGGCGTGCAGGTCGTACGGGGGCGCCGCTATTGCCCGACGCGCTTGCTTATTTCGACTGTCAGACGGTCACCGACATCGAGGCCGGCGATCATCGCCTGGTGGTGGGCCAGGTCGTCGACGGCGCGGTGCTCGATCCGGATGGGCAGCCGTTGCTCTACGCAGCGACTGGAAACCTGGACGGGAGTGCCGATCTGTACCCGACGGATTTCCGCGGACTGGAACAGGTTCGATGCCGGCCTTGAAAGGCCGAGTCCGGTGAAAGATTCATGGCGAGCGTTGCATGTCCCGCTGAAACTGCTGGCGCGTTGGCCTAATATAGCGCCCGATGAGCCGGTCTCCGTGAGCGGCATTGGCGCGGGCAGAAGCGAGAAAAACGGCGCCCGTATGTCCTTCGAAAGGTCCGGTTGATAAATTTCTGGCTCGAACTACTTCTGCGGCCCCGAATATGAGTCGACAAAACCCACTGCCCGATGCAGAGCCGATGCACACCGTGCCCACGACGTCGAGTCCGGGCTACGCGAAAGCCAATCCGATCACGCGGGCGTTCGACGCGTTCGCGAGTGCCGTCACGCGATGGGCGGGCTCGCCTGTGGCATTCGGGCTCGCCGTCATCTCGGTCGTGATATGGCTCGTGTCCGGACCGATGTTTCGCTTTTCCGAAGGCTGGCAATTGGTCATCAATACAGGCACGACGATCGTCACGTTCCTGATGGTCTTTCTCATTCAGCAGAGCGCAAACAAGGACAGCGTCGCGCTTCATCTGAAGCTCAACGAGTTGCTGGCGTCCCATCGCCTGGCGAGCAATCAGTTGATCGGCATTGAAGACGCGACCGAGGACGAGTTGCGCAAGCTCGCCGCCGCCTATCTGAAACTCGCATCGGAAGGCGACGGAGGCCCTCTGAACATCGCGGATGACGACGGGGCGGCCGCCGAAATCGCGCGGCGGCTCGCGAGGGCGCAAGACAAGACTGCGGGCAGGCGCACAGCCTGAATCGGTCACTCGCTTTCGAGAACGGCAGACGGAAACGCATTCACGCCGAGGATCTCCTCTGCCGGGAGCGGCCGACTCAGAAAATAGCCTTGCACGAAGTCGCAACGCGCCTCGAGCAACGCGTCGAGTTGCGTGACGTGCTCGACGCCCTCGGCGATGACACGCACGCCCAGACCGTGCGATATGTCGATCATCCCGCGCACGATCATCTCGATGGAGTCGTCGGTCGCCATGCGCCCGATAAACGACCGGTCGAGCTTCAGCATGTCGGGCGCGAAGTCGGCAAGGTAGCGCAGGCTCGAATAACCGGTGCCGAAATCGTCGATCGCCACGCCCACGCCGAGTCGCCTGAGCGCTCTGAGCGTCTCCTGCGCGAGCGCGGGATCGTCCATTAGCGCGCTTTCGGTGATTTCGATGTGCAGGCTGGAAGGCGACACGTCATGACGGCTCAACGCGTCGTGGATGACATCGACGATGCGGCGGCCGCCGAACTGCCGCGCAGACACGTTGATCGAGACACCGAGCGGCGTGGCCGTCTTTTGCCGCCATCGGGCGAGCTGGCTCAGCGCCTGTTCGATGACCCAATCGCCGACCGGAACGATGAAGCCGCTCTCCTCCAGAATCGGGATGAACGCGCCTGGAGGAATCAGGCCTCGCGTCGGGTGACGCCAGCGTATGAGCGCCTCGACGCTATGAACGCCGAGCGAGCGGGCGTCGTAAATCGGCTGATAGTGAAGGACGAACTGGTTTTCTGCGAGCGCCGCAGGCAGGTCCCGTTCGAGTTCGAATTCGACGATGCGCTTCATGGCGTCTTTCGCGGCGAAGCAAAAGCCGTTGCGTCCGGCCTTTTTCGCGGCGTACATGGCGATGTCGGCACTCGTCAGCAGCGCTTCGTGATCCACGCCGTCGTCCGGAAACACGGAAACGCCGATCGATGCCGTCACACACGCGCCGCTGCGGCTCGCCTGTCCGCTTTCGGCTATTCCCCGCAGCACGGCCTCTACCTCGCGCGACAGAGCGTCCTTGTCGGCCGGGGCGGCGACGAGCGCCGCGAACTCGTCGCCTCCCAGACGGGCGACATAGGCATCTGGCGGCAGCACAGCCTTGATGGTGTGACCGACCTCCCGCAGCAGCCGGTCTGCAGCGGTGTGGCCGAGGGTATCGTTGAGCACCTTGAAGCGGTCCAGGTCGATGAACATCAGCCCGAACGGCAGCCCGGCAGCGCATAGCGCCTCGATGCGACGCACGAGCGCGCAGCGGTTCGCGAGGCCCGTGAGCGCGTCGGAGTAGGCGAGACGGTCGAGCTCGGCCAGATGCTCGTGCTCGACGGTCACGTCCTCGCTGATGCCGACGATATGCGTCACGGCACCCGTTTCGCTGCGCATGGGAAAGCCGGTGCTGCGTATCCAGCGAACCTGCCCGTTCGCGCGTCGAATACGGTACTGGATGCGGCCTTCAGCCGACTCCGCGACGATCCGGTGCATCTCCGCCTGCAACGCGGGAAGGTCTTCCGGCAGGACGAGATCGAGCCAGGCGGCGGGATGGGCGTGAAGCACCGCCGGCTCGATGCCGAACACGGTCCGGGCGCCCGCACTCACATGATGAAAGTAGGTGAAGTCCGCGCTATAGGAGTAGAACACCATGCTGACGTGCGCTTCCATCTCCGACATCAGCTGCTCCTTGGCGCGCAGGTCGATGCTGAGCGTCCGTTCGAGCGTGACATCGGTGGAGGCGCAGAGCAGCGCGAGCACGCGGTGCTTGCGCGCATCCATGATGGGGATGAGGCGCGAATGCCACCATTTCGGCTGTCCCTGCGTCGTCGCGCACGCGCCTGTGAACGCGGTCCGGGCGCCACGCAATGCGCCGTCGAACGCAACACGGGCGGCGCTGGCGTCTTCGCCGGACCAGAAGCCGAGCCAGTTTGCGCCCGCCAGCGCCTCGGGCGACGGGGCCTGCATCAGCTCGGCGCCGAACTCCGAAATGCGCAGCATGTGGCCGTTCACATCGAGGAGCTTCATGCACTCGCGATTGGCGTCGAGCAGCGCGCTCGCGAGGGCGTGCGCGGCGACCGCACGCGCCTCTTCACCTCGCAGGTATCGCCAGCCGAGCGCGAGGACGCCGGCGCCGGCGCCCGCAGCAAGCAACAGCCGCACGCCAGGCGACAGGTCGCCGAGCATCTGAAAGATTATCGACGCGACGCCGCAGCCCGCCATCGCGATGAGCATGAGACCGGGAACGCGCGGCGACACGCCCCGGGCGTGGCGCGCAAGGACGAAAGACAGGAATTGCTGATTCTGCGGGACAGCGCTCGGCGCCGCGGCTCTGTCCGTGGCACTCGCACCGCTCTCATCCGGCATCGGGCGGAATGCGTCGTTCATTCGTGGGACGGGGTCTCTGTAATAGTGCGTCGGTTCGATCGGGCGAACCGCACGGTTCAACGTATCTGCGTTAACGTCAACAACGCCGGAAATCTTGCGGGCTGATCGCCGCGAAATGTTCAGCGTCACGATCGAAGCGGGAAGCAATTACCGACAACGGCGTGCCGATTGGCAGAGGCCCGATGAGTTGCCGGTCTCGTAGTGCATCGAATGACCGCGGCACGATGGTTGCGTCAGCAGCGTGCAAGCTTCGCAATCCGGCGGCGGCGATGCCGCATAACAGGAGAAAGGTCATGGATGATCAGAAAGAGCAAGACCGCATTCGTCGTCGCGCCTATGAGATTTGGGAGCGCGAGGGCTCGCCTGACGGACGCGCCGAGGAATTCTGGCAGCAGGCGATAGCATCCATCGAAGCCGAGGATGCGCAAGGCGCTACGAGCGGCCAGAACACGAACGGTGACGCTGCGCAGGAAGCCGGGGAACAAGCCCGAGCGACCGGACGGTAAACGCCTCTCCTGATTCATCAGAAGAAAAGGCGTGGCGTCGCTTGTTATGGCACACGCTGCTTCGAAAACGCGGCGCCGACAAGGCGGTCCAGTGTTCCGTTTTGGTCTACGGATTGCTGATCCGTTGCGTCGGCCGGTAGTCGCCAACGAGAACGGAGAAGACAGAGTGGACATCCCGAGACAGGTCGTGTCGTTTCTCAGCTCTCGCGGCCTGATGCTCGCGACGGCCGAGTCGTGCACTGCGGGCCTTATCGCTTCGCTGATCTCATCGGTGCCGGGAAGCGGAGCTTGCCTCGATGTTGGCTTCGTGACTTATTCGCCGACTGGCAAGGCGGGCTTCCTCGGCGTACGTGAAGAAACGATGAAGCAGCACGGACTGACAAGCGAGGCGGTCGCGCGAGAAATGGCCGAGGGCGCGCTGGCTCAAGAGGCGTGCTGTGCGGATGTTGCCGTGTCGAATACGGGCGTCGCCGATGCGCCTCCCGGAAACGACGGCCCGCCGGCCGGCACGCAATGCTTTGCCTGGTCTTACAAGCTGCGCGACGGTCGCATCCAGACTTTCAGTGAGACCAAGGTCTTCGAGGGTGAACGCAACGAAGTCCGAAAAGCTGCCGCGCTGTATGCGTTATCGCGCATCGAACACCATTTCAACGAGATGCGGCAAGGCTGAGCGAACGAACAGGGAGGCGAGCATGCACGAAAGCAGGAGTGAATGGCAACAATGGCAGCAACAGGTCATCCGCGAACTCGGCATCGCCGGCGATTTCGATGTGGATGCAGAGCGCGAGCGTCGCATCTCCTTTCTCGCCGACTACCTGTTTTCACAGGGACTCAAGACGTACGTGCTCGGTATCAGCGGCGGCGTCGATTCTTCGACGGCGGGACGTCTTGCGCAACTGAGCGTCGAGCGGCTTCGTGCACGCGGCTATGAGGCTCACTTCGTCGCTGTCAGACTGCCCTATGGCGCGCAGCGCGACGAGAAAGACGCGCAGCTCGCGCTTCAGTTCGTGCGTCCCGACGAGACGCTGACCGTCAACGTGAAGGGGCCATCGGACGAAATGTTGTCATCGTTAAAGCAGGGCGGCGCACAGTACACCGATGACTTCCAGGAAGACTTCGTGCTGGGAAACATAAAGGCACGCGAGCGGATGATCGCGCAATACGCGATAGCGGGCGCGCGGCGCGGCGTCGTCATCGGCACGGATCACGCGGCGGAGTCCCTCATGGGCTTCTTCACGAAGTACGGCGATGGCGGCGCGGACGTGCTGCCCCTGTCGGGACTCACGAAGCGTCGCGTGCGCGCGCTTGCGCGTTCGATGGGTGCGGCAGACTCACTCGTCATGAAGGTTCCGACCGCCGATCTCGAGACGCTCACGCCGCAACGACCCGATGAGGAGAGCTACGGCATTACCTACGAGGACATCGACGATTTTCTCGAGGGAAAGGAAGTAAGCGAGGAGGTGCTTCTCACGATTCGGCGCTTCCATACCGCAACGGAGCATAAGCGTTCGCTTCCCGTCGAGGTGCCGTCAGGCGGCGCGGCGGGCGTTTGACAAAGTGCCGAAGCGACCGCTTCGGCCGACGTCCCTGTAGACAACGGAGCAAGCGTTGAACCGCGAGCGGATCAAACGCATGCTCCGAACGATGGAATCTTATGCCTTCGACCGTAGAACGCACGCGCAAGCCGCTCGACCGACAACTGGAAAATGCGCTGCGTAGAGTATTCGGCTTTCCGCATCTGCGGACCGGACAAGAAGACGTCATCCGCAGCGTGATGGACGGGCACGATACCCTTGCTGTCATGCCCACCGGCGCGGGGAAGTCGCTGTGTTACCAGTTGCCCGCACTGCAATTCGAAGGCATGACGCTCATCGTCTCGCCGTTGATTTCGCTGATGCGCGATCAGGCGACGAAGTTGACGCAAGCCGGCATTGCGACCGCCGTCCTGAACAGCGCACTCTCCGCGAGCGAAGCGCGCGACGCAATGGATGCCCTCTCCAAAAACGCGTTGCGCATGCTGTTCGTCACGCCGGAGCGTCTGGTCAGCACGGAGTTCCTCGACGAACTCAAGACGCCGGGCTTCCCCGGGATCGCGCTCGTCGTGATCGACGAGGCGCACTGCATTTCGCAGTGGGGACACGACTTTCGTCCCGCGTATGTCGAGCTCACGCAGGCGCTCGCGCTGCTGGGCCGCCCGCCGGTACTCGCACTCACGGCGACGGCGACGCCCGCTGTCATCGTCGATATCGTGCGCGAGCTCGCGATGCGCAAGGCCAATATCATTCATACGGGTGTCTATCGCGACAACCTGCGCTTCGCCGTCGAGCAGATGACGAACTCCGAGGACAAGCGCAAGCGCGTCGTCGAACTTGCGTGCAGCGAGAAGGGCAGCGGCATCATCTATTGCGCGACAGTCGCGGAATGCGACGCGCTTCATGCGGCTTTGGTCGAAGCGGGCGTGATGGCGCAGCGGTATCACGGCAAGCTCGCGGCGAACGCGCGGTCCGCGTCACAGGACGCGTTCATGGAAGACCGGGCGCGTGTGATGGTCGCCACCAACGCATTCGGCATGGGCATCGACAAGTCCGATATCCGCTTCGTCATCCATGCGCAGATGCCGGGCAGTCTCGATGCGTACTATCAGGAAGCAGGCCGTGCGGGACGCGACGGCAAACCGGCAAACTGCACGCTGCTGTTCGAACTGAAGGACAAGCAGGTGCAGCAGTTCTTCCTGAGCGGCCGCTATCCGAGCGCGCAGACGATCGAACGCGTCGCGCGCACGGTGCGTGAGCTCGCCAACGAGAACAGCGGCAAGACGCTCGAGAAGCCGCTTGCGCGCCTGCGTGAAGCGTTGCCCGACGTGGGCGCGAACAAGCTCCGCGTCGCGGCGACGTTGCTCAACGACATCGGCATGACGCGACGCACGCGTCACGGCGGCATGAAGCTGATCGATGAGGACGGCAGCAAGGCCGCCGCGAGACTCGACGAAGCATCGAATGCTTATGTGGCGCGAGCGGAGCGCGACCGCGCGGTGCTGGAAAGCATGATCGGCTATGCGCAAAGCGCCCGGTGTCGATGGCGCATCCTGCTCGATTATTTCGCGCACGACACGGATGAAGCACGCGCGTGCGAAACGGTCTCCGCCTCTGGCGCGCATTACGTCATGCCCGGCGACGAACTCGAGGGAAAGACCTGTGGGGAGTGCGACAACTGCCTGCATCCGCCCGAGGTCATCGAAAGCCCGCGCGAGCTTGTCGAACAGGCCCGGTTGAAAGGCGGGGCAAGACCGAAGCGGACGGTGCCCGCATTCGAGCGGGGCGAGCGCGTCCTCGTGCGGCGCTATGGCGAAGGTGTCGTGGAAATGGTCAGCGGCGAAAGCGTGGCCGTGCGTTTTCCTCACGATGTGACGCGCACGTTCATCGCGCGGTATCTGAAGCGAAGTGGCGCTGCGTCATCCTGAAGCCCCCAATAGCACGAAGAAATCGACCGCGCGATGGGCAAACCCGTCTAACATGCAACGAAGCCGCTCCGGTTCGACGCGTCGCGCATTCTGGCGCGTGCATTGCTATGAACGACTATCGAAACACTCGTGCGAACCGCGTCTGCATGTGCAGTGTTCGCGCAAACGGAAGGTGCAGATGAACCGCAAATTTCGCCTTGTAACGATTGTCACGCTCGCGTGCGCCTGCATGTGGGGTGGCGCCAATGCATGGGCCCAGCAAAACGGGGGGCCGCCGGGCAATGCGTCAACGCGCGGCGAGTCCGGGAAGTCCGCCGGCGTGGAGGGCGGCGCGGGTGCGGCGGGCCAGTCGGGAACGGACCCCGCCACGTTGAGCCGCACCGAAGAACAGCGCGTTCAGAACAAGAACGCGCAGGGCGCATCGGCTTCTTCCGACACCCGCAAGCGCAAGGACTGGAAGGAGTGACGCCGGGCGTATCGACCGATGCAGCGCGTACCCAGGTGCGCCGCCGCATCGTTGCCGACCTGTGGCGCGCGGTGTGGGCGTGGCGTTATCAGACCGCCGCCGCCATCGTCCTGATGATCGGCGCGCGGCTCGCGGTCGTAGCCGTGCCGTTGATGCTCAAGCGCGTCATCGACGAGTTCAGTCATCCTGCATCGGCCGTCGTCTTTCCTGTCTTTCTCGTGCTCGCCTACGTTCTGTTGCGCTATCTCGGCGACGTGCTGAACGAGGCACGCGACGTGGTGTTCAGCATCGTCACGCAGCGCACCGTGGCGTCCTTTGCAGAGCGAACGTTCGCTCATCTTCATGCCCTGGGCGCGCGCTTTCATGCGCAGCGCGAAACCGGCGCTGTCGTGCGGGACGTGCAAAAGGGCGCGGACGGCGTCGGATTTCTGCTCGGCACCGCATTCTTCACGATCGTGCCGGTGGTGATCGAAATCGGCACGGTCGTCGCCGTGATGATGAGCAGTTATGCTATCGAATTCATTTCGATCATCGCCGCGACGTTCGTGCTGTATTCCGTATGGACCCTCATCTTCACGCGCTATCGCATGCGCTTCCAGCGCGCGGTCAACAAGCTCGAGGCCCAGTCCGACAGCCGGCTCGTCGATAGCCTGCTCAACTATGAAACCGTGAAGTTCTTCGCGAGCGAGCGCATCGAAACGAACCGGCTCACGAGCGTGCTGGACGATTGGGTGCATGCGCGTGTCGCCAATCAACGCGCGCTGACGCTGCTGCACGTGGGGCAGAGCACGATCATCGCCGTCGGCATCGCGGCGGTGATGCTGCGCGCCGCGCAACAGGTCGTCGCGGGCACGATGAGCGTCGGCGACCTCGTGCTGGTGAACGCGTATATCGTGCAAGTCTGCAACCCGCTCAACACGCTCGGCTTCGTGTTTCGCGAGACCAACGACGCGTTCGTGAACGTCGAGCGCATGTTCAACATTCTTCTGTCGCGCGGCCGCGTGCGCGAGGATGTGGACGAGGCAGGGGCGCAACCGCTCGTCGTGACGGCGGGTGAAATCGAGTTCGATCATGTCGAGTTCGGCTACGATCCGGCGCGGCAGATTTTGCGCGACGTCGATTTTCGCGCGCATCCAGGCAAGAAGCTCGCCGTAGTCGGAGGCAGCGGCTCAGGCAAGTCGACGCTCGTGAAGCTGTTGTTCAGGCTTTATGAGCCGACCGCGGGCGCGATACGGATCGACGGACAGGACCTCGCGCACGTCACGCAGAACAGCCTGCGCGAGACTATCGGCATCGTGCCGCAGGACACGGTGCTCTTCAACGATACGATCGCCTACAACATCGGCTATGGCCGTCCCGAGGCCACGCGCGCGGATATCGTGCACGCCGCGCGCGCCGCACAACTCGATGGCTTCATCGAGCGCCTGCCGGATCACTACGAGACCCGTGTCGGCGAGCGCGGCGTGCGGCTCTCGGGCGGCGAACGTCAGCGCATCGCGATCGCGCGCGCGATACTGAAGAATCCGCGCATCATCGTGTTCGACGAGGCGACCTCCGCGCTCGATACGCGTTCTGAACGCGCGATCCAGAACGAGCTGGATCGTCTCGCGAAGGGACGCACGTCAATCGTCATCGCGCATCGGCTCTCGACCGTGGTCGATGCGGACTGGATACTCGTGATGGAGCACGGGCGTATCGTCGAGCAGGGACAGCACCATGAGCTGCTCGCACGCGACGGCGTGTATGCGCGCATGTGGTCGCTGCAGTGGCAGCAGGGCGAGCTGGAGCACGCGCAACGAAAGGTCTCGGCGCAGGCGGTCGGGCTCGACGCGATCGTCGCGGGCGTCGTCGATGCGCTGCACGAAGAGATCGCGGCGCGCGGCGTGAATCTATATACCGTCATCACCGAGCCGGGCTTGCGCGTATCCGGCGATGCGAGTGTGCTGCAGCAGATCGTCGCCGAGTTGTGCCGCGCGCAGATGGGCGCCGCGATGCGCGGTGAGCGCATCGAGTTGCGCGTGTTCCGCGAAGGCAATCACGCGAGCCTCACAGTGATGGGACAACGCCCGAATCCCGCGGATCTGTCGCAGCAACAGGTGCGGCGTCTCGAGAACGCATTGACGGAGTCAGGCGGCAGCCTGGCTGTGCGCTATATCGACAAGCACGTCGCCTATGTCGCGACGATGCCCTTGCGCCCGGTGCTCGACGATACGGCCACCGCCGAAGCCGCGCACGACGATGCGCTCGCCGGCGTCACGGTGATGGTGCTCGACGATCAGGAGGAAGCACGCGATGCGCTGGAGGGTGTGCTCGAATCGGTCGGTGCGCATGTGGTGTTGTGCGCATCGGGCGATGAGGCACTCGCGAAACTGCGAGCGCTGCCGGGCGCGCAATGGCCCGACGTGTTGCTCTGCGATATCGTGCTCGGCGGCGAGCAGGACGGCTATGAAGTCCTGCGACGCGTTCGTGAGGAAGAGGCGAGCCGTGGGGCGTCGCTCGGCGAACGCATGCCCGCGATCGCGCTGACGGGACATACGCAGGCCGAAGCGCGCTCACGCGCGCAAGCGGCGGGCTTTCAGGCGCATCTCACGAAGCCCGTGCCTGCGCCGAAGCTGATCGGGACGATCGGTGCGGTGACGGCGCGCACGGACTAAATGTGCTGCGCCGCGCGCGACTCCGACGCTTCGATGATCTGCCGGAAATGTTGCGCCGTGCGCTGCAGCCCTTCGTCGAGCGGCGTCGTCGGCGACCAGCCGAGCGCCTCGCGCGCGAGCGCAATATCCGGCTGTCGATGCCATGGATCATCCATCGGCAAAGGCTTGAACACAATCTCCGACGACGAGCCCGTCAACGCGATGATGCGCCGCGCGACCTCGAGCATCGTCAGTTCGTGCGGATTACCGAGATTCACCGGGCCCGTCAGTTCGTCGGGCGTATTCATGAGGCGGATGAACGCATCGACCATATCATCGACATAACAGAACGAGCGCGTTTGCGTGCCTTCGCCATACACCGTAATCGGCTGGCCCGATAACGCCTGCATCATGAAGTTCGAAATCACGCGCCCGTCCGACGGATGCATGCGCGGCCCATACGTATTGAAGATGCGCGCGATCTTGATCGACAGCCCATGCTGCCGCCGGTAATCCATGAAGAGCGTTTCGGCGCAGCGCTTGCCTTCGTCGTAACACGAACGCGGCCCGATGGGATTCACATTGCCCCAGTACGCTTCCTGTTGCGGATGCACGTGCGCGTCGCCATAGACTTCGCTCGTCGACGCCTGGAAGATCTTCGCGTGGACGCGCTTGGCGAGCCCGAGCATGTTGATCGCGCCGTGCACGCTCGTCTTCGTCGTCTGCACCGGGTCGTGCTGGTAATGGATCGGCGAAGCGGGGCACGCGAGGTTATAGATTTCGTCCACCTCCACATAGAGCGGAAAGGTGACGTCATGGCGCATCAGCTCGAAGTTAGGGCTGTCGAACAGATGCGCGATATTGTCCTTCGTGCCGGTGTAGAAGTTATCGACGCATAACACGTCATGACCTTGTGCCACGAGTCGCTCGCACAGATGCGAGCCGAGAAAGCCTGCGCCGCCCGTCACCAGAATGCGCTTTCTATAAGCTTCTTTCATGTTCAAATGTTCCCGTGATGATGCGTGCTAGCTGCATACGTGGCGTAGCGCTTCGTCCCAGTCGCGGGCGAAGCGGGCGATGTGAAAGCGTTCGAGCGCAGTCCGTCGAGCGCCTTCGCCGAGACGCCGTGCTTCAGCGGGATCGCGCAGCATCTGCTGCATGGCGTCGATGAGCGCATGCGTATCCGTATGGACGAAGCCGTTCTCACCGTTGCGGATCACGGTGGCGAGTTCGGTCGTCGCGAGTCCGACGATCGGCATGCCGATCGTCATCGCCTCGACGATCGCAAGCCCGAGACTCGTCCAGCGAATCGGGTTGAAGAAGAAGCGATATCTGGCGCTGAACGCCGCAAGCTCCAGGTTGCCGATCTCGCCGACCCCGCCCGCCGATTGCGCGTCCATGCCAACGAGATCGAGCGGCACGCACGCGGCGGCCTGCGCATAGACATCGTTCCCGAGTCGCCTGCCGCGCTGACGCAGATGATTGATCACCGCGATGCCGCGCTCCAGCTCACCGCTGTAGCGCACGTGTTCCGGCACCACCACGCCATGTTCGATGACGCGCGTCGGGGTGTCGCCGCTGTCCCACATCAGCCGGTTGAAGTGCGTGACATGCACGAGCAGCGTGTCGCGCTCCTGCACCCAGTGCTTCTGCTCGAAGGGATTTTCCTGCGGCGGATCGTGTTCGATATAGACACGCGGCAGGCGCCGTTGCGCGTCGGTGAGAAGGTTGAGACGGTCATCGTCCCATTGTCGTTTGTGCTGAAAGAGGACGACGTCGAATGACTGCGACGGCACCTCGCTCGCCGGCATTTCATGCACGTTCGCCCCGAAGGGCAACGCGCCCGCCGTGCCCGCGTATCCGGGCGGATAGCCGGGGCGCGTGACGAGATAGAAGTCGTGCGGCGCCTGGCTCAGGTAATACAGGTAATTGCCGTGGATATGCCATGTGAGCACTCGCAGGCGCCGTGAACTAGTCGTGGGCATGAAAAACCGCCTCCTGCAGATGTGCGAATGCGACATCGAGCACGCTTTGCACGCTTACGTTCAGCGCGCATTCGTGGTGGTAAGGGCATTCGCGGAAGGCACAGGGCCGACATGCGGGCCAGTCTGCGAGCACACGATGACGCGTGTGATCGAGTGGTGCCCAGCGCCGCGTATCGCTGCCCGATGCAATCACGACGCTCGGCGTGCGCATCGCCGCGGCGACATGCGAGAGCCCTGTGTCATTGCAGACGATGAGCCTTGCCCGCGCGACTAGCGCGGCCAGCGCTCCGAGCGACGTCCGCCCGGCGAGATCGATGGCATGCGCGCCGGCGTCGCGTGTCACGCATGCGGTGAGATGCGCTTCGCCCGCGCTGCCGGTGATGGCAACCTGCCAGCCCGCGTCCGATAGCGCGCGCGCCACTTCGCCGAAGCGTTCGACGGGCCATCGGCGCGAAGGCAACTGCGCGCCCGGATGCACGACGATGAGCTTGTCCTGGTCTATCGCACAGGCATCGACGAGCGCATTGCATTCGCGTTCGTCGTCATCGGTCAGCGGGATCTCGAGATCGAGCGTGCGAACGTCGATGCCGAGACGTTCCATCAAGGCGGTGTATCGCGCGGGCTCGGGCAAGTCATCGGGCCACGGCATGAAAACGCCTTCGCGCATGGCTTCATCGGGCTTCAGAAAGCCCGCGTTCAGATGTGCACCCATGCCCTCGACGATGTCGTTCGCGACGCCGCCGCTGCCGTGCAACTGAATCGCGAGATCGAAGCGCCGCTCACGCAGCGCGTGCAGAAACGCGGGAAGATGCGCATCGGTCTCTTCCTGTTCGGGAAAGCCGATGGCACCGGGAAACACGATCAGCTCATCGAGCAGATGCCCGTACCGCTCGACGAAACGCGCGGCCCAGGGCAAGCCGGCCAGTGCGATACGAGCATGCGGAAACGCCTGCCGCAACGCGCGCAACGCGGGCACGGCGCACAGCATGTCGCCGAGTTGCAGCGCGCGAAAAACGACGATGCGTTCGACCGGCTCGATGTTCATAAAAAGAACACCCTGAACTTGAACGCGCCGCGAATGCGCCAGTAGATCGACAGAAACGGAATGATCGCCGACGTGCAAAACATCTCCGCGATGTGCGCTGGCGTGCGCGCGGTAGTCCTGAGGCGTTGCATGCAGAACCAGATCGTCATCGCGATCCATGCGAGCGCCGCGACGATTGCAACTTGCGATGCGCCCGCCGCCAGCGATACGACCGCCGCCACGAGTGCCGCGAGCATCGCATAGTAGAGAAGCGGCGGATGGCGCCGTATCCGCTCGCGAAACAGCGTGCGATGTTTCTTGTAGAGCAATGCGTCGAACTGACTCTTCTTCTGCTGCGACAGGCTCACGCCCCAGCGCGCGGGCCGCACGGGATGCAGCACCATCGCATCGTCGGCGCGTGCGATGACGAGTCCCGCTCGCATCAACGCGAAGTGCAGATCGGAGTCTTCACGCCATGCGGACGTGTAGCGCGCATCGAATCCGCCCGTGCGTTCGAGTGCGGCGCGTGTTGCGAACGCATTGGCGGTCGCGAACTCCGCGTTCGCGAGTCCGGCCGCGTCGAGTTCGTAGTCGGTCGGGCGCTTCGGCAGCGGCACGACGATACGCCCTGAGACGGCGTCCGCGCCGGCATCGAGCGCGCGCATGCCGTTCGTGAGCCATTGCGGATCGGGGATGGTGTCGTCGTCGGTGAACGCGATGCGTCTTGCAAGCGATGCGCGCCAGCCCGCGTTGCGTGCGCCCGCCGGGCCTTGCGTCGCCGTCACCGGTACATAGCGGATTTTCGGCCCGCTTGGCGCATGCAAGGCGGCAAGACGCTGCACGCATGCCTTCGTTGCTTCGTCGGGTCCGTCGTCGCATACGATGATCTCGTAGCGCGACGCATCGTATGTTTGCGCGGCAATGGCGCACACGCAGCGCTCGAGCATCGCGGGACGGCGATAGGTCGGCACGATCACCGACACGTCGGGGATGAAACCGTCGCGTGATGGAACGGGCGCCGCCGTCGCGTTCATCTCCGCGTTTTCGAACAGACCGGCATACGTGCTCATGCGCGCGCCCCCGGCTTCTCGATGAGAAATGAACCGATCACGAGCGCATCGAGCGGTGACGTCCAGAACGATTCGAGCGCATCGCGCGGTGTGTTTACCATCGGCTCGCCGCGCGTATTGAACGACGTGTTGACGAGGACCGGCACGCCGGTGCGCGCCTTGAACGCGGCGATCAGGTCGTAATAGAGCGCATGCTGCGCACGATTGACGGTCTGCACACGGGCCGTGCCGTCGATATGCGTGACGGCCGGTATGCGTGCTTTCATCTCGTCACGCACGTCGAACACGAACAGCATGAACGGTGCGACGCGCGCATCGACGAACCAGTCGGCCGCATGCTCTTCCATTACGACGGGCGCCACCGGACGAAAATCCTCGCGGTCCTTGATTTCATTGAGACGCGCCTGCATCGACGCGTCGAGCGGCGAGGCGAGAATCGAGCGCGCGCCGAGCGCCCGCGGCCCGAACTCCGTGCGACCCTGATACCAGCCGATCACGCGGTTCTGCGCGAGAATGTCGGCGGTTTCTTCAGCGATGTTCGTGAGCTTGCGATAAGGTGCGCGCGTCCATTTCAGGAACGCTTCGATCTCTTCATCGCCGTATTCGGGGCCGAGATAAGCGTGGTCCATGCGCCACTTGCGGCTGACATCGCCCGCTTTGGCACGCTCGCGATAGTCGGTCCACAACGCGGCGCCGAGTGCCGTGCCGGCGTCGCCGGCGGCGGGTTGTACCCAGATTTCCTCGAAGGGTCCGCGATCGCGCAGCCGCGCGTTCATCACGCAGTTGAGCGCGACGCCGCCCGCCATCGCGAGATTCGGCAAACCGGTGCGCTCATGAAGCCACTTCGCGAGTTCGAGCGCGGTTTCTTCGAGCACCACTTGCAGCGAATGCGCGATATCGAAATGATGCTGTGTGAGCGGGCCGCCACGTTCGCGCGGAGGACCGAATCGTTCGACGAGACGCGGTGCATCCACGGTATAGCTGCCATCGTGCCGATACTTCACGATTTCCCGAAACTGGTCGACGTAAGCGGGCTTGCCGAACGACGCGAGCGCCATTACCTTGTATTCGTCGGACGAGTGAAGAAAGCCGAGATAGCCCGTCACGGCTTCATAAAGCAAGCCGAGCGAATGCGGCAGCTCCACTTGCTTCAGCCGCCGATACTCGCCGTTCACGAATTGGCCGAGGCTCGTCGTGACGCCTTCGCCGCGTCCGTCCATCGTGAGGACGGCGGTGTCGTCGAAGGGCGCCGCGAGGAACGCGCTGGCTTCATGACAGAGATGATGATCGACGTGGTGCCATGCAAAGCGCGGCGCGCGTCCGCCGCTTGCAAAGCGCCGTTTCAGATGATGCGGCGCGCCGTCGAGCAACTGCGCCTTCGCGTTGACGATATAGCTGAGAAACAAGGGGTCCCACGGCGATTCAGAAGGATTGTTGCTGGGCTGAGCCGACGGCATCATCGGTAACGCGATGCTCGCTTTCACCTCCTTCGGCATGCCCGAAAACAGTTGCGGATCGTATGAATACGCGACGTGATCGACATCGGCCAGTTCGATGCCCGCTTCCTTCAGGCAATAGTCGATTGCATCGAATGGAAGCTGCCACGTCGAGAACGGCACGGGGCGCTTGGCATGCTTGACGTGCGTGAAGCGTTCGTCCTCGGCCGCCGCGACGACGACGCCGTCCTTGACGAGCGCAGCCGCACTGTCGTGATAAACGGCATTGATTCCAAGTGTGTACATGGTTAGCCGGTCCGTATTGACGAGTTGATATGCAAGGGATGTGTTTCGATCAGTTCGAGCACCGCCGACACGACTTCATCCACGCCGACGCCTGCGAGGCACGCGTGATGTCCTTCGGGGCACACGCTGCGATAGCACCAGCGGCAAGGCACGTCGTGATAGAGCACGCGATGCGGCGTTTGCCACGGCATGTGCTGCGGATTCGTGAGCGCATACAGATCGACGACGGGCGTGCCGAGCGCCGACGCAAGATGCACCGGGCCGCTGTTATTCGATACGAGCACGCGCGCGCGTTGAATCAATGCGGCGAGTTCGCCGAGTTCTAGCGCGCCCGACAGGTCTATCGCGCCTGGATTTGCAGCGCATGCATCGCGGCACAGCGCGCCTTCGCTGCGTGAGCCGGTGACGAGCACCGGCCATTGAAGCTGCGTGCGCAATCGCTCGATCACTTGCGCGAAACGCTCGACCGGATATCGACGGGATGCAGCGCTTGCGCCCGGATGCACCACGACGAATGGCGCATGGAGATCGACATCACGCGCGCGCAGCTTTTGTGCAAGCGACATCGCATCCTCGGGCCGCACGTTGAAGCGCATGCGCGTATCCGACGTGCGCGCGCCGACTCGTTCGACGAGCGCGAGCTGACGTTCGACTTCATGCCGCGTGCCTTGCTGCGGCTCGGTCTCGGGCACCCAGTCGGTCAGAAGTCCATAGGGGTTCTCGCGACAATGCGCGAGCCGCAGCGCAATGCCGGCGAGATGGCACAGCATCGCGGCGGGCAGCGGGTTCTGGCTGTATACGCTGAAGATCACGGCTGCATCGAAATGCGCCGCGTTGAGACGCGCGCGCATCGCGAGATCCACAAGGGCGTCGATAGGCGCATCCTGCTTGACCCACGGCGCGTCGTATTCGATCACGTCGTCGATCGCATCGATGAAGGGCGCTGCCGCCTTGCCCGCGCGCGATGCGAGCAAGGTCAGATGGCGCCCGGGCTGCGCCGTGCGCAAGGCGTGCAGCGCGGGCGTGGTCATCAGCACATCGCCGAGGTTGTCGAGCCGGATGCAAAGAATGCGCTTCACGTCCGCGCCCCAGTCACGCGCCTGATTCGCCGCGCTTTTGCGCGCATGCGCCGCGACGACCGGAGGCAACGTCGATGAATTTACCGGGTCGCGCTTCATGCCGGACACTCCGCGTTGACGATGGCTATCGCAGCTTCGTGCATGTCCCTCACGACGATATCCGGCTCGCGTCCCGGGCCGCGCAGCCATTCGGTCTCGTTGCCGTTATCGATGAGCACGCTGCGGCAGCCCGCGCGCCTGCCCGCTTCGACGTCATCGAGTATGTCGCCGATGAACCAGCTTCGCGACAAATCGAGGCGATGCTCGCGCGCCGCGCGCAGCAGCATGCCGGGCGCGGGCTTGCGGCATTCGCAAACACGCGTGAATTCAGCGACGATGCCTTGCGGATGGTGCGGACACCAATAGACGCCCTCGATTGCGGCGCCCGCTTCGGCTGCGAGTTCGTGCATACGGGTCTCGACGCCATCGAGCGCATGCCGTTCGAACTTGCCGAGTGCCACGCCGCTCTGGTTGCTGACGACGAAAAGCGGCACGCCGCGCGAGGCGAACAGACGCAGCGCATCGAACGCGCCGGGGGCAAGACGCATCATCTTGGGATCGACATTCCAGGGCACGTCTTCGAGCAGGGTGCCGTCCTTGTCGATGAAGATGGCGGCGCGCGGCATCGGGGGCAAGGACGTCATCGCGACGCTCCGCCCATTGCCACGCGCGCCGCGGCCTGCGCGTCCTCGCCGCTCACGCGCGCATAGACGTCCGCGAGCGCCTGCGCGACATTCGACCAGGTGAACATCGCGCTGGCGCGTGCAAGGCCCGCTTCGCCCATGCGGCGCGCGAGCGCCGGATCGCGTTTGAGCACGGCGATCGCATGTGCGAGCGCGGCGGGATCTTTCGGCGGGACGAGCAAACCCGTTTCACCGTGCGCAACCGAATAGCGGATACCGCCCACGTCCGCGCCGATGACCGGCCTGCCGCACGCCATCGCCTCCAGCGGCGTAATGCCGAAGGGCTCGTACCACGGCGTCGTCACGAATACGTCGGCCGCGTTATAGAAGTGCTTCAGCTCGGCGCGTCCATGACGGCCGGCGAAATGCACATGCGTCTCGACGCCGCATTCGCGCGCGATGCCACGCAGACGAACGATCTCCGGTGTCGCGATCTCGTTGGCCTCGTCGGAATTGCCGCCGACCACGTAAAGTTCGGCGCTTTCGCCATGTTCCGAACGGCACACGCTGAGCGCGCGCACTACGTTGTCGACGCCCTTGCGTGGCACCATGCGCCCGAGTTGCAGCACGATGAAGCGGTCCTGCGGCCAGCCGAGACGTTCTCTTGCCGCTGCTTTGTCCAGCGGGTGAAACTCGACACGGTCGAAACCGCACGGCACGAGATCGATGCGGGCGGGATCGGCATCGTAGAGATGGATCAGGTCGTTTTCGTCCTGCGGGCATTCGGCAATCACCGAGTCGGAACGCCTTACCAGTTCGTCCTCGATCTCGAAGCGGGCATTCGGAAAGCCGTCCGATTGGCCCTGATGCAGCCGTCTCACGCGCCCGAGCGCATGAAACGTCGTGACGAGCGGAATGCCTAACGCATCCTTGATGCGCAAACCAACGACGCCCGACATGAAGAAATTCGCATGCACGATCGCATACGGCTGCGCTTCTTTCTTCATGAAGTCGATCATGAAGCTCGCGAACGCGTCCATGTACGGTAGAAGCTGCTCCTTTGGCAGTTGCACGGGCGGCCCTGCCGGTACGTTTATCACGCGGATGTTTTCGAAGCGTGAGACGAGCGGCAATAAGGAGCGATCGCAGCGCGTGAACACGTCGACATCGTGACCGATGCGCACGAGCTGGCGCGCGACATTCGCTACATAGATGTTCTGGCCGCCACTGTCCACGCCGCCGGCAACAGCCAACGGCGAAGCATGTTCACTGATCAATGCGATTTTCACGGGAGCCCCCTTGTCATACGATCCCCATCGGCGCGCGTGCACGGTGCACAATCGCTTGGATCAGTCATCGGCTTTCAGCATTCGACGTGCCACTCGTTGTGCTGGTCGAAAGAACTACGAAACGATTTGCGGTTCGTTGCGAGACGAACCAAATATCGTTTGGTCCGACGCGCGAGACATGGACGCTTTTACTCGATGCGTGTAGAACGGAAAGGGCGTGGCTCGTCTGTCTCTGCCTCGCGGCGCGCGTCGTCGTCGAGGACGAGTTGCCGCATGGACCGCACGCGTTCGCCGATCACACGCCGCTTGCTCAGCGCCCATGCAATGCTGGCGATGAGCAAAGGCACGTCACGCAACGGCGAGCGTTCGGTGAGCATCGTCTGGAGCGCGTCGAGCGTGGCGCTCAGTGCTTCGGGCAGCGGCAGACGCATCCAGGCCACCCATGCGGCGTTGCGCGCGAGCAGCCTGCGCCGCTGTGCGCTGTCGCGCAGCGCAGACGGGTGATGGTGAATGACCAGTTCCTCGATATAGATCATCTCGTAGCCCGCCGATAGCACATCGAGTGAAACGAGCGTTTCCTCTCCTCCGATGAAAAGCCTTGGCTCGTAGCCGCCCACTTGCCGGAAAACGTCCGTTCGAAAGACGCATGCGCCCGCCATATACCCGATGAGCGCGGGTGCGGGCAGCGCGGCGCTGCGAAGCGGGCTTTCGCGCATACGCTCGCAGGTCTCGTCGACCGCGCCCTGTGCGCCGACGACGACGCGCGCATTCAACACCGCGACGCGCGGCGCGGCATCGAGTATCTCGACCGCGCGCGAGAGCGAGCCTGCGCTCCACCAGACGTCGTCGTCGCAGAACGCAACGTATTCCGTCCTGACGCGCGCAACGCCGAGGTTGCGCCCGGCCGCGCCGAGGTTCGCCGGTGCGACGACGAGCTCGACGAAGGGAAATCGTGCCGCGATGCGGGCGGCTGTCCCGTCCGTGGAGGCATTGTCTACCGCGACGATATGGACGCGATCGGGAAGCGCGGCAAGTCTTGCAAGGGTGTCGAGCACCTGATCGGCACGGTTGTAAGTCAGGACGACGACCGAAATCCGAGCGGGACTTCCCTCCAAACGCATGGCTCGTTCAGCGGTCATGGCGCACGGGTTGAAGTGTCCAGCAGCGCTCGGGGGCGAAGACGTCGTCGTAGCCGTTCGGTCCGAAAGCGCGGAGCTGGCTCGCGTAGCGGCTTACAGCGCGTTGCTTCGCTGCGAGATTGCGTGCGAGCGCGTTGGTGTCGATGCGCTCGGAAACGGGCGTCGCGGTGATGCCGTCTTGCGCCAACTCAGCCAGGCGCGACTGCACGAGGCCGTTCATGCGCCGATAGAGCGCGTCTTCGTAAGCGATGCACGTTAGCGCAGGGTCGGCGCGCCAAGCCTCGCGGCACGCGTCATGCACGAGACGGTGATCGGAATGAAAGAGACCGAGCGGTATATAAAGCGTCGGCAACGCCTTCGCGCGGATCACGCCGGCCAGCGCCGATGCGATTTCCTCGGGTGACGCGCTGGCATCGCCCGCGTACTGGGAATCCAGAAGGTTCAGATGAACTGGACGCGCGCCGAGCGCGTCCAGCGCGGCGGCATCTTCTGCGCGGCGCTCATGCATCGCCTGATGCGCGTTGGCGAAGCCGCATTGCGTGTCCCAGTCGGTTACGACTGCCTCGCCGGGCGCGCCTGCGAAGACGGTGCAGACCACCGCGCCCGGCGAGGCGGCGAGCGCCGCGCCGCAACTGAACACGGCGTCGTCGAGATGAGGAGAAATCACCAGCATGAGGGTCGCATCCGTGGTTGGCTGCGCAGCGTTGCGCAATGGCCGTGCCCCGGCGGTGCGCGACCTTCACGGCTTGAGCACGACCTTGATGCAGCCATCCTCCTTGTCACGGAATGTCTTGTACATTTCAGGGCCATCGGCGAGCGAAACACGGTGCGTGATGACGAAGGACGGATCGATCTGGCCTTCCTGAATGCGGTGCAGGAGATCGTCGGTCCAGCGGTTCACGTGCGTCTGGCCCATGCGCCATGTGAGTCCCTTGTTCATCGCCGCGCCGAACGGGATCTTGTCGATCAGCCCGCCATAGACGCCGGGCACTGAGAGCGTGCCCGCGGGACGGCACACATAGATCATCTCGCGCAGCACGTGCGGACGGTCGGTCTCGAGCATCACGGCCTGCTTTGCGCGATCGTAGAGGGCATCGAAGGAGCGCGTCGCATGCGACTCCATGCCGACCGCGTCGATGCACTTCTCGGGTCCCTTGCCCTGCGTGAGGTCCTTGAGGCGATCGAGCACGCTCTCTTCCTTGAAGTCGATCGTGACGGCGCCCGCTGCGCGCGCCATCGCCAGACGCTCCGGTACGCGATCGATCACGACGACCTGCTTCGCGCCGAGCAGAATGGCGCTGCGCACGGCCATCTGTCCGACAGGGCCCGCGCCCCAGATCGCGACCGTATCGGTCGGTTCGATTTCGCATTGCACGGCCGCCTGCCAGCCGGTCGGGAAGATATCGCCGAGAAAGAGCACCTGCTCGTCGGAAAGGCCATCGGGAATCTTGACGTGAGTCTTGTCCGCGAACGGCACGCGCACATATTCGGCCTGTCCGCCGGCATAGCCGCCCGTCAGGTGTGTGTAGCCGAAGAGGCCCGCCGTCGCGTGGCCGAAGACCTTGTCGGCCTCGTCCTTGTTGCGGTTGCTGCGCTCGCAGACGGAGAAGTTGCCGCGTTTGCATTGATCGCATTCGCCGCAGATGATGGTGAACGGCACCACCACGCGCTCGCCGATCTTGAGCGCGGAGTTCTCGCTGCCCACCTCGACGACTTCGCCCATGAATTCGTGGCCCATGACATCGCCGGACGTCATGCCGGGCATGAAGCCGTCGAACAGATGCAGATCCGAGCCGCAGATCGCGCACGTTGACACCTTGATGATCGCGTCGCGCGGATGCTCGATGCGCGGATCGGGCACCGTTTCGTAGCGGATGTCTTTCTTGCCTTGCCAGATGAGCGCTTTCATGAGCTGTGTCCTTCAACGTGAGCGATGCGTGATATGAGCAATACACGTACCGCCCGCTTCGTCGCCCAGGGGTTTGGTCGCCATGCGCGAGCGGGTGTTACGTCGTACTGTGATGTACTCGACAACTGCATCAGGCTCGCGCACGTAGCGGGCCTGCTATGCGAAAAGAAGGCGATATCGTCAGGGAAAAAGGGTCATGCGCGACCGACATCGCGATGAAAACTGGCGCAAGGCGGGCGCGGCTATTGCTCGAATCCCACGCGAACCTCGTTACAGAACGAGCGAAGGCGGGCACGCTGGGGGTGGTCGGCGTATATCCGCCGAACGATCGCTTCTTTCTGCTCGAGGCCGCGATGAACAAGAATCTCACCGTCAAGATGGGCAACTCCAACCATCGTGCGATCACGCCCGCGCTCATCGAGCGCGTGCGCAACGGCTCGTTCGACCCGTTGCATTCGATCACAGGCAGCCGGGATGGATAAGGTCGCACTGACTCCCGCCGCGTGAATGCCGCGCGGCCTGCATGGCCCCGTTCGATGAAATCGACATGCTGTTCTCGCACGGCACCGAAGGCGTCGGATCGACGAGCGTCGCTCGACGGGGCGACGCGCGAATGGCGCCTTCTCGGCTTCGATGCGCGGCGCTATCCGCGTGACTTGGCGACCATCGTGCGATTCGATCGGGCGCTCGCGGAACTCGGACCGCAACATAGTTCGCCGCAACCGATGCCGCTTGCGTTCTTCGAAGATACGTTGCGCAAGCACGGCGCAAGTCATGGGATCAACGCGCGACCTCAACGCGTGAAAGCGCCACGCAACAGCGCGCTCAAGCGTCTTCCAGGCTTTCACCACGCTCGGCAATCAGCTTGCCGAGTTCACGAGTCGACAGCACACGTCGCATCGGATTTGTCGAGCCGGACTCGTCGTCCGCCAGATTTTCGATGATCGTGAGCAGCACTTTGCGCGCGACCTTGATATCGCGTTCGCTCAGCCCCGTCACGCTGATCTCGTTGACTTCCTCCGCCAGCGGCACGAGCTTGTCTTTCAGCGCGCGGCCTTCGGCAGTCAGGTACACGTGCGTGTTCTTCTTGTTCTCGGGACGCTGCTGACGCTCGACCAGCCCGAGCTTTTCCATGGCAGTCACGGCGGCGAACGTGGTCGGTGCCATCACGCCCGCCTGCTCGCTGAGTTCGCGCTGCGTGAGGCCGTCGGTTTCCCACAGGATGCGCAGGAACGTCCAGTGCCCGAATGACACCGAATGCTCCGCGAGCCGCATCTGCAATGCACGGACCATCGAACGGGCGGCGTCCTTGACGAGGTGCGCAAGACGGTCGTTCGGCACGGACTCGTGCCAGTGGCGCAGCATCTGCGCGGTTTCTCCCGGCGCGCCTTCCACAGTCTTCTTTCGTGTCATGACAGTGTCTTTTCAGTAGAGCAGGTCCATTCCCGACATGATAGCCGTTGGGCCGATCGTCCTGCTGTCCGGCGTTCGGGCAGGCGTCTCCGTGCAAACCCGAGCTTGTTCCCGCCCGCTCGTCTCCTTACCATTATGATTAGATATCGAATAAAAAAGCGCAGATGCCCGGAATGCGCGGTCCAACCGCACGCGCCGGCGCATCGTCCTCTTGAGCACGGGAATCGGAGACGTTTGGTGGCCAAATCCACAGTCACGCAATTCATGTCGGAATCGGACGCCGCCGCGGCGCGCGTCGAGGCCACGTATCACAAGGTCACCTGGCGGCTGATGTCGTTCATCTTCGTCTGCTGGGTGCTGAACTATCTTGACCGCGTGAACGTCAGCTTCGCGCAGCTGCATTTGAAACAGGATCTCGGTTTGTCCGATGCAGCATATGGGCTCGGCGTGAGTCTTTTTTTTATCGGCTATATCTCGCTGGAAGTGCCGAGCACGCTATGGCTCAAAAAGATCGGCGCGCGCCTGACGATCTCGCGCATCATGATTTTGTGGGGCGGTATTTCCACGGCGATGGCGTTCATGACCACGCCGACGCAATTCTATGTCGCACGGATTCTGCTCGGCGCGGCGGAGGCCGGTTTCTGGCCCGGCATCATTCTGTACCTGACGTACTGGTATCCGGGCGCGCGGCGCGCGCGCATCACGTCGCGCTTTCTGCTGGCGATCGCCGCGGCGGGCATCATCGGCGGGCCGTTGTCGGGCTGGATCCTGCATAACTTCGTCGACGTGCTCGGCTACAAGAACTGGCAGTGGCTGTTTTTCCTCGAAGGCCTCCCCGCGCTGGTGATGGGCATCGTCGCGTTCTTCTATCTCGTCGATCGTCCGCAAGACGCGCGCTGGCTCGACGACGAGCAGAAGCAAATCATCCTCGATGCGCTCGCCGCCGACCGCGCCGAAAAGAAACCCGCGAAGCACACGAGTCACCAGTTGCTCGTCGCGTTGAAAGACCCTCGCGTGTATATCCTCGCGGCGGGTTGGGGAACGGTGCCTCTGTGCGGCACGATCCTCAACTACTGGACGCCGACGATCATCCGTCAGGCGGGCGTGTCGGACGTGCTCAACGTGGGGCTGCTGTCGGCGCTGCCGTACATCATCGGCGCGCTCGGGATGTTCGCGGTGGCGCGCAGTTCGGACGTGACGCTCGAGCGGCGCTGGCACTTCTTCCTGTGCACCGCCGTCGGCGCGCTGGGCGGCTTTCTGCTGCCCGTGCTGTCGGGCAATACCGCGGCCGCCATCGTGTGTCTCGGCATGATCTCCATTTCATATTTCGGCGCCGCGGCCATCATCTGGTCGATTCCGCCTGCCTATCTCTCCGATGACGCAGCCGCCGCGGGCATCGGTGCAATCAGCAGCCTGGGTCAGGTCGGCGCGTTCTGCGGGCCGATCGCGCTCGGCTGGATCAAGACGATGACGGGCAGTCTCGCCATCGGTCTGTCCGCCATCGCCGCGATCGTACTGCTCGGCGGTCTCGCGGTGCTGATCGGCGTGCCGGCCAACACGCTGCGCGAGCACGCGGAAAAGCATTCGTAAGCATCGGTTCTCGCAGCAGGGGCGGCGCCTTCGTCATGAAGGCGCCGTTTTCATTTGCGGCATTGGCTTCACTTCACGCAAAAAGCGTTTCAGGGAAAACCCGCTTGCGTCTAAATGATTAGATATCTAATATAAACGGCATGATGATCGATTGAGCGACAAGCGGAGAGCAAGTGCAATGAACGAGTCGGCCAGCAACGAGGTGTCATTCAGAACGCTCGTGGTGACGAAGAAGGACCCGGTGGCGGAAGGCATCTTCCGTTTCGAGCTGCGCGATGAGGCAGGGCGCGACTTGCCGCCTTTCACGGCGGGCGCGCATCTGACGGTGCGAGTGCCGAGCGGCGCGAATCGCAACTACTCGCTCTGCAACGACCCGGCCGAAACCGACCGCTACGTGATCGCCGTAAAGCGCGACGCGGCGGGTCGCGGCGGTTCGGTCAGCATGACGGACGAGGTCGCGCAAGGGGACCGTATCGAAGTCTCCGAGCCGCGCAACGAGTTCGAACTGAGCGAGCGCGCGCGCAGCTTCGTGTTCGTTGCGGGCGGCATCGGCATCACGCCGGTCCTGTCGATGATGCGTCACCTCAAAGCCACCGCCGGCCCGCGTTTCAAGCTCTATTACGTTTCACGCAGCCCGGAGACGACGGCTTTCCTCGATGAATTGTCGAGTGCGGAATGGAAGCCGCATGTGGTCATTCATCACGATCATGGCGATCTCGCCAACGCGTTCGATTTCTGGCCGGTGTTCGAGAAGCCCGGCAGCGGCGCGCATGTCTACTGCTGCGGCCCGCGTGCGCTGATGGACGGCGTGCGCGACATGACCGGTCACTGGCCGACTGGCAGCGTGCATTTCGAGAGCTTCGGCGTGGACCAGTCGCGCGCGGCGCAGAACACGCCTTTCAGCGTGAAGCTCGAGCGCTCGGGTTGCTCGTTCGAGATTCCGAAGGACCGCTCGATCCTCGAAATCCTGCGCGACAACGGCATCCGCGCGCCGAGTTCATGCGAGAGCGGTACATGCGGATCGTGCCGCACGACGCTGTGCGCGGGCGTGGCGGACCACCGCGACATGGTGCTGGGCGAAGACGAGAAGCGCGACCAGATCATGATCTGCGTGTCGCGTGCGAAGAGCGAAGAACTCGTGCTGGACCTCTGAATACATCCTCATTGAATACGTTGGTCAGGAGAAGCGTAAATGCTCACGCATGAAGAAAATGAATTGCTGTGCCGTGTCGAAGGCGATGCACCGATGGGTCAGCTAATGCGCCGTCACTGGACGCCCGTGTGCCTCATCGAGGAAGTCAGCGAGCCGGACGGCGCACCGGTGAAGGCGCGCGTGTTCGGGGAAGACCTCGTCGTCTTCCGGGACACCGACGGCAACGTCGGCGTGATGGACGAATACTGTCCTCATCGGCGCGTATCGCTCGTGTATGGGCGCAACGAGGATTGCGGCCTGCGCTGCCTCTATCACGGCTGGAAGATGGACGTGAAGGGCAACGTGATCGAAATGGTTTCCGAGCCATCGTGCAGCGACATGACGAAGAAGGTGAAGCACAAGGCCTATGAAACGAAGGAATGGGGCGGCTTCGTCTGGGCGTACATGGGTCCGCAGGACGCGATTCCCGAGTTCGTGCCGCCCGCGTGGGCGCCGACCGAAGACACGCGTGTGAGCATCGCGAAGGCGATTCTTCCGTGCAACTGGGCGCAGATTCTCGAAGGCGCGATCGATTCCGCGCACAGCTCGAGCCTGCATTCGTCGGACTTCGTGCCGGCGCGCGTCGGCGGCGCGGAAGCGACATCGAAGAACTGGCTGCGTCCATCGACCGACAAGGCGCCGCGCCTGCAGGTTCATCGCACGAGCTACGGCTTTCGCTATGCCGCCCTGCGCCGCCCGATTCAAAACGCGGCCACGCACGATTACGTGCGCTCGACCGTGTTCGTCGCGCCGGCCACCGCGCTGATTCCGCCGAACAACCTGTATAACGTCGCCAACATCAACGTGCCGTGCGACGACACCAGCACCGCGTTCTATTTCATGGCGTGGGGACATCCCGACAAGACGCCGGAAACCGAAACGTGGCGCAAGTTTCTCGGGCAGCAGGTCGGCATCGATCTCGATGCGTCTTACCGGCCGCTGCGCACGCACGACAACCGTTTCTGGCAGGATCGCGAAGCCATGAAGGCGGGCAATTTCACCGGCATCAAGGGCTTTCCAAATCAGGACATCGCGATGTGGGTGACGATGGGCCCGATCGCGGATCGCACCGAAGAGCGGCTCGGCGCGAGCGACGTCGCCGTGGTCGAATTCCGCCGGCGCATGCTCGACGCGCTGAAGGCGTTCCAGGCGGGCGAAGAGGCGATCGGTACGGGCGAAAACGCGATTCCGCGCAGCGTGTGCTCGTTCCAGGCGATGGTGCCGAAGGATACCGACTGGAAGCAGTTCGCCGCGCAGCCGGTGTGGGTCGAGACTGCGACGGAACTCGAGTCGAACTATCAGGTTCAGGTCTGATGGAGAAAATCCGACTCGGCATCGCGGGGCTGGGCCGCGCATTCTCGCTGATGCTGCCGACGTTTCTCGGCGACGCGCGCGTGCAGCTCGTCGCGGCCTGCGATCCACGCGAGACGGCGCGCGCGCAATTCGAAGCCGACTTCGACGCGCCCGCTTACCGCGACATCGACACGCTCGCGCAGCGGCCTGACATCGATGCGATCTATATCGCGAGCCCTCATCAGTTTCATGCGGCGCATACGCGGATCGCGGCATCGCACGGCAAGCACGTGCTCGTCGAAAAGCCGATGGCGCTGTCGCTCGCCGAATGCGACGACATGATCGACTCGTGCCGTGAAGCGAACGTGCATCTGATCGTCGGCCATTGCCATAGCTTCGATACGCCGTATCTGCGTACGCGCGAACTGATCGCATCGGGCGCGTTCGGCGACGTGAAGATGATCCACGCGCTCAACTACACCGACTATCTGTACCGGCCGCGACGCCCGGAGGAACTGAAGACCGACGAGGGCGGCGGCGCGGTGTTCAGTCAGGCGGCGCATCAGGTGGACATCGTGCGCCTGCTCGCGGGAAGCCGCGCGACGCGCATCCGCGCCGTAGTGGGCAACTGGGACGCACAGCGTCCGACCGAAGGCGCCTACACCGCCACGCTGTGGTTCGAAAACGGCGCATTCGCGACGCTCTCCTACAACGGTTATGCGCATTTCGATTCCGACGAGTGGACCGGCTGGATCGGTGAGATGGGTCAGGCGCGCAGCGCGGACGAATATGGCGCCGCCCGTCGAAAGCTGTCTCAGGTCGTGTCGAGAGAAGAAGAGGCACGGCTCAAGGCCGCAGGGACCTACGGCGGAGACGCGTACACGCCCGCGTCGAAAACCCGCGGCGTGCGAAGGCACCAGCATTTCGGTCCGCTGATCGTTTCATGCGAGCGTGCCGATTTGCGGCCGATGCCGGACGGCATCGTCGTGTACGGAGACGAACGGCGCGAACGTGTCGAACTCGACGCGCCGGCGGTTGCGCGCGCCGAAGTCATCGACGAACTTTTTGCCGCCGTGCGCGGTAACGCCGCTGCGCTGCACGACGGCGCATGGGCGCGCGGCACGCTTGAAATCTGTCTCGCGATGTTGCGTTCGAGCGCGGAGCAGCGCGACGTGCTCATCGGCGAAGAAACGTCAATCACAAGGGAAAGTTGAATATGGGCAAGCTCAATCTATCGGTCGCGGTGGGCAACTACGATCGCATGCGACCGCTCGTGGACGGTGAAGTGCAGATCGACGGTGTGGATCCGCTCTTCATGCTGCAAGACCCGGAGGAGATCTTCTTTCGCGCGTTCCGTCACGCCGATTACGACATCTGCGAACTGTCTTTGTCGAGCTATAGCGTAAAGACGGCGGCGGGCACGAGCCCGTATATCGGCGTGCCGATTTTTCCGTCGCGCGCGTTTCGCCATACCTCTATTTACGTTCGCAACGATCGTGGCATCGAAACGCCCGCCGATCTCAAGGGCAAGCGCATCGGCGTGCCCGAGTACCAGTTGACGGCCAACGTGTGGGCGCGTCTCTTTCTGGAGGAAGATCATGGCGTGAAGGCGTCGGACGTGACGTGGGTTCGCGGCGGCTATGAAGAAACCGGCCGTCTGGAGAAGATCGGTCTCAAGCTGCCCGACGACGTGCGACTCGAAAATGCACCCGACAACGCGACGATCTCCGGCATGCTCGCATCCGGGGAAATCGATGCACTGATCGGCCCGCGCGCGCCCTCGTGCTTCACGAACGGCCATCCGAATGTGAAGTATCTCTACGACGATCCGCAGAAGGCCGCGGCCGATTGGTACACGCGAACGAAGTTGTTCCCGATCATGCACCTGCTGGGCGTGCGGCGCACGCTCGCCGAGCAGCGTCCGTGGCTCCCGGGCGCGGTGGCGAAAGCCTTCGAAAAGAGCAAGGCGGTTGCGCTTGCAAAACTGAGCGACACGTCCGCGACCAAGGTGACGCTTCCTTTCGTGGAAGAACAGTTGCGCAATGCGCGGCGGCTCATGGGGCACGATTTCTGGTCGTACGGTTTCGAGCCGAACCGGCATGTGCTGTCGCGCTTTCTGAAGCGGCACTACGAGGAAGGTTTGTCGAGCCGCCTGCTCCAGCCGGAGGAATTGTTTCATCCCGCCACGCTGGAAAGTTTCAAGATTTGACGGTTCGTGTCGGTTTCTCAGGCACGTTCTTCGATCGAATCGACGCGGTCGGGGCAGAACGCGAGGTGATCGCGGATCGGCTCGACCGCGTGATAGGGCGTCTCGTACTTTCACTAGCGAATATATAGTTCGGATAACGTATGAAAGCAGGATGCGCGGATCAGAGCTTCGATCCTCCATCGACCCGCAGCGTATCGCCCGTGATCCAGCTCGCCCGGTCCGAAGCGAGGAAGGTCACGGCACCGGCGATGTCATCGGGTTGCGCGACGCGCTTCAGAGCCTGTAGGCTCAGCGTGTAGTCGCGTCCTTCATCGGTTTTGGCGAAGCTCGACATGTCGGTCTCGACGACGCCGGGCGCCACCGCGTTCACGCGCACGCCACGCTCGCCGAGCGCGGACGCGAAGTGGCGCACGAGCGTATCGACCGCGCCTTTCGTCGCTGCATACGCGGCCAGTTCACCGACCGACGCGCGCGCCGCCAGCGACGAAAGCAGCACGACGCTGCTGCCCTGGCGCAGCATCGGCAGAAGTTGCTGGACAAGAAAGAACGGCGCGCGCACGTTGACGGCGAAGAGCGCGTCGAAGTCTTCGACCGTCGTATCTTCGATGCTCGCGGCTTTCGCAATGCCCGCGTTCGCAACCAGCACGTCCAGCCGTCCGCCGACCGCGGCGCGCACGTGGCCGGCGAGCGTGCGCGGGCCGTCGGCGCTGCGCAGATCGGCGGCGACCTTCTGCGCGTGACCGCCGCTCGCGATGATGTCGGCGACGGTCGCGTCGGCGGCCGCCTCGTTGCTGCCGTAGTGCACGAGCACCCGTGCACCGGCGCTGCCCAGCGCGAGCGCGATGGCGCGGCCGATGCCGCGGGATGCGCCCGTAACGAGCGCGGTTTTTCCGGCGAGGTCATTCATGGCTAGACTCCTTGATCGGCTTGTGGTGACGCGCGGCAATAACCTTCACGTATGGCGGCAAAACCGCCTCGCTGGCGCTCGCCGCGCTCCATGCGACTGCTGACAGCGAATCTAGCCCTCGCTTGCACAAAGAAAAAAGACTTTGTAGGCTGGCCGGCATGCCTTTAAAGCATGGCCCGTGAACGAGCAAGACAGGAGAAAGGATGGAGCTGCGCCATCTGCGCTATTTCGTTGCCGTCGCGGAAACGGGCAGCCTCACGGTCGCCGCCGAGCAGCGGCTGTTCACGTCGCAGCCATCGCTCAGCAGGCAGATCCGCGATCTCGAGGACGAAGTGCGGGCGGAACTCTTCAGCCGCAGTGCGCGCGGGGTCGAGCTCACGGCATCCGGCAAGGCGTTTCTCGACCATGCACGGCTTGCGCTTGCGCAGGTCGACGCGGCCGTCGAGGCGGCGCGCCGCGCGGCGAGCCCCGCCAAGCAGGTCTTCGCGCTGGGCTTTCTGACCGGCCAGGAAATGACGTGGCTGCCGCGCGCCATGCGCGTATTGCGCGATGAATTGCCGAACATCGACGTCACGATATCGAGCGGCTACTCGCCCGATCTCGCCGACGCCGTGGCGCGCGGCAAGCTGGACCTTGCGTTCGTGCGCAAGGAGCCGGGGCTCGACCTCGACTATCACGTGGTCCATCGCGAGAAGCTCGTCGTGCTGATGCCGAGCGACCACCGGCTGACGGCGAAAACGGCGATCAGTCCGTCGGACCTGCGGAGCGAGACGTTCGTCATGGCATCGAACAAGGCGCGCGTGCTGCACGATGTGGTCGTGAAATATCTGCGGGAAAGCGGCATCGACCCGAAGCCTGCGCATGGCGTCGACAACCTGGCGATGGCCATGTCGCTCGTCGCTTCTACGCGCGGGGTTTCGCTGATGCCCGAGTACGCGAACAATCTGCTGCCGTGGTCGGTGGCGAGCCGCCCGCTGGAAGGCGAAGCGCCGACCGTCGAGCTCGCCATCGGCTATAGCCGGTCGAACACATCGCCGGTGTTGAAAATGTTTCTGTCCAGAGCGGATGAACTGACGGCTGCCGATTGAGTGACCGGCTCTAGTGCGGATCGGCCTGCGATAAAAGTGGTGCGAAGCGTCGATTGTCAGAAAAATTTTCTGGACTGGCGACAAAATGTAGTCGTTTGACGCCTCGGCGCGGGATTTTCGGCGCGGTGTCGGCCGCGTCGGCCTGCACGCGGAAAATCGGGCCGAACGGGCCGCCTACGCATGTCACGCCATGCGCCGCTTTGCCTTTTCGTGACGACGGAGATTTTCTTTTTCGGTGACGGGCGCGTCGGAAAGGCGATAATGGCTCATCGAGCAAATACAACCGGACGAGGACGCAGGCTCTGCTGACGAAGTTTCGTCGGCTAACGGTTCTTGTACGGTTCAAACATGAGTCATCAATGTCCAACAGTCTTCCCGGTATCCAAGGCGATTTTCTGAACGCACTCAGAAAAGAGCGCAAACGCGTCGCGATCTTTCTGGTCAACGGCATCAAGCTGACCGGCCATATTCAGTCGTTCGACACGTACATGGTCTACCTCAATTCGAGCAGCGGGTCGCAGGTGCTGTTCAAGCACGCGATATCGACGATCTGCGAGGATCACGGCCCGGCCGGTCGGCCGAATCTTCGCGAATCATCCGGTCCGCGTGAGAATTCAACGCGTCCCGGCGCTGGCGGAAGACCGAATCGCGTTCGGTGACGAAAGCCAACGTCCGCGCACCTCAGCACGACGGCCGGCCCTGAGGCCGGCGCCGCGACGCGCCGGCGGGCACTATTCCCGCGGCGGCAATAGCGCCGACAGCAACCGTCGCAACTCCACACATTCGCGCGCGGTCAGCCTGGCCGTGAGGATGCGCTCGACCTCCTCGACACGCGGGCGCAAGGCGGCCAGTTGTTTCTTGCCGGCTGCGGTGAGGAACAGCACATAACTGCGCTTGTCGACGGGATCGTCGGAGCGCTCGATCAGGCCGTTGCGCACCATGCGCGCGACCAGATCGGCGATCGTCGAACGGTCCACGTCGAGTTCATCGCCGAGTTGTCGCTGATTGACGCCGGGCGTCCTGTGCAGGATTTCGAGCGCCGCGTACTGGACGCTCGTGATCTCGGTGGAGACTTCGCTGAGCCACACCGCTACGTGGCGCTGCTGGGCGCGGCGCACGAGGCTGCCCGTGAATGTCGAGCGCGCTTGCGGCTCGTCTTTTTTAATCGGCAATTTCGCAGTGTCGGAGTGGGTTAGTGCATGCGGAATATCGGCCGGAAGAACGCGGCCAGTTCGTCGTAGGCATCCAGCGGAAGAACATGAGCGACGTATTGATCCGGACGGACCACCACGAGTGCGCCCCGTTCGCGATCGACGGCGCGCTCGCCGAAGATATCAGTCGCTGCGTCGTTCGTAAATGCCTTCTCGTAGTCGATGAGACCGTACCGTCCCTTGCGCGGCAGCAGAAGCGCGGGCAGGTCTTCGAGACGCACGTCACGATGAGGCTCTTGCAGCACCGCGCGCAAGTCGAGCACGCTGTCGATATCGGCGTTCTCTGGTGTGATGCGCCGCAAGACGGAATCGGGCGACGTGGCGAGATGCGCGCACAGCGCCTGAAGCGCACTGCGCTTCGCATCCGAGAACGCGTACAGGCGCCAGCGGCCGTCCGCACGGGCCGCGTGTCCGAGATGGACCGGCTTGGCATCCGCGATGCGAACGACGGGCGATGAGTGAAAGCGCGTCCCGATCACGAATCCCCCGGCGAGTGCCTGATGAGTCGCGGCGCCCGTCAGCACGCCCTGCCGGTAATGGGTCGCAAGGCCCGCCGTGTAGCGGCCCGCACGCACGAAATACGCCTGAAGCTCCGCGGGATCGACGCCGCCCGCTTCCGGCCGGTTCGGATCCTTGGGCGGCGCGGCCATCATCGCCGACCATTCTTTGTCGAAGTCGATCAACGCTTTCGCGATGGGCTGGCGCTCATCCGAATACGTGCGCAACAAGCCTGCGTCGCTTTGGCCCTGCAAAACGGCGCCGAGCTTCCAGCCGAGATTGAAGCCGTCCTGCATGGACACGTTCATGCCCTGGCCGGCTTTCGCGCTATGCGTATGGCACGCATCGCCCGCGATGAACACGCGCGGTTCGCGAGCGGTGCCGTCGGCCGTGAGCGCATCGTCGAAACGGTCGGTCAGACGCTGTCCCACTTCATAAACCGAGAACCACGCGACTTCTTTCACATCGAGCGAATACGGATGCAGAATGTGCTGCGCCGTCTCGATGATGCGATCGACGGAAATCTGCTTGATGCCGTCGCGGTTCTCCGGCGTGACCTCCCCGAGATCGACATAGAAGCGAACCAGATATCCGCCTTCACGCGGAATGATGAGCAGATTGCCTTTGCTCGCGGACTGGATCGCTGCCTTCAGCCGGATGTCGGGAAAGTCGGTGACAGCGAGCGCATCCATCACGCCCCACGCGTGATTGGCGGCATCGCCGCGCAGCGTTTGTCCGATGGCCGTGCGCACGGCGCTGCGGGCGCCGTCGCAACCGACGACATAGCGCGCACGCACGGTCACTTGCTCGCCAAGCCGCGATGCATCGGTGCGGCGCAAGGTGACCCGCACCGGGAATTCTCCAGTCTCGTCGCGTTGAATGTCGATGGCTTCGAGATCGTAGTCCGGCTCGATCCTTTCCGCGGAACGACGCATCACATCGAGCAGGTAGTCCTGCACGCGCGCCTGATTGACGATGACATGCGGAAACTCCGAGAGACCTGTTTCGGTATCCTGAACGCGTCCGGTACGGCTGATTGCGTCGCGATCATGCGCATCGGGCCGCCAGAAGACCGTCTCATTGACCCAGTAGGCCTCGCGCAACAGGCGGTCGCTGAGGCCGAATGCATTGAACATCTCGACGGTGCGGCACGCGACGCCATCCGCCTGCCCCATGCGCAACGGACCGCTGCGACGTTCGACGATGCGCGTTCGAATCGTCGGGAATTGCGACAGTTGCGCTGCCAGCACGAGCCCGGCCGGCCCGCTTCCGACGATGAGCACGTCGACGGCGTCGGGCATCCCGATCCGAGGTGCGCCCTCGGCGGCGGGCTCGATCATCGGATCGCCAGCGCGGAAACCGTTCAGATGAAATTGCATGGTGTGGACCTCCATTCCTCGGTGCGTCAGTGTGATGAGGAATATACTCCGTACACCAACTATTTGGATACGTTCTTGTAGTGGATGTTTACCCTGATATTGCGCGCGAGTCGCTCGTCCGTGAATGATCAGTCGGTTCGCGATGTGCGGCTTATCGTTCCCCGATCTGCGCGATCGCAATTCGCACCGCCTTGCGCACTTCCGGATCGCCGTCCTGAAGCGCGGCTTCGAGGACGGCCAGCGCATCGGCATTGCCGAGTTCGCCGAGCGCGAGTGCGGCCTCCTTGCGCACGTTGCTGATCGGGAAGACGAGCAACTGTGACACCGCGTGCGTGCTCGCCACATCGCGCAGACGTCCGAGCGCGCGCACGGCCTGCAGCGCGACTTGCCAGTAGTCGTCGGCGAGCGCGCGTTCGAGCGCATCGCGCGCGCCGACGAGACGCAGTTTGCCGAGCGTCGCGGCGGCTTCTTCCCGCACGCGCCATGCTTCATCCGATAGCGCGTGCGTCAACGTGGCGAGCACGCTGTCGTCCGTGGCTAAGCCGAGCGCGCCGACGGCGGCATGCCGCACATCGACCGAGGTATCGCTGCGCGCAAGCTGCGTCAATCGCTCCAGTGCATGCGCATGACGCAGCCAGCCGAGGACGCCGACAGCTTCGCGCCTTACGACCGGCGACGCATCCGACAAAGCCTTCAACGCAGGCCCGGCCGCTTCCGGCAGGCGCAATTCGCGCAGTGCACGCAGAAGCGCTGCGCGCGTGTATGCATCGGCATCGGCATGAACGAGATGCGGCAGCAGGCGGGCGCCCGCAGCCGGATCCTTCAGCGCGGCGAGGCTTTCGGCGGCGGCTTCGCGCGTGTCCGTGTCGATATCGGTGAGCGCGGCGCACAGCGCATCGACGGCTTCGTTCGTATCCCATGCGCCGAGACGTTGCGCGGCCGTGCGGCGCACGTTGGCATCCGCGTCATGACGCAAGGCATGGGCAAGCGAGGGCAGCCACGTTTCGTCTTCGAGATCGGCGGCTTCGATCACGGCGAGACGGCGCACGGCCGCGTCGTCATGCGCGAGGCGGTCGGAGAGGGTGCTGGCAAGTGTCATGAAAAAAAACCGTATGAGAAGTCGAAGCGCGCGGGCGCGTCATCATCGAAGAAGATACGGAATGTCGACATGCACGGCATTGGTCGGACAATCGCGCTCGCAGGGCATGCAGTACCAGCATTCGTCGAACTTCATGAACGCCTTGCCGGTTTCGGGGTCGATCGCGAGCAGGTCCATCGGACAGACGTCGATGCAGACCGTGCAGCCCTTGTCGGCGATGCACTTCTCTTCGTCGATCATCACGGGAAGGCTCGAGCGCAGACGCGCTTCGCGGGGCACGAGGGCCATTTTCTTTCTCCTATGCAGCGACGGGCTGCGACGCGCGAGCCACACGCAAACGCGAATACGCGCCGCGCTCGGACTCGTCGACGGGAACCACATACGGTTCCACGGGTTTCTTGAACGAGATCATGCGCCCGGCTGCATCCTTCTTCAGATGCGCATGGCAGAACCATTCGTCATCGTTGCGCTCGGGATAATCGACGCGATGGTGATAAAGACCCCAGCGGCTCTCGGTGCGAAAGAGCGATGCACGCGCGGCCATTTCGGCGCAATCGAGAATCGCGGCGACTTCGGCGGCGCGCATCAGTTCATGCGCATCGGCGGCGGCGAGACGATCGACGTCCTCGCGGATTTCGGCGAAACGCTGCAGGCCTATTTCCATGCGCCGCGTGACCTTCGGCGGCTGCAGATAGTCATTGACGAAGCGGCGCAGCTTGTATTCGACCTGCCCGGGCGGCAGGCCGTGTGCGCGCGACAGCGGCGCGAAGATGCGAACACGTTCGCGCTCGATCTGCGATGCATCGAGCGCGGGCAATGCGCGGCCCGCGACATGCGAGGCCGCGTCGACACCTGCGAACCAGCCGTAGGTGAACGCGCCGAGCATGTAGTTATGCGGCACGGCGGCCATGTCGCCCGCGGCGTAAAGCCCTTGCACGGATGTGCGCGCGTGTTCGTCGACCCATACGCCCGATGCGCTGTGTCCGCTGCAAAGGCCGATCTCGGAGATATGCATCTCGATCATGCGCGTGCGATAGTCGTTGCCGCGTCGCGCGTGAAAGCGTCCGCGGCTCGGCCGCTCGTTGGTGTGCAGGATCGTCTCGATCGTCTGAATCGTTTCCTCCGCGAGATGATCGAGCTTCAGGAACACCGGGCCGTTGCCGCTCTGGAGTTCCTGATAGAACTCCCACATCATTTGCCCGCTCCAGTAATCGCATTCGATGAAGCGCTCGCCCTTGCCGTTCGCCGTATAGCCGCCGAGCGGGCCCGTCACATACGCGCACGCCGGACCGTTGTAGTCCTTGATGAGCGGATTGATCTGGAAGCATTCGAGGTTCGAGAGTTCCGCGCCCGCGTGATAGGCCATCGCGTAGCCGTCGCCGGCATTGGTCGGATTCTCGTAGGTGCCCATCAGATAGCCCGATGCGGGCAAGCCCAGTCGCCCGGCCGCGCCGCAGCAGAGAATCACGGCTTTCGCGCGAATCACGTAGAAATCGGCGCTGCGGCAATCGAAACCCATCACGCCCGCGATCTCGCCGTTGGGGCTATTCAGCAAGCGCGTTGCGACGATGCGATTCGTGATGTCCACACGCGCGCGTTTCAACTGCCGGTAGAGCACCTTCTTGACATCGTGGCCTTCGGGCATCGGCAGCACGTAGGCGCCCATGTGATGCACCTTGCGCACCGCATAGTCGCCGGTGTGATCCTTCTCGAACTTCACACCCCAGCGGTCGAGTTCCTCGATCGTCGTGAAGCTGTGGCGTGCATAGGCGTAGATCGTGGCCTGATTGACGATGCCGTCGTTCGCCACGGTGATTTCCTTCGTGTACTGCTCGGGCGTCGCGTGGCCGGGAATGACGGCGTTGTTCAGGCCGTCCATGCCCATCGAGATCGCGCCGCTGCGCTTCACGTGCGCCTTGTCGATGAGCAGCACGCGCAGGCTCGGGTCGTGCTGCTTCGCCTTGATGGCGGCCATCGGGCCGGCCGTGCCGCCCCCAACGACGACGATGTCGTATTCGAGTTCGTGAGTCTGCATGATCTGGAATCTCTACTTGTTATGACAAGTCAGGATCAGATTCTAGGAGCACGCGAACCGCGTGGGAATCAATTGTTTTTGCTTTGCTTCTGCCTGCTTCGAATAACGCGCGGCGCGCCGGCGGCCGCTCGTTCGCGATCGATGCGCAGCCGGTACTGAAATGTATCGCCGCGAAAATAGAGGTACTCGAAGTCGATGGGTTTGCCCTCTGCATCGTGCGTGAGACGCTCGATGCGCAGGAGCGGCGCGCCTTTCTTGACATCGAGCGCATCGGCGATATCGGGTGCGGCTGCGATGGCGTCCATTGCGAGTTGCGCGTGACCGAGCGGCACGGCACAGTCGTTTTCCAGCATCAGGAAGATATCGCGTGTCGCCAGCTCCGCGCGTTTCAGGCGTTTCCCGATGGCTTCGGGCAGAAACGTCACTTCGTACGAAACCGGCGAGCGATTGAGCAGACGCACACGATGAATCTCGGCAACGCTGCTGCCTTCAGCGAGACCGAGCCGCGCCGCGACTTCCGCGGGCGCGGGCACGAAACGCAGTTGCACGACGCGGTTGATGATCTCGTGTCCGCTCTCCGACATCGCCTCGGCGAAACCCTGCAACGATGTCACGTTTTGGAACGTCTTCGGCTGCGACACGAACGAACCTTTGCCGTGCACCTTGAAGATCAGCCCTTCCTTTTGCAGGTCGCCTAGCGCCTGCCGGATCGTGATGCGGCTGACGTCGAACATCGCCATCAGCTCGCTTTCCGAAGGCATGCGGCTCATCGGTTCATAGCGGCCATCGAGAATGCCGGTGCGCAACACGTCCTTGATTTGCGTGTAGAGCGGAACGTGTGAATCGGGCGAAATGGACGGGCGACGAGTGGACATGAGAATGGAAGGGCAAGAGGCGGTCGCGGCGAGTTGCGATTATAGCGGCGCGCCCCCGACGTCATCGCCATAAACAAATGACGAAATATTGGTTAGCCGCACCCTTGCGCTGCCCGAGAATGGAGTCTGGCTAGTTCGAGGCGAGCGAGGACCGAAGATGAATGAGCGCAACGCGCGGGACGCAGGAACGTCAGGTTTTTCGTCGTTGCCGCCGGTGACGCTCGTGATCGTGCCGGGACTGCACGGCAGCGAGGACGCGCACTGGCAGAGCTGGCTCGAGCGCGAGACGCCCGGCGCGCGGCGGGTCGAGCAGCGCGACTGGAGTACGCCGAATCTCGCCATCTGGAGCGACGCCGTTCGCGACGTGCTCGCGAGCATCGACGGTCCTGTCGTCATCGCGGCGCATAGCTTCGGGTGTCTCGCGACGGCGCATGCGCTGTCCCACGCAGGCGCGTTCGATGCGCATGCCGCGAACGTGAAGGGCGTGCTGTTCGTTGCGCCCGCGAGCCCCGCGAAGTTCCGTTTCGCGGGCGCGTTCACCGCGCGCCGCCTCGATACGCTTTCGCTCGTCGTCGGCAGCGAGACCGATCCGTGGATGCCGCTCGACGACGCGCGCACGCTCGCGCAGCGCTGGAACAGCGCGTTCGTGAATCTCGGCGACGCGGGGCATATCAATACATCGGCGGGATTCGGACCGTGGCCGCTCGCGAAGCATTTCGTCGAAACGCTCGCGCGCCGTGCCGCGCCCGAATTCGAAGAAGAGGAAGCGCGCGCCTACGGCTGATACCGCAGCGCAAGGATGTGTGTAGGATGCATGGCCGCCTTCGGGCGGCCTTTGTTCGTTGGTGTGATTCGAACCCTGTCTCTGGAGAAAAAATGGCGGTCTATAACAAGCTGGTCATCACCGTTGCACTCGGCATCGCGGCGAGCATCGCGCAGGCGGACACGACGCTGCTCAACGTGTCCTACGACGTGACGCGCGAGCTGTACAAGGACATCGACGCGGCCTTCGTCGCGGACTACAAGAAGAAGACGGGCGAGACGGTATCGGTGCGGCAGTCGCATGGCGCATCGAGCGCGCAGGCGTTGTCGGTGACGCAGGGATTGCAGGCCGACGTCGTCACGATGAACCAGCCCAACGACATCGACCTGCTCGCCGAGCGCGGGCAACTCGTGCCCGCCAACTGGCGCAGCCGCCTGCCCGATGCCAGCGCGCCTTACACGACGACGATGGTCTTTCTGGTGCGCAAGGGCAATCCGAAGAACATCAAGGACTGGAGCGATCTCGCGCGGCCCGGCGTGCAGGCGGTGATCGCCAATCCGAAGACATCGGGCAACGGGCGATACGCGTATCTCGCGGCGTGGGGCTACAAGAAGCAGCAGGGCGCAACGGACGCGCAGGCGCAGGACTTCGAGAAGGCCGTCTTCAGGAACGTGCCCGTGCTCGATACGGGCGGGCGCGGCGCGACGACGACCTTCACGCAGCGCGGCATCGGCGATGTGCTCGTCACCTTCGAGAACGAAGTCGGTCTGATGAGCGCGGGGCCGGGCGCGAAGGACTTCGAGGCCGTGTATCCGTCGGTGAGTCTGCTCGCGGAGCCGCCGGTATCGATCGTCGACAAGGTGGTGGACAAGCGCGGCACGCGCAAGGAAGCCCAGGCGTATCTCGACTTCCTGTTCACGCCCGCGGGGCAGGAGATCATCGCGCAGCATCATCTGCGGCCGCGTAACGCGGACGTGCTCGCCAGGCATGCGGCCGAGTTCAGGCCGATGAAGACCTTCACCGTCGAGCAGATGTTCGGAAGCTGGCAAAAGGCGCAGCAGACGCATTTCGCCGATGGCGGGACGTTCGATCAGGTGGTGGCGGAGAAGAACTGACGCGGGTTATGCGCACGGCTTCGGTCTCGTCATGGCGGGCCTTGCGGCATTTACCGCAGCCGTGCTGATCGCCCAATGCCGGGCATCGAAACAAATCCTTGCGGATGGTCGCCGCCGCAGCCATTGGGCGAGCATGACGTGAATGATGATGTACAGACCGACCGGGACGAGCAGCGTTGCCCACGGCACCGTGACCGACGAGCGCCCTTTCGATATCGCGGTGACAAAACCCAGGCGCGATGGCCGAGCTCTACTCGCGCGTCGCGTTATCGGCACGCGCGACGCTCGCACCCGGCGCAACGGACGAGCCCATCGCCTGAAAGAGCGCGGCGGTGTCGCTCAGGCGCGCGCTGCTCGCGCGGATCGTCGAGAGGCGCGCGTCGAGATACTGCTGCTCGCTGCCGCGTGCGGCGCGCGGCGGGATTGCGCCCAGCCGCACACGCGCCGCCGCATCCGCCGATGCATCGCGCGCCGCGTTGCTCGCGCTGTCGGCGAAGGCGAGCGCTTCGCTGTCGGTTTCGAGCGACGCCAGCGTGTTCGCGACGTTTTGAAACGCCGAGAGCACGGTCTGCTTGTATTGCGCGACGGCAGCGTCATACGTGGCGATGGCCGCGCGGCGTTGCGCGAGCAGCGCGCCGCCATGAAAAATCGGCTGCGACAGCGATGCGCCCACGCTCCACAACGCGCCCGCGCCTGACAGCGCGGTCGGCCAGTCGAAGCCGCCTTTGCCCATCGACGCGGATATCGAGAGGCTCGGATACATCTGCGCGGTCGCGACGCCGACTTGCGCGGCGGCGGCCTTCACTGCGGCATCGGCGGCCTGGATGTCGGGGCGTGTCTGCAACAGCGTAGATGGCAGCACGACCGGCACATCGGACGGCACGGCGAGGCTCGCGAGATCGAGATCGCCGGGCGCCTGATCGGGCGTGCGTCCAAGCAGCACCGCGAGCGCGTGGCGCGTCGCGAGCCATTGCGCGCGCAAGCCCGGCAATTGCGATGCGAGCGACGCAGCGTTCTGCTGCGCATTGAGCATCTCGGCACGCGACGCGGAACCGAGCGCATAGCGGCGCTGCGCATCATGCGCATCGTCGTTGGCGAGCGCGACGAGGCGTTCGGTCACGTCGATCTGCGCATGCAACGCCGCCGCGCCGATCGCGCCCGTCACGATGTTGGCCGCAAGCGCGCGACGTGCGGCGTCGAGCTGAAAGGCCTGTTGATCGACCTGCGCGGCAAGCGCCGCATTCGCAAAACGCGCTGCGCCGAAGAGATCGAACGTGTATTGCGCCTGAATCTGCCCGACGAAGAGGTTGTAGAGCACGGTCGGCGGGCCGGCTTCGGGAATGCCGAAGCCGCGTTGCCGCGTCGCTTGCGCGCCCGCGTCGATCTGCGGCAACAGCGACGAACCTACTTGCGCACGCAACTGTTCGCGCGCGGCGACGAGGCTCTTGTCGGCCGCCGCGAGATTCGGGCTCGCGCGCAAACCTTCATCGACGAGCGCATTCAACGCATCCGATCGATACAGCTTCCACCATGCGGGCACGGGCGGCGCGCCCGCGACGAAGCGCTGCGACGCGCCTTCGGCCGTGACGCTCGCTTGCGCTTGCGGCTGCGCGCCGTAATGCGCGGGTTGCGGCATCGCGGGCGGCTTGCCATCGGGTCTTAACGCGCATGCGCCGAGCGCGATGCACGCCGCAGTCATCACAAGCCGGCGATTCATGTCGATGCTCCTTCGCGTTCGTCGAGCTTCACGCGAAACCACGCGGCGTAGAGCGCGGGCAGATAGAAGAGGGTGAGCACGGTCGCGCTCGTGATGCCGCCCATCAGCGCGGTCGCCATCGGGCCGAAGAAGTTGCTGCGCAGAAGCGGAATCAGCGCGAGCACGGCGGCCGCGGCCGTCAGCGTGATGGGCCGGAAACGTCGCACCGTCGCGCCGATGATCGCATCGAAACGCTTGTGTCCGGACGCGATGTCCTGCTCGATCTGATCGACGAGAATCACCGAGTTGCGCATGATGATGCCGAACATCGCGATCACGCCGAGCATCGCGACGAAGCCGAACGGCTTGCCGAATGCGAGCAGCGTCACCACGACGCCGATCAGTCCGAGCGGCGCGGTGAGCACGACCATCATCACGCGCGAGAAGCTCTGCAACTGGATCATCAGAAGCGTCAGCACGACGATCACCATCACCGGAATCTGCGCGTTGATCGAAGCCTGGCCCTTGCCGCTTTCCTCGACCGAGCCGCCCACTTCGACGCGATAACCGACCGGCAGCGCGCGGCGCATCGCGTCGAGCTTCGTGTCGATGGCGTGCGTCACGTCGATGCCCTGCGCATCGCCCTTCACGTCCGATTGCACGGTGATGGTCGGCTGGCGGTCGCGTTCCCAGATCACGCCGTATTCGAGCGTATCGACGACGCGTCCCAGCGCGCCGAGCGGCACCGGCCCGTGCGGCGTCGGCATCGCGAGCGTGGCGAGCCGCGCGGGATCGACGCGCTCGGCACGCGGCGCACGCAAATCGACGCTGATGAGCTTGTCGCGCTCGCGATACTGCGTGACCGTGGTGCCGGTCAGCGTCATGGCGAGAAAGCTCGCGACGTCCTGCGACGAGATGCCCGCATCGCGCGCCTTCTGCTGATCGATCTCGAAGCGCACCGAACGCTCCGAAGGCTCGTCCCAGTCGAACTGCACGTTGGCCGTGCGCGCATCGGCGCGCATGTCGGCGGCAACCTGTTCGGCGATGTGACGCACGGTGCCGATATCGTCGCCGCTCACGCGAAACTGCACCGGATAGCCGACGGGCGGACCGTTCTCCAGCCGCGACAAACGCGTGCGCACGGCAGGGAAGCGCTCACGCAACATCGGATCGAGCCAGCGCGCGAGCGCCTCGCGCGCCTGCACCGACTTCGCGGTGACGACGAACTGCGCGAAGTTCGGCGTCGGCAATTGCTGATCGAGCGGCAGATAGAATCGCGGCGCGCCGGTGCCGACGAAGCTCACGACATGGTCGATTTCTTCGCGTCCCTTCAACGCTTCTTCGAGCCGCTTCGCTTCGCGCAAGGTCGCTTCGAACGATGCGCCTTCCTGCAATCTGACGTCGATCAGCAGTTCGGGACGGTCCGAGCTCGGGAAAAACTGTTGAGGCACGATCGTGAAGCCGGCCATCGCGATGACGAAGAGCACGACCGTGATCGCGAGCACGATGAAACGCCGCTTCACGCACCAGCCGACCCAGCCTCGCAGGCGTCCGTAGAACTTCGTGTCGTAGATATCGTGTTCGTGGTCGTCCGGCAAATGCGCTTCCTTCTTCCGTTCGGGCAGGAGCTTGTAGCCGAGCAACGGAATCAGCACGACTGCCGCGAGCCACGAAGCGATCAGCGCGATTGCCGACACTTCGAAGATCGAACGCGTGTATTCGCCGGTGCTCGATTTCGCAAGCGCGATCGGCAGGAAGCCCGCGACGGTGACGAGCGTGCCGGTCAGCATCGGGAACGCGGTGCTCGTGTAGGCGAACGCGGCGGCGCGCGCGCGGCTCCAGCCTTGTTCGAGCTTCACGGCCATCATCTCGACGGCGATGATCGCGTCATCGACGAGAAGACCCAGCGCAAGAATCAGCGTGCCGAGGGAGACCTTGTGCAGGCCGATGTCGAACAGATACATGAAGAGCGCAGTGACGGCGAGCACGATCGGAATCGAGATCACGACCACCATGCCCGTGCGCACGCCGAGCGAAACGAGACTCACGATCAGCACGATGACGACCGCTTCGGCGACGGCTTCGAGAAAGTCGTCGACGGAATGCGAGACCGCGTGCGGCATGCTGGAGACTTCGGTGAGCTTCAGTCCCGCGGGTAGTTGCGCACGCAACTTGATCATCGCTTCGTCGAGCGACTTGCCGAGACGCACGACGTCCTCGCCCGGCTGCATCGTGATGCCGATGCCGAGCACGGGCGTGCCCGCCGAGCGCATCTGGGTGGCGGGCGGATCGATGTAGCCGCGCCTGATCGTCGCGATGTCGCCGAGTCGGAACGAGCGGCCGTTCACGTTGATGAGCGTATCGGCGAGCGCGTCCACGCTTTTGAATTGCCCGCTCGGGCGCACGAACACGCGGTCGTTGGGCGTCGTCAGCACGCCTGCGGCCGAGACGGCGTTCTGCCCGTCGACGGCCTGCGCGATCTGCTGCGGCGAGATGTTCAGGCGCGTGAGCGTCGTGTTGGGAAGCTCGACGTAGATGCGCTCTTCCTGATCGCCGAAGTAATCGATCTTCGCGACGCCCGGCACGCGCAATAGAACCGTGCGCAAGGCATCGGCGTAATCGTGCAGTTGCGCGGGCGAGAAGCCGTCGCCTTCGAGCGCGTAGATGGTGGTGTAGACGTCGCCGAATTCGTCGTTGAAGAACGGGCCTTGCACGCCGGGCGGCAAGGTCGCGGCGATATCGCCCACTTTCTTGCGGATCTGATACCACTCTTCGGGCACGTCCTTCGCGGGCGCGGAATCCTTCATCTGAAAGAAGATGAGCGATTCGCCGGGGCGCGAATAGCTGCGCATGAAATCGGTGTACGGCGTTTCCTGCAGCTTGCGCGCGATGCGGTCCGTCACTTCTTCCTGCACCTGACGCGCGGTCGCGCCCGGCCAGAACGTGCGGATCACCATCACGCGGAAGGTGAAGGGCGGATCTTCCGACTGCGCGAGCCGCGTGTAGGCGAGGATGCCGAAGATTGTCGCCATCGCGATGAGAAACACGACGAGCGCGCGATGTCGCAGCGCCCACGCCGAGAGATTGAAGCGGCCTTCCTCGTGTCGATGCGCGTTGTCGTCTTCGCGAGTGTCGCTCATGACGCGAAGTCCTCGGGATGCAGCGGCGCGACGACGCGCACTTTTTCTCCCGCGGACACCGTATGCACGCCTTGCCACACGATGCGCTCGCCCGCTTCGATGCCGCCCGCGAGCGTCACCGTGCGCTCGCCGTAGCGCGCGACTTCGACGCGCCTCAGTTCGAGCGCATCGCCCGGCTGTTTGACGATCCATACGGCGGGATGGCCGTTGTCGTGGAACAGCGCCGTCGATGGAATGGTGAATGCGCCCTTCGCGCCATTGGACCCGGCGAACGCGATATCCGCGGTCATGCCAAGGCGCACGTCGGGTGTCGGTGCTTCGAGCGTGAGCTTCGCGCGCCAGGTGCGGCTTTGCGTGTCGGCGGCGGGCGAGAGCTCGCGCACGCGCGCCCTGAAGGTTTGCCCGGGCAATGCCGCGAGCCGCACGCTGGCCTCCTTGCCTATGGCGAACGCGCCGAGCGCGGCTTCGGGCACGTCGCAGATCACGTCGATATCGCCGCTCCAGGCAAGCGTGTAGATGGCCTGGCCCGCCGTGACGTTCTGGCCGGTGTCGGCCTGCTCGGCGGTGATGACGCCCGCGTGATCGGCGGCGAGTGTCGCGTAGCGGAGTTGATCGGCGGACAGTCCCGCCTGCTGCTGCGCCTGATTGCGCTGCGCGAGCGCGGAGGCATAGGCGTTCTGCGTCTGTTCGAGCTGCGCGGGCGCGATGAGATGCTCCGCGGCCTGTGCGCGATCGCGATCGAGTTGCTGCTTCGCATAAACGAGCTGATGTTCGGCGGCGTCGAGCTGCGCGCGGGCGCTCGCGTTGTTCTTCTCGACGTCGGCGGGATCGAGCCGGGCGACGACTTGCCCTGCCTTCACGCTGTCGCCGAGGCGCACGCGCCGCTCGAGAATCTTGCCGTTGATGCGAAAGGAAAGCGGCGTCGAATAGCGCGACTGGATCTGTCCGGGCAAGCTGGATGCATTCGCGTGACCGTCCGCTTGCGCCGCGACGGCGACGACCGGGCGCGGCGCGGGTGCGGGCGCTTCATGCCGCTTGCAGGCGAAGAGCATTACACAGACGATAGGAACGAATGCCGCGCGCGCCACGGCCGACGCGGGTGAGTGCAAGAGCTTCACAGGAACCTCGGCGCCCGCAAGGGCATGGTGCCGCGAGCTCGAAACGGCTGCGCGCGGCTCATGGGCGAAGCAAGGGAAAGGGTGATCCGGCGATAATTCAGAGAACCGAGCGGAAGCGGGGCGGTTCAAGACATCGACTTGTAAGCCCCGCCCGGCAAGGGTTTCGAAGACCCGGACGCGAATACGAAGTGAATTCTAATACAGCCATGTATTCGAATGCAAAGACGGATTTGTAAGGCGCGCGATGCTACACTTCGCGCATGAAACCTGTACGTCTCACTCGCGAGCAGAGCCGTGACCAGACGCGCCAGCGTCTGCTCGACGCTGCGCAGACGGTTTTCACGCAGAAAGGATTCGGTGCATCGAGCGTCGAGGATGTGGCTGCCGACGCGGGCTATACGCGCGGCGCGTTCTATTCGAACTTTTCGAGCAAGGCCGAGTTGTTGCTCGAAGTGCTCAAGCGCGATCACGACACCATCATGCAGCGCCTCTCCACGATCTTCGAGGATGGCGAGGCCTCACGCGCCGACATGGAAGCGCGCGTGCTGCAGTACTACAGCGAGTGCTATCAGAACAACGCGTGTTTCCTGCTGTGGGTCGAAGCGAAGCTGCACGCGAGCCGCGACGCCAAATTCCGCGCGAGCTTCAATGCGCTGATGCGCGAGCTGCGGCAGACCACGACCGATTACATCAGGGCATTCTCCGAGCGCGTGGGCACGCCGCTCACGATGCCGCCGGAACAGATGGCGCTCGGCCTCATCGCGCTGTGCGACGGCGTGCAGTTCTTCTATTCCTCCGACCCGCAATCGGTGCCGGCGCAATTCGCCGAGGACGTGCTTGCGCAGTTCTTCCGGCGCGTCGTGTTGAGCGCCGCAGCCGACTAAGACGGCTCGACTTGCTGGCGAGATCGCGATGAACGCGCTTTTTGCCAGCATGCATCGCCCGTGGCACGGATGAGCTCGATACGCTAATCTTTGCGCGAGAGCCGCAGAGGCCGCGCTTGCAGTGTTTCGAGTTCGCTTGCGATCTCGCGGAACGGGGATGACATCCTGGAGGGAATCTCCATGAGCGCATTCGCGCGGCGCGTAAGAGCGGGGCATGTCCTGACTGGCGCTCGAGCATGGATGATCGCGCTCGGAGTCTGCATCGGATGCGCGGCGTGCCCCTCGCCCGCAATGGCCGCGCCGCTGCCTGCCGCGATGCAAAAGTTCATCTCGCCACAGCCGGCCTCCGAAGCGCCGGCTGCCTCTGCGCCTTCACCCGCGAGTCAGGCCGAAATGGTGCGTTCGCTGAACAGCCTCATCGGCACGCTCGACAACGATGCGCAACGCAGCGCATTCGTCGCGCAACTGAAGATGCTGCGTGACGCGACGCAGAAGGCCGCGCCGGCCACGCCCGCACCCGCCAATACCGATCTGCTCGGCGCGATCGCATCGGGCATTGCATCGGTCGAAACGAATCTGAGTGGAGGCCTCACGCCCTTGCGTGCCTGGACGGTCCGTTCGAGCGCCGCTGCAAGCGAGTTGCGGGCCGTCGTCACGGGTGCGCGAGGCGAGAGCTTCGGCAAGATCCTTGCGGCAATGGGCGCGACGCTCGCGGGCTGGGGGCTGTGCGCGTTCGTGCTGATTCGCATTCAGCGGCGCATCTTCGCGCGCTTCGGCAGGAACGTCACGCTTGCGCCGAATCCTACGTCGACGCAACTGCTCGCTTTCGCGTTGCGACAGACCGGGCCGTGGTTCGTCGCATTCCTCGCGGTGCTGATCTTCGGGCACTCGATGCCCGATGCGCTCGGCCGCACGCTCGGGCTCGTCATTGCTTATGCGATCGTCGCGGGCGCCATCTTCTCGGCAATCTGCATGATCGTATTCTCGGTGTTCAGCACGGCGCATCGTCGCGTCGCCGTGCAGCAACTGCTTGCGCGCACAACCTGGCCGCTCTTCGTGATCGGCGCATGCGGCGCGCTCGGCGATGCGACCGCCAACGCCGATGTCATGCGCCAGCTCGGCCCGAATCTCGCGGGCATCGTGTCGACCTTCGCCAGTCTCGCCGCGGCGTTGCTCTCCGGCTATTTCGCGCTCGCTTACAGGCGGCCCGTCACGCATCTGATTCGCAATCGCCCGTATGCACGCAGACGCGATCATCAGTTCGCAACCGAAGCGCTCGATATCCTCGCGTCGCTGTGGCATATCCCGATACTGCTGATCGCGGTCGCGTCGGTCGTCGCGATCATCGACGGACGCGGTGCCGAAGGCGACGTGCTGCGGCCGTCGCTGCTCAGCGCGGCGCTGCTCGTGCTCACGCTGTTCGCCTCCGCGCTGCTGCTGCATCTGACGCGCCGGCGCGACACGCGTGCGCGCCGCCGCGCGCCGCATCTGACGCGGCTCCTGCACTTTGGGTGCACGCTGGTCGTGCTCCTGATCTGGCTCGCCTACCTGCGTTTCGAACTGGAACTCTGGAGCGGACCGATCGCGCGGCTCATCAAGCACAGCGCGATGACACCCGGTTTCAGACACGCGCTGATCGCGGTCGTTGCGACAGTGTTCGGCGCGTGGTTCATCTGGATCATCATCGACACGGTGATTCTCGAAGCGCTCGGCCCGAATAGCTCGCGCAACAAGGCGCTCAGTCCCGGCGTGCGCGCACGCACCATGCTGCCGCTCGTGCGCAACGCGATCTTCGTGACGGTCGCGAGCCTCGCGGCCATCGTCGCGGCCGCGAGTCTCGGCATCAATCTGACGCCGCTGCTCGCCGGCGCGGGCGTGATCGGTCTCGCGGTCGGCTTCGGCGCGAAGTCGCTCGTCACCGATCTGATCACGGGGCTCTTCATCATCGTCGAGGAGACGATCTCGGTCGGCGACTGGATCGATATCGACGGCGGCCATGCCGGCACCGTGATGGACCTCACGATCCGCACGGTTCGCCTGCGCGACGGGCAAGGCGCGGTTCACACCATTCCGTTCTCGCAGATCAAGATCGTGAAGAACCTGTCGCGCGATTTCGCCAATGCGGTATTCGAGGTCCGCGTACCGTTCTCCGCGAAACTGGACGACATCACGCGCATGATCGCCGAAGTTGGCGCCGATCTGAGCAGCGACTTTCGCTTTCGCAACGAGATACTGGCGCCGGTCGACGTGTGGGGCCTCGATCGTTTCGAGGCGAACTGCATCGTGGTGAAAGGGCAGATCAAGACGCGGCCGCTACAGCAATGGAGCGTGGCGCGTGCGTTCAATGCAAGGCTCAAGCTCAAGATGGATGAAGCAGGCATCGAAATGCTGTTGCCGCAGATGCAGCTTCATGCGTCGCCGGACGCACGCGACGCGCGCACACGCCCCGACGAGCGCGCTCAGGCGCAAGCCCGACATGCAACCGACGGCGCCGTGCAGCCGGAACTCCGTGTGCTCCGGGAATCGCCCTGAATCGGAACGGCCATAGCCATTGCGCGATTTCCGGCTTGTCGGTGCCGTGCGTATGCGCGCAATCGAGGTGACTCATTCCCGAGACACTATTTCTTCAATGACAGTATTGCCATCCAGTACGCCGTCAAATGAATTAAAATGATTTAACAACGCTGGGCTTTCTTACCACCGTAGCGTCTTGCAGGCATTCGATGACACGCCATATCAGTAGATATTGGGTCGCCGGCATCGTGGCTTTTCTAGTCGGCAACTTTGCATCAGCCAGTGAACAAACTCGATTGAACCCTATTCAGCGAGTCGCTGCGGATGTGCTGTTCTTTCCCTATCCGGCCGTCGTCTCGACCGCAGGCGCTCATACTGCCGCCAAGCCTCATCATTCGCGATATGGTTTCAAAGGCACTCAGGACGCGCTGGACGCCGTAACGTTGTCGAAGTACGACAAAAGCGTCCATCCTGATCTGAGTCAACTCGCCCGCGTTTCGCCGCTGCCCTCTTCGCCGACTTCGGTTCCTGTTCCGGTGCGTCCGCGCGACGACACCACGCCTGACGACGACTGGCATTTTTCCGCCAACCCGCAATTGGGTGTGAATCACGAGCACGAAAAGGCCATGACTTTTTCCGTGCGCCGCGATTTCTGAGCGTTCGCATACTTCACTTTCCCGCGCGAAATTTTGAGGTTGCCGGTTGCCGATTCAGTCGCATAAAGTGGGGGAAGCACTGCGTGTTTTCTCGTGATCGATGGAGCCCAGGCAAATGAACAAGTTGCTTATATCCGGCGCGACGACGATGTTCACGCTCGCCGGCGCGGCCCATGCGCAAAGCAGCGTCACGCTCTACGGTCTCATAGACGCGGGCATTACTTATTCGAACAGTCAGATCAACACGACCGGCAGCGGGCACAGCAACTGGGAATTGAAAAGCGGCCCGGTCCAGTACAGCCGATGGGGTTTGCGCGGCGCGGAAGATCTGGGCGCGGGATTGAAAGCCATCTTCAATCTGGAAAGCGGCTTCAACCTTAACAATGGCCAGTACACGTCGAGCAACCGCATCTTCAATCGTCAGGCCTATGTCGGTTTGTCGAGCCGCGATTACGGCGTGCTCACGTTCGGCCGCCAGACCGACGACATGGTGGACTTTGTCGCGCCGCTTTCATTGACGGGCACCGAGTATGGCGGCACGCACTTCGCGCATCCGTTCGATATCGATAATCTCAACGATTCATTTCAGATCAACAACGCCGTGAAGTATCAGAGCCCGGATTTTGCGGGATTCAAACTCGGGGCGTTATATGGATTCTCCAATCAGTCTGGCGGTTTTTCGAACAATCGCGCATACAGCCTCGGCATTTCGTATTTGTGGGGACCGCTCAATTTCGGCGCGGGTTTCCTGCAGCTCAACAGCGACGCCGCGACACCGGGACAACTCAACGCAAACGGCGCCGTCACCGATACGACCGGCTCCTCGCTGATCGGCGCGCTCACGACGACCGCCGTACCGCTGGGCGCGCTGTCGAGCCGCCAGCAGACGTGGGGCGCGGGCGTGAACTATGCGTTCGGCCCGGCGGTGGCGGGCTTCGTCTACACGCAAACCAATCTGACGCAGTTGTTCCAGACCGGTTTGAGCACGCACGTTCAAAACTTCGAAGGCAATTTGCGCTATGCGCTGACCCCGGCGGTCGAACTGTCCGCCGCCTACACGTATTCGCGCGCGGGCGGCCTCGCGGGCGCGGGCAATCCGCACTGGAACCAGGTCAGCGCGATGGCGGGCTATAGCTTCTCGCGACGCACCGATGTCTATGTGCAAGGTGTCTGGCAAGGCGTGAGCGCGAGCAGCAACTCGCCGTTGGGCGTCGCGTGGATCAACGGTCTCACGGCGCCGTCATCCACGAGCAACCAGGTCGAAGCGACGGTCGGCCTGCGCCATCGCTTCTGAGCGCCGGCGCTTTACCGTCGATCAGGCAGCAGGCCGAATGCCTTTGTCAGTCGCGTATGAAGGCGGCATCGACGCGCTTTCGACTGGCGCATCTTGCCGATGCCGATATTTGCGGCCCCATTCTGTCACGGCCAAAGCGCGTTCGTCGGTGCAGAAGTTTTCGAACTCTCGCCACGCCTCATCGTAGTCACCTTCGCGTGCGAGATCGAATTGCTTTCCGCCGGTCGCGCACGAAGCGAGCTTCATGAACCGCTTCAATATCGGCCGGCATGCGTGGCTGATGTAAGGGTCGGCTTCCTCTCTCGGCCACTCGTTCGCCGCAATGAGCATCTGACGCCACGCGAGAACGGTTTCGTGGCAGGCGTTGCATTGCGCGTCGCCCTGAATGAGCGCGCTCGCTTCGAGAACGGCGGTCGCGTGCTCTTCGAATTTCGACAGCTTGATCCAGGCGGCGCGGGCAAGGGAATCCGGTCTGCCGTCGTCGCCGTCGATGAGCGCGCCATCCATGGCCGATGGCGGCTCCAGCTTCATGACAATGCCTTCTTCGCGGAGCATCACGCGCACGCTGAAATCGGCGACGAGCATCGCGAGGCGGCATCGCCAGCGCATGCTCATGTCATGGAGCCACGTTTCATCGGACGTTCGAATCGCGGCGGCGATTTCCTCGCGCGCATCGGCGAGCCATCGGCTTTGCGCGAGTCGGTCTGCTGGTCTCATTGCGTCGTCTCGATGCGAACCGGAAGCGTCCGGCTTAACTCGCGCACCCGAAGTGCGCGAGACCCGGGGCGCCGGGCCGGCATTCGATCGCCTGCCACGTCCCGGGCGTGGACATGCGGACGCAATTGGCCTCTACTTAAGCCTTTCGTCGACGACAAGGAAGCGACATTGCCCAGCCGATATTTCGACAACGAGCAACGCGCACATGCCGTGGCTGCTCAGGCCAGTCCTTGCGATGAGCTCGTCATTCGCGCGCAGCCCGTCGCCGTCGCCGCACCGTGCCGGCGCAAGCGCCTCGCTCTGTCGGCGACGATCCTCGGTTCGAGCATGGCGTTCATCGACGGCTCGGTCGTCAACGTCGCGCTGCCGTCGATCCAGAACGAGCTCGGCGCGAGCATCGCGGCGATGCAATGGGTCGTCAACGCGTATCTGCTGTTTCTGGGTGCGCTCGTGCTGGTCGGCGGCTCGATGGGCGACAAGCTCGGCCGGCGCAAAGTGTTCATCGCGGGCATCGCGCTCTTCACGGTCGCGTCGGCGGCGTGCGGCTTCGCGCCGAATACGAGCTGGCTCATCGCGGCGCGTGCGTGGCAGGGCGTCGGCGCGGCGCTGCTCGTGCCGGGCAGCCTCGCGATCATCGGCGCGGTGTTCGAGGGCGAAGCACGCGCACGCGCGATCGGCACATGGGCGGGCGTCGGCGCGATCACATCGTCGGTCGGGCCGGCGGCAGGCGGCTGGCTCGTCGATGCATTTTCCTGGCGCGCGATCTTCTTCCTCAATCTGCCGCTCGCGGCCGCGACGATCGCGCTGGCAGTCGCCTCCGTGCCCGACAGTCACAACGCCGACGCGCCGCAGACGCTCGACTGGCCGGGCGCCGCGAGCGCGGCAGCGGGACTCGCCGCGCTGACCTACGGTCTCACCGAGGCGCCGTCGCGCGGTTTCGCCGATCCGCTCGTGCTCGGCACGATCGGCGCGGGCGTGGTGCTGCTCGGTGCGTTCGTCGCGATCGAAGCGAAATCCCGCGATCCGATGATCCCGCTCGACATCTTCCGCTCGCGCGATTTCAGCGGCGCCAATCTCGTCACGTTGCTGCTGTATTTCGGACTCGGCGGCGTGCTGTTCTTTCTGCCGTTCACGTTGATCCGCGCGTATGGCTTCAGCGCGACCGAAGCGGGCGCGGCGGTGCTGCCGATGCCGCTCATCATCGGCTTGCTGTCGCGCTTCACGGGAGGGTTGACGAGCCGCTTCGGCGCGCGGGCGTTGCTGATCGCCGGGCCGTGCGTCGCGGGTCTCGGCTTCGGGATGCTCGCGCTGCCGTTCGTCGCGGGCAGCTATTGGGCGGGGTTCCTGCCCGCGCTCGTCGTGCTCGGGCTCGGCATGACGATCACCGTCGCGCCGCTGACGACGACCGTGATGGCGTCGGTGGGCAGCGAACGCGCGGGCATCGCGTCCGGCATCAACAACGCTGTTGCGCGCGTGGCGAGCCTGCTCGCGGTCGCGGTGCTCGGCATCGCGTTCGTGTGGTCGCACGATGCGGCCTTGTCGGCGCGGCTCGATCGCCTGCACTTGCCGCACCAGCGCATGCGCGTGCTCGATGCGGATGAACAGTCCGCCGCGCCTTCGACGCCGCTCGCCCGCGCGCAGGCCGATGCCATCGCCGATGCCCTGCGCGCGGTCGCCGCGCTGTCCGCCGTGTGCGCCTTTGCGGCTGCGGGCGTCGCCGCGGCAACCATCCGTCGCAAGAAATAAAAAAATCCCGATGCCGGCCAGACCGGTCATCGGGATTGGAAAGTACGGCTTTCGATGCGCTTCTTATTGGCCGGCGTGTGCCGGTTGTCGTTCGATCGCCTTCGCGCGCTTTTGCAATTCTTCGGTCGTGTGGCCTTCGCCGTTCGGCAGCCAGCCCGGCGGACGCAGCAGGAAGCCGGCGGCATCCGACACGCTCTTCGCGTTGACCATGTCCTTCGCAAGACTGACCCAGTGCTCCATCTCGACGACGATCGGGTTATGCGAGGTCACCGGCGTCGTCAGACCGTACACACACGGCTCTTCGGCGCGTTCTTCCACGTAGGTGCCGAACAGCCGATCGAAGATGATCAGCACGCCGCCGAAGTTCGCATCGAGATACGTCGCGTTCGATGCGTGGTGCACACGGTGCGACGACGGCGTGTTGAACACATATTCGAGCCAGCCGAGCTTCGGAATCCACGTCGCGTGCAGCCAGAATTGATAGAGCAGGTTGATCGATACGACTGCGAGCACCACATCGGGCTTCACGCCGAACCACACGAGCGGGGTGAAGAAGATGGCCGAGCCCGCGATCTTGGTCAGCCAGCCGAGACGGTACGCGGACGACAGCGTCAACTGGTTCGGCGAGTGATGGACCGCGTGATTTGCCCAGAAGAAGCGGATCGTGTGCGACGCGCGGTGATACCAGTAGTAGCAGAACTCCTGTCCGATGAAGAGCAGAAAGAGCGTCAGCGCCGTATTCGTCGTGACAGTGTGAACGCGATGCTCCCACGCGAAGTTGAACACCGGCGTCGCGAGCGAGATCGGCACGAACGTGAGCAGTTTGCGGCCGATGAGATCGACGAGCGAGATCCACGTCTCGTGCCAGTCGAATGCCTTGTCGGTGCCCTTGTTTTTGAAATGCAGCACGACAGCTTCGATCATCGACGCGGTGAGAACGATGCCCATCGCGTACAGCGAGATTTTTCCAAGCAGTTCCAGTTCCATGATGGTTCGCCTTGGTGGGTGGTTGCGAATGAGCCCATTGTGGCGATCGGCCTGGTTAAAAACCACGCACAAACTATTTCATGGAATGTCACGAGCCGGCCGCAAAGCCTTATGGCGTAAGGGGCGGGCGATTCGCGGGAGTTGTTTCAAGGCATGTCGGCTCGAGACGGGGCTTCCGGACAAGACGCGAGGGCCGCTATAGGAAGTCGGGCCCCGCGCCGCTCGATTCACTCAATCGTGATGTAGGTAAGCAGCTTACGGCAAGCTTGTGCGTGCGGTCAGACGTCGATAGAATGCGAACAATTCCTATTTACGTGGCATCCAGAAAATGATCGCTGTTGCAAAAAACTGTCGCACCCAGGCATCGGCGGCATGAGGCCGGTTTTGGTTCGCCTGCATCGCTGGCTCGGTGTCGCGACGGCGCTCTTTCTGTTCGTTTCGGGTCTCACCGGCGCGATCATCGCGTGGGACCATGAAATCGATGCGCTCCTCAATCCGTCTTTCTTCCACGCGCGCACCGATGGTCCCGCGCTGCCGCCGCTCGAACTCGCGCGACGCGTCGAGGCTGCCGATCCGCGCATCGAAGTGACGTATATGCCGCTCGGCTTCGAGCCGGGACACACCGCGCAGATGATGGTGATGCCGCGCACGAACCCGGCGACGAACGCGCCCTACGAGGTGGCGTACAACCAGATCGCCGTCGATCCGGCGACCGCTCAGGTGCAGGCGCGGCGCATGTGGGGCGCCGTGTCGCTCGCGCGCATCGACCTGATGCCGTTCCTCTACAAGCTGCATTACACGCTGCATCTGCCCGTTGTCGGCGGCTTCGACATCGGCACGTGGCTGATCGGCATCGTCGGCATCCTGTGGTTCTTCGACAGCGGTATCGCGCTGTTCCTGTCGTTCCCGAGCGTGAAGGCATGGCGCAAGTCTTTCGCATTCCGCGTGAAGCGCGGCGGCTATGCGCTCACGTTCGACCTGCATCGCTCCGGCGGCGTGTGGATCTGGGGCCTGCTGCTCGTGATGGCGCTCACGTCGATTTCGATGAATCTCTCCGAGCCTGTGATGCGCCCGGTCGTTTCGATGTTTTCGAAGCTCTCGCCTTCGTTTCTCGATAACGCGGAGCTCGTGCGCGCCGGTCCGCCGGGCAGGCCGCTCGCCACGCGCGAGCAGATTCTGGAGATGGCCGCGCGCGACGCGAAGCACCAGAACCTGACCGAGCCGATGGGCGCGCTCTACTACGCGCCGATGTTCAAGGCCTACGGCGTCGGCTTCTTCGCGCCCGGCCACGATCACGGCGACGTCGGACTCGGCAACGCATGGCTTTATTACAACGCGCAGACGGGCACGCTCGCGGGCTCGTCGATTCCCGGCCGCGGCTCGGCCGGCGACATCTTCATGCAGGCGCAGTTTCCGTTGCACTCGGGGCGGATCGTCGGTCTCGGCGGGCGCATTCTCGTGAGCGCGCTGGGCGTCGCGGTCGCGGTGCTCAGCGCGACGGGCCTCATCATCTGGTTCAGGAAGCGTTCCGCGCGCCGTCATTCGGCGGCCGTTGCGAGCGCGCGCGCGGCTCGCGGAGGATCGTTATCGTCGTGACGAGATCGCGAACGTCGACCTCGCCGGGGCCGCATGTCGTATCGGCCGGCGCTTCGGCAAAAAATCACGACGAGGAAACGAGCCGAAACCCCGCATAGACATACTGATAATGCGCCTGGAACCAGTTGCGGAAACTCGGCCGCAACATGCACGCGGCGGTGCGCGGCGAGCCGCCTTTCATCACGAAGTGCTTGCCGTCGAAGAAATTTGCCGAGTAGCCGAGATAGAACGGAAACGGCTCGAAGCCTTGCAGCGGCCCGAACTCGGTCGACGTCCATTCCCAACCATTGCCGAATTGTCCTTCGACGCCGAACTCGCTTCGATTCTCCGGATGCGCCTGCACCGGCGACGGATCCCATCGGCGGAAATCGAAATTGCCCTCGGTCACGTGAGGCGTGCCGAGCGCGGCGCGCTGCCACTGCGCCTCCGTCGGCAGCGCCTTGCCTGACCAGCGTGCATAGGCCTTTGCCTCGGCATGGCTCACGTACACGGGCCAGTCGGGCGGCAGCGCGATTTCATCGAACATCGTGCGCAGCTTCCACGTGTCTTGCGCATCGGCGCCGGGAATCCAGAAGGCCGGATGCGCGATGCGCTGCTCTTCCTTCCACGCCCAGTCGGCGGCGTCCCAGTAATCTCGATTCCAGTAGCCGCCCGCATCGATGAACCGCAGGTACTCGCCGTTGGTCACCATGAAGCGGTCGATTTCGAACGCGGGCACGTCGATGCGCTCCTCGCCGAACTCGTTGTCCCAGCCGAACCGGCCGCTTTCGCGCGTCAGGCCGAGTGTCACGCTGCCGGCCGGCACGCGCACGGTTCCATGCGTCGGCACGCGATCGGAGGCGCGCTCCGAACGGGCATCGGATGGTGCAATTTTTCTATCGACCGGCAATTGATGCAGCATGTACGCAAGCGTTTCGGCATGCATCAGCCGATGCTCGATCGCCACTTCCAGCAATTGCGCGGGCGATTCGCCAGCGCGCACGGGCGCGGCGGCGACTTTGATCGGATCGAAATGCGCGTCGATCTCGGCGCGGACCGCGTCCCTGTATGCGCGCACTTCGTCGAGCGAGGGCCAGTCGGCCGGCTGATCGGTAGGCAACCCCCCGTCCACCGGATCGATGCCGAAGGCGAAGAGCTCGTCGTAGGCGGGATTCGGGCTCGGCAGGTCGAAGAGGCGCTGATCGAGAAGATTGCGGTCGAAGGCTTCGAGATGCCCGATATAGAAGACGATGCGATGGCGCTCGGCGATCGGCCTGTCGTAGAGATGCTCGGGTTTGACGACGTCGAAGAGTTCGTCGGTCACGCGCCGCGCTTCGGCGAGGCGCTCGAGCAGCGGATGACGCAGGGAAGGTTCGCGGTTCATGTCGCCCAATCTCCGTGGCTGGCCTGTTGGCTTCGCATTCGATCAAAGGGCGCCGAAGCGCCCGTTTGGCCGAACAAAAGAGACTAAACCTTAGCGAACCGCGTGCCAACCGAAATATGGAGGGCGATTATTTCCGCACGCGCAATAATCGCGGGCGCTGTTCCTTCAGACGGCGTGCAAGGCGTCGAAGTCGCGGATACGGATGAACTTGCCCTGCGTTTCGATGAAACCCGCCTTGTCGAAGCGCGACAGCGTGCGGCTGACCGTTTCGAGCGTCATGCCGAGGTAGCTGCCCATGTCGTCGCGCGTCATGCGCAGCGTGAACTCCGAGGACGCGTACCCGCGCTTCGATAGGCGCGACGACAAATCGAGCAGCAGCCGCGCGACACGCTCGTCCGCCCGCAACATGCCGAGCCTCACGACATGGTTCGCCTCGCGGTTCACGGCGTGGCTCATCATGCGATGCAGGCGCCTTTGCAGCGCGTCGGTTTCGCGGCACATGCGCTCGAAGAGCGAATAGGGCACGACGCAGACGGAGCTGTCTTCCAGTGCGATCGCGGCGCACGTATGCTCGCCTTCCTCGATGCCTTCGAAGCCGAGCGCGTCGCCGGCGAGCAACAGTCCCGTCACCTGCTCGCGGCCGCCGTCGTGCGTGATGACCGTCTTGATCGACCCGGAGCGCACGGCGAACAGGGAATCGAAGCGGTCGCCGGCGCGAAAGAGGGCGTCGCCGCGCTTGACCTTGCGCGTCACGGAGATGATGTTCTCCAGCTTGGCGATGTCGTTGGCGCACAGGCCTTCGGGCATGCAGAGATGCCGCATCGCACACGTCGAGCAATGTGCCGAGTTGCGACGCGCGCGGGAGTTGTCAGACAAGGCGGTCATTTGGGCTTCGTTTTGTTGATGAATGACAAAACGATTGTCCCATAGCCCCTCGGCCCGGCCGCGTGAAAAATTGACGCGGCCAGGGCATCCGTCAAGCTTTTTTACCTTATCGGGTTGATTTTTCCACGGCCTCGCCGGCTGCCGATGGAATCAACAGCACCGGCAGTGTGGCCTGACGAAGACACCGCTCGGCGACACTGCCGAGAATCAGGCGCTGGAAGCCTTTGCGCCCATGCGTGCCCATGATCAGCAAATCGGCGTTGAAGGCGTTGGCGGCGTCGATGATGAGCGTCGCGACGTCGTCGCTCGCGGTTGCCTCGACGGTCACGACTTCGCCCGTCACGCCGCGCGCCTTCATCTGCGCGGCGGCTTCGCGCGCGAGCGAGGCGCCTTGCTCCATCAGGCTCGCATGCAGCGACGAAGGATCGTAGCCGGGCAGGTCGAAGTACATCGGTCCGGACTCGACGACGTAATACGGCTGCACGATCGCCTGATGCGTGACGGCGAGATCCAACGCGGCGGTGAAGGCGCGCCCGGAAGTCCGGCTGCCGTCGATGGCGACGAAAATGCGTTTGAACATGTCGGTTTTCCCCATGAAACGATCGATTGGCGCGCGGCATGCGCTGTCATTCATGCGTTTGCATGATAGAGCCCGGGCCTTGCATCGCCGCGCCGCTCTTTGGCGATAAGTCGATCCGGCGCAAGGCAGGCCGTACAATTCGTGGTTCTTCGACATCAGCGTCCGCTTAAAAATTGGCGGCGCGACCTCTTTTTAGCACTTCTCCACCCAGCCCGCCCGACCGACCGTGACTCAAACGCCGCCTGCTTTACCGTTCAGAACAGCGCTCTACGCGATGCTTGGCATCGGTCTCGTCAACATGCTCGTCGCCCTCGACCAGACGGTGGTCAGCACCGCGCTGCCCTCGATCGTCGCGGAGTTGCACGGCTTCGAGTTCTACGCGTGGATCGCGAGCGCCTATCTGCTGGCGTCGGTCGTCACGGTTCCGGTATTCGGGCGGCTCGGCGATTATTTCGGGCGCAAGCCCTTCGTGCTCGCGGCGGTGATCACGTTCACGGTCGCGTCGGTGCTGTGCGGGCTCGCGCCCAGCATGTTGTTCCTCGTGCTCGCGCGCGGGCTGCAAGGCATCGGCGGGGGAATGATGGTCGGCACCGCGTTCGCGGCGATTCCTGATATGTTCCCCGATCCGCGCACCCGCGTGCGCTGGCAGGTCGTGCTCGCGGCGGCGTACGGCATCGGCACGGCGGCGGGGCCGTCGCTCGGCGGGTGGATGAGCCAGCACTGGGGCTGGCGTTCGACCTTCCTCGTGAATCTGCCGGTCGGCGCGGCCGCCCTCTACTTCATATGGGCGCATCTGCCCAACCTGCACCGGCCGCGCGAAGGCGCCGTGAAGATCGACTGGACGGGCGCTGCGCTCGTCGCGCTGGTCCTCGGCGGCTTTCAGGCGCTGATCGAGGCGTTGCCGAAGGATGGCCTGACGACCGCCAATCTCGCGCTCGGCGCGGGCGTGGCGGTGTGCGCCGTGGCACTCCTGATATGCGAGCGGCGTGCGACGCATCCGATCATCCCGCTCGACATCTTCCGCGACGCGCAGCTCAACACGCTTTTCACGCTGTCGTTCCTGGCGGGCTTCGTGATGTTCTCGCTGATCTTCTTTGCGCCGCTCCTGCTGCAGGGCGGCTTCGGCCTTTCGCCGCAGGCCGCGGGGCTGCTCGCGACGCCGATCGCCGCGTGCATCGCGCTCGGCAGCTTCATCAATACGCGCATCGTCATTCATATGCGCAAGCCGGTGAATATCCTTTCAATCGGCTTCACGCTGCTCCTGTTCGCGTCGGTCGCGCTGGCGTTCGCACGCGAGACGACGCCGCATCTGTGGATCGAGCTGCCGATGGCCGCGACCGGCATCGGCCTCGGCTTCGTCCTGAACAACATGAACATCTTCGGGCAGGAAATCGCGGGCCGCGAGCGCTTCGGCATCACGACGGCGCTCTTGCAATCGACGCGCATGGTCGGCGGCATGATGGGCACGAGCATCGTCGGGACGATCGTCGCGCATCACTATGCGAGCGTCGTGCAGCGCACGGTCAGCGTGCTCGGCGCGTCGGCGTCCACGCAATGGCTGCCGCGCCTCTCCGACCCGCGCATTCTCGTCGACGAAGCGCTGCGCGAGCGCATCCTCGCCGAACTGAACGCGGCCGGGCTCGACGCGCCCGCGCTCCTCGACGCCGCCCGCGACGCGCTCGTGCAGTCGATCCACATCGGCGTGATGCTGACGGCGGTCGCGGCGCTCGCGGCCGCGCTGCTGGTGCGGCGCATCGCGCACATTACCTTCAGGAAGCACGCGACGCCCGTCCCGAAGTCGTGACGCGGGTTCTTTGACAAGCGGTTTGTCGCGCCTATAGTTTTTGCGTCGCCGGACGGACAGCTTCGAGCCTGAAGCTGCCTTGTCCGCGACCGCGCACCGCGTTTGCTTCACTTCCCTCGACGGCGGTTCGCACGTCCTGCGCGGAACGCTTGCGCGGGCCGCGGGTCACTCGCTTGTGCGGGCGGCCGCGCGACGCGCTTGCCGCCCATCGCCAACAGAGATGAGGAGCTGACATGAAGATCACCGGAGACATGCTGATCGGCGCATCGGCCGTGCGGGGCACCGATGCCACGCTCCGCGCGTTCGACCCCGCGCGCAATGCCGATCTCGAACCCGCGTTCGGCGGCGGCGGCGCGGCGGAAGTCGCGCGCGCGTGCGAGCTCGCCGAAGCGGCGTTCGACGACTATCGCCACGCACCGTTGGAAACCCGCGCGCAGTTTCTCGAAGCGATCGCCGACAACATCACCGCGCTCGGCGACACGCTGATCGAGCGCGCGATGGCCGAATCCGCACTGCCGAAGGCGCGGCTCGAAGGCGAGCGCGCCCGCACGGTCGGGCAATTGCGCCTGTTCGCGTCGCTCGTGCGCGAGGGCCGATGGCTCTGCGCCACCCTCGATTCCGCGCAGCCGGACAGAAAGCCGCTGCCGCGTTCGGACCTGCGTTTGCAAAAGATTCCCGTCGGGCCGGTCGCGGTGTTCGGCGCGAGCAACTTTCCGCTGGCGTTTTCGGTGGCGGGCGGCGATACGGCGTCGGCGTTCGCGGCGGGGTGTCCCGTCGTCGTGAAATCGCATCCGGCCCATCTGGGCACATCGGAACTCGTCGGTCGCGCGGTGCAGAAGGCGGTCGCGGACAGCGGTTTGCCAGAGGGGACGTTTTCGCTCGTCGTCGGCGCGGGCAATGCAATCGGCGAGGCGCTCGTCGCGCATCCGGCGATCCAGGCGGTCGGCTTCACCGGTTCGCGGCGCGGCGGGCTGGCGCTCGTCGATATCGCGGCGAAGCGCCCTGTGCCGATACCCGTTTTCGCCGAGATGAGCAGTGTCAATCCGGTATTCGCGCTGCCGGGCGCGCTGGCGGCGCGCGGCGATACGCTGGCGGCGGGCTATATCGATTCGGTCACGCTCGGCGTCGGCCAGTTTTGCACGAATCCGGGCCTCGTGATCGGGCTCGCGGATCCGGATCTCGATGACTTCATCGACAACGCCGCGGCGGCGATCGAAAAGAAGAGCACGCAGACGATGCTCACGGCGGGCATCGCCGCGGCCTACGAGGACGGCGTCAAGCAACGCGATGCGTCCGCGAAGCGCATTGCGACGGGTGAAAAGAGCGAGGCGTCGAGCGGCGCGCTGCCGGCGCTGTATCGCGTGAGCGCGGAGGAGTTTCTGGCGAAGCCGCAACTGGCGGAGGAGATTTTCGGGCCGACCTCGGTGATCGTCGTATGCCGCGACGAGGACGAGATGATTCTCGTCGCGCGCGGTCTCGAGGGTCAACTGACGGCCACGCTCCTGATGGAGCAAGACGATGTAGAGCTCGCGCGGCGGCTCTTGCCGGTGCTCGAGCGCAAGGCCGGGCGGATTCTCGCGAACGGCTTTCCGACGGGCGTCGAAGTGTCCTACGCAATGGTGCACGGCGGCCCCTATCCGGCGACCTCCGACAGCCGCTCGACCTCGGTCGGCGCGATGGCGATCGAACGCTTTCTGCGGCCGGTGTGTTATCAGGATTTGCCGGCGGCGCTGTTGCCCGAGGCGCTGGCAGATGACAATCCACTGTCGCTCTGGCGCTTGCGCGATGGCCAGCTCGGACCGAATTGATCCGCGCAGCGAATAGAATGCGTTTGCAAAAAATCCATAAAAGGAGATGAACCCACATGACAAGCGACTCGCGCCGCTACCCCGACCCCTCAGTGCGCGTGCTGGACCCGCGCTTCAATGCGCTGCGCATCGCATCGGCGTCGGTGGAATGTCTTTATCAGGGCGCGCGCTGGTCGGAAGGGCCGGTCTGGTTCGGCGACGGCCGCTATCTGCTCTGGAGCGACATCCCGAACAACCGCATCCTGCGATGGGACGAGGAAAGCGGTCAGGTCGGCGTGTTTCGCAAGCCGTCGAACAACGCGAACGGCAACACGCGCGACCGCGAAGGCCGGCTCGTGACCTGCGAGCATCTGGCGCGGCGCGTGACGCGTACCGAATACGACGGCTCCATCACCGTGATCGCCGACAGCTACGACGGCAAGCCGTTGAATTCGCCGAACGATGTCGTCGTGAAGTCGGATGGCTCGATCTGGTTCACCGATCCGACCTTCGGCATCGACGGCTTTTATGAAGGCGAGAAGCACGAAGCGCAGTTGAAGCCGTGCGTGTATCGCGTCGATGGCCGAAGCGGCGAAATCACGATGATGATCGACGCTTTCGTCGGTCCGAACGGACTCGCGTTCTCGCCGGACGAATCGGTGCTGTACGTCGTCGAATCGCGCGCGACGCCGCGCAAGATCTACGCGTTCGACGTGCTCGACGGCGGCCGAAAACTCGGCGAGCCGCGTGCGCTGATCGATGCGGGAGCGGGCACCCCCGATGGCTTTCGCCTCGACATTCACGGCAATCTGTGGTGCGGCTGGGGCATGGGCGACGCCGAGCTGGACGGCGTGCGCGTGTTCACCCCGCAAGGCGAGGCGATCGGCCATATCGATTTACCGGAGCGCTGCGCGAACGTGTGCTTCGGCGGGCGGCATCGCAATCGCCTGTTCATGGCGGCGAGCCATGGGCTCTATTCGCTTTACGTCAACACACAGGGCGTGAGGGGCGGCTAAGCCTTCGCGATCTTTTCCATGATGCGTTCGGGATGCCTGCTCGCGGCGAATCCGTGCCGCGCGTAGAGCCCGTGCGCGTCGGATGTGACGAGCATCATGCGGCGCAGTCCCTGCAGGTCGGGATGCGCCATCACGCACTGCATCATCCACTTTCCGAGGCCCGCGCCCTGATGCTCGGGCAGCACGAAGACGTCGGCGAGATAGGCGAAGGTCGCGGTGTCGGTGATCATGCGCGCGTAGCCGATCTGCGCGCCGCCGCGAAAAAGCCCGAACGCGAGCGAATGACGCGCGGCGCGCTCGACCTTCTCACGCGCGATGCCCGGCGACCAATACGCCACTTCGCTCAGGTAACGGTGCACGACATCGAAGTCGAACTCGTCGATGTCCGTGCTCAGTCGATATTCGTCCCGGGTCCACTGCATCGCGCCGCTCCAAGGCCTTCGTGATCCGCCGAGCATAAGCGATCGACGCGCCGCGCTCCATGCACACTTCGCGTCTGTCAGTGTCAGTGCACGTTGTAGATACGCCCGGTCTCCGCGCCCTCGACGCTGCGGCTGTACGCCAGCGCCACGCGCGCGCCGCTCGCCGCCTCGAAGCCGCGGAAATACGGACCGAAGCTTTCGCGCGCTTCTTCGAGCATCGTCGGGCTCACGGCGTTGATACGCAGGCCGCGCGGCAGCTCGATCGCCGCGCCGCGGACGAAGCCTTCGATCGCGCCGTTCACGGCCGCCGCGCTCGCGCCTTCACGGATCGGCGCCGCGCCGACGATGCCGCTCGTAAGCGTAAACGAGCCGCCGTCGTTCAGATAGTCGCGCGCGGTGAGCACGAGATTGACCTGACCCATCAGCTTGTCGTCGAGGCCGAGCCGGAACTGCTCGGGCGTCATCTTCATCAGCGGGCCGAAATGCACGTGACCGGCGGTCGCGACGATCGCATCCACGTGGCCGATTTCATCGAAGAGCCGCTTGATGCTGACGAGATCGAGCAGATCGACGCGATGCGCACCGCGCGTGGCGCCGATTTCGAAGACTTCGTGACGGGCTTTGAGTTCGGCGGCGACCGCCCGGCCGACCGTGCCGGTTGCACCGATGACAGCGATTTTCATGACTGGACTCGCAACGGTTGATGAACTTTGCATTGTGCGAGCGAGCGGACGCGCGAAAAAGGCGCGCCCGCTTCAAGGATTGCAAACGGGGCGTTTCGAATTGCCAGCGAAACGCTGCGGTATTGCTATCGGGGCGCGAGGCGCGGTGGCATCGGCGAAAGGAGATACAGCGATGCCGCGAACTTGCAGACGAGTCCCGCGCCGGACACGAACGCGGCCGCCGGGAACACATGCCATTGCAACGCGAGCGTGGGCGCAACGAGCGCGACCGAAACGAAACCGATCGCGATGGCAAGCCAGCGCGCCCATTGCAGCCGCGACGCGACGCACACGTAAAGCAGGCCGACCAGCACGCGCGACGCAATCGATGCCGCGAGCGGATGACTCGACGCATCGCCGGGAAGGCCAATCGCGAGCGTCAGCGCAAACTCCGCCCAGGAGAGCGCGTAGGCCGCACCGAGACATGCGATTGCGGATGTGAAGCGCTGTTCGGGCGTGACGATGTGGCGGGTCGTGGTCGGAAGCGGCGCGCCTTCAGCGGATTCTGACGGACAGGCGTCGTACGCGTGAATGGTCGTCATTTTGTCTTTCCCCTTTTATCGATTCGAGACCTTGGTCGGTCGTCTTGTCGCCCGCAATCGCTTGTGCCGCAATGCGGCGCTTCGCTGGCGGTGCCTATGCGCATACGCCGTGCCAGGTCGGGGAACGCGTATTGCTGCGCATCATGTGAACGGGGCGCACAACCACAGGAGCGACAATGAGCAACGTGAAGGAACAGCATCCTCATTCGGAACGTGACGAAGACGATGTCGACAAGGCTGTCGAAGATACCTTTCCCGCAAGCGATCCGCCCGCGACGGGCGGCGTGACGCGCATCGAACCCGATCAGGACAAGGACGAAAAGAAGGAAGGCTGAAAGCAAGACTGAAAGCACTTTGAACAAAAAAGAGCCGCATATTCCATGCGGCTCTTTGCTTGATGTATGCGCGGCCCTCATACACCTCAGCCGCGCTTGAGTTCGAATAGCCGCGAGGGGCGCAAGTGATTGAGCGCATAGTGCTTGCGGCCGCGCAGTGTATGGCCGTGCGCGTCGCGTGCTTCGAAGCGGACCTTGTCTTCGACCTCGGGCACAGTCGGCGCAACCATGCCGCGATCGATCAGGTGATAGCCGCGCTCGAGCGCGAGCAGCACGCCGTTGCGCCCCGGACGGCTGTCGAAACCGCCGAGTCCGTCGCCGGGTTCGGGCACGAAGTTCACCGTCGTCGCATTCGAATTGATTACTGTGTCTGGCTCGCGTGCGAGCATTTCCCCTTCGCGCCTTGCATGAATGCTCTTCGCGTCGGCATCGACGGTGTCGTCGAGCCCGTCATCGTTGGCGACATCGACGCCGCGCGGGGGCTTTTCATAGAAACCCTGCGGACCCACATGCATGCCTTCCTTCGTCCTTTCCGTTTTCACGGCCGCGCCCGCGCCCGCGTGGGCCTCTCCGCCCGACGCGGCCTTCGTCGCGTCGCTCATCTTGACGTGCGCGGTTTCGGCAGCGGGCGTTTTGATCGGGCTCTCGGCGACCTGATCCTTTTGCTTCTCCTGCGTCTGCGTCTGGTTCGATTCAGCGTTGTTCATCGCGTTGCTCCGTTGGACATGAACTGACAAGCCCCGATGCAAGACTCGTTCCGGATATTTGGCGACGGAACCGCGAGCCTTGCCGGAGGGCGCCTTAACGGACACCCAAAATTTCGGGTTTTTTTTTCGTCCCCAAGCCTATTTCCTGCAAGTATTATTTGGAACCTGTCGGCGGCAAAGTGCAACTGTGGAGACGCGAGCAACAAGGAGGGCGCGTTTCGTTGCCGTCGAAGAAGAGCAATGCGATTCGAACGAGCAGGGCACTTTCACACAGGTGACTCATGCAACACGATGCAGCCTTTTCACATCGAGGCTACCTTCTAAACTGCGCGCCCGCCCGGGCCGGAGATGGCAGCTACCAGCCGTATGTGGTGATCTCGCGATCGAGCGATGGCGAGCTCGTCGCGAACCGCTTCTTTCCGTCCGACTTGCGATTTTGCAACGAGGGCGATGCCATCGCGCACGCGCGCGACTGGGCCGTGCGCTGGATCGACGCAAGCAACGTAACCGTCTGAGCGATGTCCCGATGAAACCGCGTGCACGCAAACGCACGGGCCGCGGGCGGCAGGCTTCTGCAAAACCGGTTACTCTTGAAGTTTCCCCCGTCGTGCGCGAGTGCGACGGCCGCTTCTCTTGCTTCATGGCCGACATGCAGAACACGCCCACGCCCGGCATCGTACCGCCCCTCGAAACATCCCGAGACAATACACGTGACACGGCTCAGGAGTGGGGTCTCGCTCACATCGTCGCGGATCTGCGCCAGTCGCGCGAAGAACTGCATCGCACACGGCATCCGCTCGGCATACGCGAGTTGCCGTCGCGCGAGGCGATCGTGAAGATCGTCAACGGCTTGCGCTCGGCGCTCTTTCCCACGCATTACGGCGCGCCGGATCTGACCGACGAAAGCGTCGATTACTACGTCGGCCAGACGCTCGAAAGCACCTTGCGCCTGCTGCACGAACAGATTCGCCGCGCGCTGCGCTTCCTGCCCGAGCATCGCGATACCGACGATGCCACGCTCTCCGCGCAAGCCTTTGCGATCGCGCGTGAATTCGGCTCGCAGTTGCCGCAGATCCGCGCGTTACTGGTCAGCGATATTCAGGCCGCCTTCACGGGCGATCCGGCCGCGCAGCACGTCACCGAGATTCTGCTGTGCTATCCGGGCGTGTGGGCGATGACGCATCATCGCCTCGCGCACGCGTTGCACAAGCTCGGCGTGCCGCTGCTGGCACGCTTCATCAACGAGATCGCGCATTCGCTGACGGGCATCGACATTCATCCGGGCGCCACTATCGGGCCGAGTTTCTTCATCGATCACGGCACGGGCGTGGTGATCGGCGAGACAGCGGTGATCGGGCAACATGTGCGCGTCTATCAGGCCGTGACGCTCGGCGCGAAGAGCTTTCCATCGATGAGCGATGGCTCGCTCGTCAAGGGCAACGCGCGGCATCCGATCGTCGAGGACGATGTCGTCATCTACGCGGGCGCGACGATTCTCGGGCGCGTGACCATCGGCAAAGGCTCGGTGATCGGCGGCAACGTGTGGCTCACGCACAGCGTGCCGCCGGGGAGCAACGTGTCGCAGGGCAAGATCCGCGAGGGCAGCGGGCCAGATGCGCCCGGCAATGGCTTCGGCGCATAAATGACAAAAGGGCCGCGAGGCCCTTTTCTTTTTGCGTGTCCGTTTTGGCTGGCGGCCTTATGTATTCGACACGCTGAACGCGCTCTGATCGCTGACGATGGAAAGAAATTCGCGCCGCGTCGATGGATCGTCGCGAAACGATCCGAGCATGCGCGACGTGACCATCGACACGCCCGCCTTGTGCACGCCGCGCGTCGACATGCACTGATGCGCGGCTTCGAGAATCACGCCGACGCCGAGCGGCTGCAGCACTTCGTTGAGCGTATCCGCGATCTGCGCGGTCATCTTCTCCTGAATCTGCAGACGCTTCGCGAAGGCATCGACGAGACGCGCGAGCTTCGAAATGCCGACAACGCGCTTGTTGGGCAGATACGCAACGTGCGCGCGCCCGATGATCGGCACCATGTGATGCTCGCAATAGCTTTCGAAACGAATGTCCTTCAGGACGATCATCTCGTCATAGCCCTGCACTTCGGAAAACGTACGCGCGAGAATATCGTGCGGATTTTGCGTATAACCCGCGAAGAACTCTTCATACGCGCGCACGACGCGGCCTGGTGTGTCGAGCAGGCCTTCGCGCCTCGGGTCGTCGCCGGCCCAGCGCAACAGAACACGCACGGCGGCTTCGGCTTCCTCGCGGGTCGGACGATCGGCTGGGTCAGCTGGCATGTCCGAGCCTGAAAGATGGTTTTTGCGCGGGGCGCTCATCGAAAGCTCCTGTCATCAAGGTGCAATTAGTGCATCTGGCACCCCGCCATTGTTCCACGTTTCCGAAGGTCGATATACGTGTCAGGTTTTTCCGCCTCCATCGATGCCTGAACCCGTGCGCCATGCCTGCTTGCCTTCCTCTGACAACTGGCCGCTGCTGTGATCCTTGTCGGGTTCCGTGCCGGGCTCGGCCATGGGCCCGCCCGGCTGTTCCTGCGAAGTTGGCTGCTTGCCCTTGCGCTGCGCGATGCGGTCTTCCTGAGAACGTCCGGCATAGTTGCTCATGTCACGGCTCCTTTCGAATTGATGCGGTGAAAGGCGCGCAAGACCCGTTCCAGACGGTGCTACAGTTGACGATCACGCGGGCTTGCCTTCCACGCCGCCGAGCACCATCCATGAAACGCCGAACTTGTCGGCCACCATGCCGAAGCGCTTGGCGAAGAACGTTTGGGTCATCGGCATTTGCACCTGCCCGCCGTTGGACAGCGCGTTGAAGTATTTCTCCGCCTGCTGTTCGTCGTTTGCCGTGAGCGAGAGCGATACGCCCTTGAAGTCCGGCTTGCCGCTGCACATGCCGTCGGAACCCATCAGCATGGAATCGCCGATGGTGAACGCCGAGTGCATGATCTTGTTTTCCGATCCCGGCGGAATGCCGCAGCCGCTGGCCGTCTCAGCCTTGCCGGCTTCCGGGTTTTCGCTGTAGCGCATCATCATGACGACTTGCGCGCCCAGACTCTCGCGATAGAACGTGATCGCCTCTTCGCAGCGGCCTTCGAAAAACAAATAGGGTTGCACTTGCATGTCTGCTCCTTGAGTTATGACTTCTCGTCAGGGTCCATATCCATCGTGAGCGGCACTGATGCGTGCTCGTGCACGACGCGCCAGTCACCGTCGATCTTTCTGAAGCACACGGTGGCGCGCACGATGTCCTCCTGCTCGCCCACGGCGACCCGGTTGACGGAGTGCGCATAAGCCAGATCGCCGCTCGCGGCCACTTCCACTTCCCGCATCTCGAACGCAAGCGGGCCTTTCATGCTGTCGAACCAGCGCTGCCAGTTCTCGCGATAGTGCGCGATGCCCTGGATAGACGCGGGCGGCACGACATCGAACACGACGACATCCGGCGCGTAGTGGCTCACGAGTGCCTCGACGTCTTTCGCGAGCACCGCCTGTCGCCACGCTTCGATCAGTTCGCGAATGCGCGCGACATTTTCATCCGACTGCGCACGATCGTTCGGCTTTGTCATGGCTGCCTCCTTCCGTATGACGACCCACATCGCACACGATGCCGCCGCGTCGTGACAATGCAACGGCAAGCACCGAAGCGGAATTATTTTTCTCGTTGTGGACACCGTCCACAAAAAGTAGCAGAGATAATGGACAGTGTCCACATATGGAAAGCCCAACGAATCGAAATGACAAATGGCAAGCCGCGCAGTACTTACCGGCATGGGGATTTGCGACGCGCGCTGATCGAAGCGGGCATCGAACTGGCGCGCGAAGGCGGGCCGGATGCGATCGTCCTGCGCGAGGCGACGCGTCGGGCAGGCGTCGTTCCGAACGCGGCCTATCGTCACTTCGAGAGCCGTCAGGAATTGCTATCGGCGGTGCGCTCGGCGGCGCTGTCGTTCGTCGCGCAGGCAATGGAAGAGGAACTGGCCGCGCGCCCAAAAAAGCGCCGCCGCGCCGATGCGGCGCGCGCGGGATTGCGGGCTATCGGCACGGGTTATCTGCGTTTTGCGCAGACGGAGACGGGTCTTTTTCGTACGGCCTTCGCAGCGCCGCAAGCGGAATGGGCGGAACATGATGAGCCGTATGGCGCAGGGCCGAGCGGACTCGATCCCTTTCAGTTGCTCAGCCGGGCGCTGGATGACATGGTGGACGCGGGCGCACTCGATGCGAAGCGCAGGCCCGAAGCGGAATATCTCGCGTGGAGCGCGGTGCATGGTTTCGCGCTGCTCGTGATCGAAGGCCCGTTGCAGGGATTGAAGCGCGCGCAGATCGAGCCGCTTGCCGGGCGCTTGCTCGATATGGTCGAGAACGGACTTTGAATGCGAGTCTGAGATACGAATCGCGCCGTATCAAGCGGCGCGATTCGTGTGATCGATACGATTACTTCGCGGACTGCGTCTCGCCGGCTATCGGCTCGACCACGCTGAAGAGCAACAACAGGCATAGCGTCGACGTCCCGACCATGTAGAGAAAAACGGCGGTCCAGCTATAGCTGTCGAGCAGCAGGCCGACCGCGAGCGGGGCGCATGCGCCGCCGATCTGCCCCAGCGAGTTCACGATACCGAACGCCGTCGGGTACGTTGCTTTGGTCGCGAGACCCATCGGATATGCGGAGTAACCCGCGAAGCCGATGCCTAGCATGAGGCCCGCCAGCATGAGGGCTGCACCGAGATAAGCGACGCTATCGGGCGCATCTATCAACAGGAACGTCATGATCATCGTGCCGAGCGCGCCGAGCATCATCATGGGCTTGCGGCGGCCGCCGAGCAGGCGGTCCGAGATGATGCCGCCAAGCATGTTGCCCGCGACCGCGCCGATGAAAGGCGCCGAGGCGAGAAAGCCCATCTTCACTGAAGCGAAGCCTTTCACGGTGACGAGATACGTGGGAATCCACGAGATGAAAATATTGCTGATGCCGATCATGCAGCCATAACCGAGCGCGATGCCGAAGATGTTCCACGAGCCGAAGACCTGGCGAATCGTCTCGAGTTGCGGCACGCGCTTCGTGCGATTGATCGCGTCGAGCCGGGGCATCGGCGTCATGTGCGCGCGGGACAGCGACTTGCCGCTATTGCCGCCGACGATTGTTTCATCGGCGATGTAACGGCGCTCGGCGGGCGAGCAGAAACGGTTCTCGCCGGGCGAGTTGGTGACGAAGAACATCCACACCACGGCGAGCAGAATCCCCGGCACCGCGAACACATAGAAGATCTCCCGCCATCCCCACAACTGAATCACGATGATGCATACCGAAGGCACGATCAGCGGCCCGAGCTTCGATGCCGCGATCCACAGGCCGGTGGCCGTGCCTTTTTCCTTCGCGGGAAACCAGCGATTGATGACGTTCGTGCAGCCGATGCCGAGCGGCCCTTCCGACAAGCCGAGCCCCACGCGATACGTCATCAGCAAGATTACCGACGACGTGGTGCCCATCAATCCGGTGAACACGGAAGTGAGGATCATGAAGACCGAGAACAGCAAGCCCGTCGTTTTGTTGCCGAGTCGCTTGTAAAGCAGTCCAACGGGAATCTGCACGAAGCCATACGCGAACGAAAACAGGCTGACGATCAGACCGGCTTCGGTATTGGTGATGTGATATTCCTTCTTCAGATACGGCAGCGCGATGCCGAAGTTGGCGCGGTCCGCACATGCGATGGCCCAGATGCAGAAGATCAGTCCCATCACGACCCAACGGTGTTTCGTGGGCTTCTCCGCGAAAGGTTCCGCCTTCGAGGGCGCAATGATGCCGTCAGCGTTGTTCATCGCGACGCCTCCCGTGGTGCATGCGCTGCGGCTTGAAGGAGGCGAATGAATGGGAAGCGGGTAGGGCGCAGGCTCACGCTGTTGTCTCCGATGTCATTTTCAAGGCTTTATTGTCGATATGCCTTCTTATGCTTCGAATTGTGGGGATGGTGCGCAAGAGCGTCCAATCTTTTATTGCTATTACCTGATTCCCGAATTGAATCGATAAGAACACTGCCGGTCATGCGTCGATACGTGGATCAATTGATAGCCTTTTGGGATTGGACGTGTCCGGCAAAAGCAGACATCATGCGCTCCACATCGGAAACGAACATCATGGAGCACGCGAATTGAAGCCGAGCATTCTGCAACTGAACCCGATCCTCGTACCGGCCATCAACGAAAAGCTGGATGCGCTCTATACGATGCATCGCCTCTTCGAAAAGGAGGATAAGGACGCGTATATCCGTGAGCATGGCGCCTCGATTCGCGGCGTGATCACCGGCGGGCATACGGGCATCTCGAACGATCTCATCGAGCGCTTGCCCGCGTTGCAGGTGATCGCGGTGAACGGTGTCGGCACCGATGCGGTCGATCTCGAATTCGCACGCTCGCGCGGCCTTCCAGTGACGGGCACGTTCGGCGCGCTGACCGAAGATGTCGCCGATCTCGCGATTGGTTTGATCCTCGCCGTGCTGCGCGAGATCTGCCCCGGCAACGATTTCGTGAAGACCGGCAAATGGGTGAAGAACCCGAACCCCGGCGCGATCCCGCTGTCGCGCCGTTTCAGCGGCAAGCGCGTGGGAATCGTGGGCCTCGGCAAAGTGGGTCGCGCGATCGCGCAGCGCGCAGCCGCATTCAACTGCCCGATCGCTTATACCGATATGCGCCGCATGGACGATAGCGACTATCGCTTCGTGCCGGATCTGCTCTCGCTCGCACGCGAAAGCGACATTCTCGTGCTGGCCGCCGCGGCCGATAAGGCCAAAGGCATCGTGAACGCAGCGGTGCTCGATGCATTGGGCAAGGAGGGTTATCTCATCAACATTGCGCGCGGCAAGCTCGTCGTGGAAAGCGACCTCGTCGAAGCGCTGTCGCGTGGCACGATCGCGGGCGCGGGCCTCGACGTGTTCGTCGATGAACCGAACGTGCCGGCCGAACTGTTCGATATGGACCGCGTCGTGCTGCAGGCGCATCGCGCGAGCGCGACGGTGGAATCGCGCACGGCGATGGGCGAGATGGTGCTCGCGAGTCTCGCGCAAGGTCTCGCGGGTCAGCGTCCCGATGGCAGCCTCACGACCTGACGCGTGCGCATGAAGCCGTCCGGGGCGAACATATAATGATCGGCTATCACTTCAACGTCGATTACGAATGCTCGATCTCGGACAAGTGCGTTGCTTCGTCGCTGCCGCGACGGAGCTGAACTTCCGGCGCGCGGCCGCATTGCTCAACATGACACAGCCGCCGCTTTCCAGGCAGATTCATCTGCTCGAAGAAAATCTCGGCGTGAAGCTGTTCGAGCGCGTCGGGCGCACGGTCAGGCTGACCACGGAAGGGCGCGTGTTTCTCGCGGATGCGACGCGCCTGCTCAATCTCTCCGAGCAGGCCGAAAGCACGGTGCGTCGTGCGAGCAAAGGCAAGACCGGGCGCGTGCGCATCGGCTTCACGGGCGCCGCGGGCTATGAGTTGATACCCGAATTGCTCGTCGCGGCGAAGCGGGATTTGCCGGATATCGACGTCGTCCTGCTCGAAATGATTTCCGTCGCGCAGATCGAGGCTTTCGAGGCAAACGCAATCGATCTGGGCTTCATGCGGCCGCTGCCGTCGCGGCAGAAAGTGCAGTTCCTTCTCGTCGACCGTGAGCCGATGATCGTCGCGCTGCCGGCGGGACACGCGTTGTGCCGCTTCGATCGACTCGAACTCGCGCAGTTGAACGAGCAGGCCTTCATCATGCATTCACCCACGCACGGCAAATACTTTCATGACCGCATCGTGAGCATGCTCGTGGCCGATGAAGTGAAGCCGCATTTCACGCAATACATCGATCAGACGCCGACCATTCTGTCGCTCGTTCGGGCGGGATTGGGCGTTTCGATCCTGCCCGCGTCATCGCAACGATTTCACTACGACAATGTCGAGTTCAGGGAAATCGCCGGCAATACCGTGCAGGCCGAAATGAGCATGGCGTGGCGTTCCGATCAGGACAATCCCGCCGTCACGGCCTTCAGGCACATGGCGGCGGACCACTTCGCTACGCGGCGTTCCTGATTTGACGCGCCGTTGCGTCGATCGCGGCTCTGGCTTTGTCGACTATCTCGTCTATCTCGTCGTGCGTGACGACGAGCGGCGGCGACAACAACATCCGATCGTGACTCGCGCGCATCACGAGATTGCCCGCGAAACAGAAGTCACGGCATATCGTGCCGATATCGTCGCCATTCAAAAAGCGCTTCCTCGTCGCACGATCTTCGGCAAGCTGAATCCCCGCAACGAGACCCGCGCCCGCAATCTCGCCGACGATCGGATGATCGCCTAACGCCTCACGCAGGCGCTTCTGGAAATACGGCCCCGCATGGTGCTTGACGTGCGCGACGATGCCTTCGTCGCGCAACAGCTTCAGATTGGCCACCGCGACCGCGGCCGCAACCGGATGCCCCGAATACGTGAAGCCGTGATTGAACTCGCCGCTGTTCACGATGGCATCCGCGATGCGATCCGACAGCCCGACCGCGCCCATCGGCACATAGCCGCTCGTGAGGCCTTTGGCCATCGTGATGACATCCGGCTCGAAACCGAAATGCTCGTGCGCGAACCATTCGCCCGTGCGCCCGAATCCGCCGATAACCTCATCAGCGATCAGCAGCACATCATGCTTGCGGCAGATGCGTTCGATTTCAGGCCAGTAGCTCGATGGCGGAAAGATGACGCCGCCCGCGCCTTGAAACGGCTCGCCGATGAACGCTGCGACGTTCGCCGCGCCCAGTTCGAGGATCTTTTCTTCGAGCTGACGCGCACGCGCGATGCCGAACGCTTCCGCACTCATTGCGCCGCCTTCGCCGAACCAGTAAGGCTGACCGATATGCGCGACATGCTCCATCTTCGAGGGCATCTGCTCGTGCATGTAATTCATGCCACCGAGCGTCGCGCCCGCGATGGTCGAGCCGTGATACGCATTCGTGCGCGCAATGACATGACGCTTCATCGGCCGGCCTTGCACGGCCCAATAGCGATGCACCGCGCGCAGCGCGGTATCGTTGGCTTCCGAGCCGCTGTTGCAGTAGAGAAAGCGATTGAACTTCGCAGGCGTGAGCGCCGCGAGCAGCGCGGACAATTCGATCACCGGCGGATGCGTCGTCTTGAAGAAGGTGTTGTAGTAGGGCAGTTCCTGCATCTGCTTCATCGCGGCGTCGGCGAGTTCGCGTCGTCCATAGCCCACGTTCACACACCACAATCCGGCCATGCCATCGATGATGCGATTGCCCTCCGAGTCCCGGAGATACACGCCCTCGGCCTGTACGATCACGCGGCTGCCCGTTCGATTGAGGGCGCTCATATCGGAGAAAGGATGCAGATGATGCGCGGCATCGAGCGCGCGGTAATGTGCCGTCGAATCGATTCGATCGTTCATGTCGTCGTCTCCTTCAAACGTGCAGCAGCAGATGCTTGCGTTCCCACGAACTGATCACGCGGAAGAACGCTTCGTATTCGGTCTCCTTCAACGCGAGATAGGCGCGCACGAACTTCTCGCCGAACATGTCGGCGAGCGGCTCGCATGCACCCATCAACGTGAGACCCTCATCGAGATTGCGCGGCAACTGATACGGCTGGCGATAGCCGTCGCTCGCGAGCGGCTCGGTCGGCTCCAGATGCTGCGTCATGCCGAGATAACCCGCGGCCAGTGTCGCCGCGATCGCGAGATAAGGATTGCAGTCCACGCCCGGTATGCGATTCTCGATGCGCCGCGCCTGCGGCGACGCATGCGGCACGCGAAATCCCACGGTGCGGTTGTCGTAGCCCCATTGCACGTTGATGGGCGCGGCCATGAAGCGCGATAGCCTGCGATACGAATTGATGTAAGGCGCGAAAATCGGCATGAGCGCGGGCGTGTATTTCTGCAGGCCCGCGACGTAGCTATAGAAGAGGCCCGTCGGTTCGCCTTCTCGATTCGTGAAGAGATTGCGTCCGGTGTCTTCATCGACCACGCTCTGATGAACATGCATCGCCGAGCCGGGCTCGTTCTCCATCGGCTTCGCCATGAAGGTCGCATACATCTTGTGACGCAGCGCCGCCTCGCGCACCGTGCGCTTGAAGAGAAACACACGGTCCGCGAGATTGAGCGCATCGCCATGCATGAAGTTGATTTCCATCTGCGCCGCACCCACTTCGTGAATCAGCGTATCCACTTCGAGTTCCTGCACTTCGCAATACGCGTAGATGTCTTCGAAGAGCGGATCGAACTCGTTGACCGCATCGATCGAGTACGCCTGACGTCCCGTTTCCGCGCGCCCGGTTCTGCCCACGGGCGGCTGCAAGGGCAGATCGGGATCGCGGTTCATATCGACGAGAAAGAATTCCAGTTCCGGCCCGACGACAGGACGCCAGCCTTTCGCGGCGAATTTCCGCAGCACTTCACGCAACACGCGTCGCGGCGAAATTGCGACGGGCGTGCCGTCGAAATGCACGCAATCGTGGATGACTTGCGCCGTGGGATCGACGGCCCACGGAATCAGGCGGATCGTCGCGGGATCGGGCACGCACACCATGTCGGGATCGGTGACGCCGGTGAAGCTGCCATCGACGGGATAGTCGCCCGTCACCGTCTGGATCATCACGGCTTGCGGCAGGCGCATCGATTCGCCCGATTCGAACTTGCTGCGCGGAATGATCTTCCCGCGCGCGGTGCCCGCCATGTCGGGAATGATGGCTTCAACTTCAGTGATGTGATGCTTTCGAAGAAATTCGTCGATGCGTTCCATTGTCGTTCTCGTGTTTTAAAGGCGCGCATGCTTCCACGGCCTTCGCGATGCATCGCAAAGGCGCAAAGAAGGAAGGCGCGCGCATTCACGCGTGCAGACGCACGCGCGCGGACCCGTCAGTCAGGAAGGGAAGAACGGAAGAGGCGCTACGGCAGCAGCGAAGCGGCGCCGACGCAATGGACGGCGATGAACGCGCGAGCGGAAACGGCGTTGCGACGCCGCACGCAGCGGCGCGAGAGGACAGTCAGAACCGACAGGAAGCGGCGATCGGGAAGCTTGCCGCAGCGATCGGCGCAGGAGCCGCGGCTCCGACGTGCCAGAGGGCTTTGGACTTTCACGATAAGACTCGTTTGGCGAGTTGATTTGCAGAGCGATTGCAGATGCCGACAATTGCCCTTCAATGAGCATATACAAGACATAAACGCCGTCAATACGTTTTTTCCATTGGGCGCACATGTGGCGATTTTGCCGAGAAGGGAGCATGTTGCCCAATTCATCGATAATGTCGGCTCTTTCAGCCGATACGCCCACAGCGGCCCACAGAGCCCGATGCTCTCCAACCTGCTCGTCCAACTCGTCAACGGCCTCGCCGATGCCTGCGCGCTCTTTCTTGTCGCGTCGGGTCTCTCCCTGATCTTCGGGGTCACGCGCATCGTCAACTTCGCGCATGGCTCGCTCTACATGCTCGGCGTGTATGTCGCGTATAGCCTGACGAGCCGCTTCGGCGAAAGCGTCGCGGGCTTCTGGGCGTCGGTGCTGGGCGCTGCGCTTGTCGTCGGCGGGATCGGCGCGGCGATCGAAGTGAGCGTGCTCAGGCGCATCTATCGCGCGCCCGAACTGTTTCATCTGCTGGCCACATTCGCGCTGGTGCTGATCATTCGCGATGCGGCGCTCTATCTGTGGGGACCGGAAGATCTGTTCGGCCCGCGCGCGCCGCATCTGGAAGGGGCGGTGCAGATGCTCGATCATGCGCTGCCCGCTTACGATCTCGCGTTGATCGTCATCGGGCCGCTCGTGCTGCTCGCGCTGTGGTATGCGCTCACGCGCACGCGCTGGGGCACGCTCGTGCGCGCGGCCAGCGCGGATCGTGAAATGCTCGGGGCGCTCGGCGTCAATCAGGCGTGGCTCTTCACTGGCGTGTTTTTCGTGGGCGCGATGCTCGCTGGGCTCGGCGGCGCGCTGCAGGTGCCCCGCATGTCGGCGAATCTGTCGCTGGATATCGAAACCATCGGCAATGCGTTCGTCGTCGTCGTGGTCGGCGGCATGGGTTCGATTCCGGGCGCGTTCGTCGCGGCGCTATTGATCGCCGAGATCAAGGCGATGTGCATCGGCATCGGGCATGTGTCGATCGCGGGCATCGACTTTTCGTTGTCGAAGTTCACGCTCGTCGCGGAGTTCGTCGTGATGGCCGTCGTGCTCGTGCTGCGTCCGTGGGGACTTTTCGGCCGCGCACAGGCGATCGCACGAACTGCCGCGCCCGCGGACCGGCCTTTGCGTCCCGCCACGCGCAACATGAATATCGCCGCGGCTGTCGCTGTAACCGCGCTTGCGCTGGCGCCGCTCGCCGCCGATGCTTTCCCGTACATGCCCGTGCTGTTCGTCGAGATCATGATCGCGGTGCTGTTCGCGGCGAGCCTGCACTTCATCATGGGGCCGGGCGGCATGCACTCGTTCGGTCACGCGGCGTACTTCGGTCTCGGTGCATACGGCGCGGCACTGTTTCTCAAAGTATTCGCGCTGCCGATGGAAGCCGCGCTCGTGCTCGGTCCGTTGATCGCGGGCATCGGCGCGATCGTGTTCGGCTGGTTCTGCGTGCGCCTCTCGGGTGTCTATCTCGCGATGCTCACGCTCGCGTTCGCGCAAATCGTCTGGTCCGTCGTCTATCAATGGGACGCCGTGACGGGCGGGAGCAACGGCATACTGGGCATCTGGCCGTCGCCGTGGCTTGCGTCGCCTGTCGCGTTCTATTACCTCACGCTCGTGTTCGCGGTGATCGGCGTGTGGCTGCTGCGCCGCATGATCTTCTCGCCGCTCGGCCTCGCGATGCGCGCGGGTCGCGATTCGCCGTTGCGCGCCGAAGCGATCGGCATCGATGTCGCGCGCGTGCAATGGGCCGCGTTCGTCGTCGCCGCTCTCATCTGCGGACTCGCGGGCTCGCTTTACGCGTTCTCGAAAGGCAACATCTCGCCCGAAGCGATCAGCGTGGGCCGTTCCGTCGATGGCCTCGTGATGGTCCTGCTCGGCGGCATCCAGACGCTCACGGGCCCGATCGTCGGCGCGAGCGTGTTCACCTGGCTGCAGGATAGCGTCGCGCGTCAGACCGACTACTGGCAGGCGCTGCTCGGTGCCACGATCCTCGTGCTCGTCATCGCGTTTCCGCAGGGCATCGCAGGCTTCGTGCGCGAGCGCTTCTTCCCGGAGGCGCAATGACGCTGCTTTCGATCGCGCATCTGTCGAAGTCGTTCGACGGCGTGCAGGCCGTCGACGACGTATCGTTCGACCTTCAGGCAGGGCAGTTGCTCGCGCTGATCGGCCCGAACGGCGCGGGCAAGTCGACGTGCTTCAACATGATCAACGGTCAGCTCAAGCCGGGCGCGGGCGCGATTCGTTTCGACGGCCGCGATATCGCGGGCATGCGTCCGCGCGATATCTGGCGTCTCGGCGTGGGCCGCACATTCCAGATCGCCGCGACCTTCAATTCCATGACCGTGCTCGAAAACGTGCAGATGGCGTTGCTGTCGCGCGAGCGGCGCATCTATCGTCTTTTCGGGCGCGTCGCGTCATTCAGCGAAACCGAAGCGATGGCCTTGCTCGATCTCGTCGGCATGACGGCGCACGCGCAGCGCAGTTGCGCGGTGCTTGCATACGGCGACGTGAAGCGCGTCGAACTGGCGATCGCGCTTGCGAATCGTCCAAAGCTGCTTCTGATGGACGAACCGACCGCGGGCATGGCGCCGCAGGAACGCAATGAACTGATGGCGCTCACCGCGCGCCTCGCGAAAGAGCGCGACATCGGCGTGCTGTTCACCGAGCACAGCATGGACGTGGTGTTTTCGCATGCGGACAAGCTCATCGTGCTCGCGCGCGGCCGCCTCATCGCAGAAGGCGATGCCGAAGCCATCCGCAACGACGCGCGCGTGCGTGAGGTCTATCTCGGCACGGGTGCATCGTTCGCGCCGCGCACGGCGTTGAAGACGGGGGCAGCCACATGACGCTGCTGAAAGTCGACGCGCTCAACGCGTTCTATGGCCGCGCGCAGATCCTGTTCGACGTCGGCTTCGAAGTCGGTCGCGGCGAAGTGGTCGCGTTGATGGGCCGAAACGGCGCGGGTAAATCCACGACGATGAAAGCGGTGATGGGACTCCTGCCGCGCGTATCGGGCACGGTGTCGTTCATGGGCGAGAGCATCGCGGGCATGGCGCCTTATCGCATCGCGCGACGGGGCTTGGGGTATGTGCCGGAAGACCGGCGCGTTTTCGGCGAGCTGACCGTGATGGAGAATCTCGACACAGGCCGCCAGCCGCCGCGCGACGATGCGCCCTTGTGGACGCCAGAAAAGCTCTTTCGCGTGTTCCCGAATCTCGGCGAAATGCGCGGCCGCCGCGCGAGCCGCATGAGCGGCGGTGAGCAGCAGATGCTTACGGTATCGCGCACGCTGATGGGCAATCCGCGCCTCGTGTTGCTCGACGAGCCCTCGGAGGGTGTCGCGCCCGTCATCGTGGAACAGATGGCCGATATGATTCTCGAACTGAAGCGCGAAGGGCTCGCGATTCTTTTGTCGGAACAGAACCTGCACTTCGCGGAACTCGTCAGCGACCGCGTATATGTGCTGGAAAGAGGCCAGATACGCCATGAAGGCGCGATGAACGCATTCGCCCGCGACGATGCCGCGCGCCGCGAATTCCTTGGCGTATGAACGAATCGAATCTAAACAGAGAGGACAGAACCCGATGACGCCACTGCGCTTAACCCTCGCCGCCATTGCAGCGAGTCTCGCATTCGCCGCGCACGCCGACACCATCAAGATCGGCGAGATCAATAGCTACAAGGCACAGCCTGCATTTCTTCTGCCGTACAAGAACGGCTGGAATCTGGCGCTCGACGAGATCAACGCGGCGGGCGGCATCAATGGCAACAAGCTCGAAGTCGTCTCGCGCGATGACAACGGCAATCCCGGCGATACGGTTCGGGTCGCGCAAGAACTCGTCGCGCGCGAGCAGGTGAAGTTGTTGTTCGGCGGTTATCTGTCGAATACGGGCCTCGCGCTTGCGGACTTTGCGAAGCAACGGCGCATCTTCTTCCTCGCGGCCGAGCCGCTCACCGACAAGATCGTCTGGCAGGACGGCAACAAGTACACGTATCGTCTGCGCCCGTCGACGTACATGCAGGTCGCGATGCTCGTGCCCGAAGCCGCGAAGCTCAGGAAGAAGCGCTGGGCGCTCGTCTATCCGAACTACGAGTACGGCCAGTCGGCTGTGGCCACGTTCAAGCGCCTGCTGAAGGCGGCGCAGCCGGATGTGGAATTCGTCGCGGAGCAGGCGACCCCGCTCGGCAACGTCGATGCGGGCGCGGTGACGCAAGCGCTCGCCGATGCAAAGCCCGACGCCATCTTCAACGTGCTGTTCAGCGCCGACCTCGGCAAGTTCGTCCGCGAGGGCAACACGCGCGGACTCTTCAAGGATCGCGCGGTCGTGTCGCTGCTGACGGGCGAGCCGGATTATCTCGATCCGCTCGGCAAGGAAGCGCCGGTCGGCTGGATCGTCACGGGCTATCCGTGGTATTCGATCGATACCCCGGAGAACAAGAAATTCGTCGCCGCCTACGAGGCGAAGTATCACGACTATCCGCGCCTGGGCTCGGTCGTGGGCTATACCGCGATGATGTCGATCGCCAACGGCCTGAAGAAAGCCGGCTCACCCGATGCCGACAAGCTCGCCGCCGCATTCAAGGGCTTGCCCGTCGATACGCCGTTCGGCCCGATCACGTACCGCAAGCAGGACAATCAATCGACGATGGGCGCGTATGTCGGTGTGACGGGCCTGAAGGACGGCAAGGGCGTGATGACGTCGTTCCGTTATGTCGATGGCGCGAGCGTGCAGCCATCGGATGAAGAAGTGAAGAAACTGCGTCCGGCGGACTGACGCATCACGCCTTGGGAAAGGGCTTGCTGACGAACTTCGAACCGGCAAGCCCGAAACGCCAGGGTACGTCCATCGCCTTGGTGATGCCGATGCGCGGTCCGTGCACGATCGGGAAGTCTTCCTCGGGCGGCTCGATATGAAACGGCGCTTCGAGCAGCGACATGCCGTTGTTCCGGTGCGTGATGCCGAGCGCCTGCGCGGCGCGGCCCGGCCCCGAGCATAGAAGCTTGAGCGGCTCCAGTCCGCGCCGCGCACGCATTTCGTCGATGCCGACGAGCGGCTCGATCGCGCGAATCAGCACCCCGGCGCCGTGGCCGGCCTCGCGGCACACGAAATTCAGGCACCAGTGAATGCCGTAGGAACGGTAGACATAGGCATGGGCGGGCGGCCCGAACATGACCGCGTTGCGCGGCGTCGGCCCGGAGAAGCTGTGCGAGGCGGGATCTTCCCGGTCATAGGCTTCCGTTTCGACGATGCGGCCGCCGACACCGTCGACGGTCACGATCGCGCCGATGAGGCGTTGCGCGACGATCTCGGACGGCGCGTGAAAATCGACGGGTTTGGGCTTCTTGTTCACAAGCGGTATTCTAGCCGCGGCCGTGCAACCGCATTCAACCCGACCATCAGGAGACGCCGAATGAAGACTTCTTGGTTCCTCAAGTTCTCGAATGGGCTCGCGCAAGTGGCGGGGCACGCATCGACCTTCGTGACCGCGGTGGTGCTCGTCATCGTCTGGGCCGCATCGGGGCCGCTCTTTCATTTCAGCGACACATGGCAGCTCGTCATCAATACGTCCACGACGATCGTCACGTTCCTCATGGTCTTCCTGATTCAGAACACGCAGAACCGCGACACCGCCGCGATGCAGATCAAGCTCGATGAGCTCATTCGCGCGATCGACAAGGCGCATAACGCGCTGCTCGATCTCGAAGAGCTCGACGAAAAGGAACTCACCGTTTTTCGCAAGCGTTATGAAAAGCTCGCGCAGGAGGCGCGCGATGACTTGCGTTCGGCGAGCAAGGACATCGAGATGCCTTCATTCGACGAAGCGAAGCGGTAGCTGTCATTTCGTGAGACGCAGCACGCCCAGATTGCCGGCGATCTGCTGAAAGATGTTGTCGAGCGTCGTATTGTCCGGCGCGTGGTAATAGTTGCCCGGGCTCGCGCAGTTCTGCATCGTGACCTGTGCGCTCGAGCTGGATGCCGATGCGCCGAACGTAATCGAATAGATCGTGATGCCGCGCACCTTGATTGCCGTGCAGATCGCCTGCTGGTAGGAGTTGGCGTCGTCGGGATAACCCGCGTTGTTGCCGCTCGAAGCGTCGATGGGACTGCCGCCGTGCAGCTCCGACGAGTCCGTGAGCGCGTTCGACATCGTGGTGCCGTCGGCCCGGATCACGGTCGGCGCCGACAGGCTGTTGGTGCCCACGCCCGAAAGGCCGTTGAAATACAGCGTGTTGGGAATCGAGCCCGCCGCGCCGATCTGGTTGAGGCCGTCGGTGAGGACGATCATCACGCGTTGAAGATTCTGCACGGAGCCGTCGGTGGGCTTCGGCAGACTCGGGTCGGACGAAATCCAGCCGTTCTTCGTGCCGGCTACGTTCTGCGACCACGACGGCTCCAGCATGCGCCAGCCCCACAGAAGGCCGACCGGAATGATCGTCGAGCCCGACGGCGTCATCTTGCTGACGGCCGTGGTGAGCGTGGTGGCGTTCTGCGTGAGGAAGGTCATCGAGGTGGCGAGGCAGCCGGAGTTCTGCGTCAGGTTCTGCCCGGTCGTGTTGGTCTCGTCGAACTGGGTGCCGATGCCGGTGCCCGTGCCGCCGCTCGGGCTGTTGCACTTGTTCGCCGACCCCGACGAGCCGATGGTGAATGGCACGTTCGAGACGGTCGACGACGAACTGCCCGACGTATTGCACGCGCTGTACCGCGTCGACGAACTATAGGTGACCACCTTGAGCTTGCTCGTCGGCACGTTGTAGTAGTAACGCTGGAACTTGCGCGTGTCGAGCGGCGAGTACGCCTCGGGCGAGAGATTGCCGCTGGTGCGCGGCTCGATCGGGCAGCCGCTCCACGCGCCCGTCGTCACGCCGCTCGTGTTGTAGCTCGGCAGCGTCGCGCTGAGCCAGCTGCCGCCGGACGGCAGGGCGCCCGTGGTGTTGACGGTGCTCGCGAACGGCACCAGGCCGATGAAGTTCTTGCTGGTGGAAGTGCTTCCGCCCGGCAGCAGGTCGCCGATCAGCGAGTTGGCCGCAGCCTGCAGTCCGCTCATCTTGGTCGCGCCGGACTTGCCGTTCGCGGGGTCTCTCATGGAGCCGGTGTTGTCGAGCACCATGACGAGTTCGAGCGTGCTCTGCGGCAGCCGCAGGGCTGTGTTGTTTGCCGATACCGTCGAAGTATCCGGCGGTGCCGTTCCGCCGCCGGAACCCGTGCCGGAGTCGCCACCGGATGTCTTGCTGAGAATCTTCGGCGCAAGCAAGGGCAGCGATCCCGACGCCGACAGCGCGATGGTCTGTCCGGTAGCGGGCGCGCCCGATACGGTCGCGGAAAACTGCCCGTCGGGCATGGTGAAGCCCATCATGCCGGAAGGACTGTTCGCGTCGTAGTACGCACGCGCGTCCTTCTGCCAGTTGGAGAGGCTCGTGCCGGTCGGCGTGTTGCCATAGCGCTGGAGATCGACGCCCGCCGACAACGTGGCGGCATCGAGCGCCATCTGCATGCGGCCCTGCGTCATCACGTAGTCGATCGCATCGAGCGCCACGCACATGGACCCGATCATGGTGCTCGCGCACATCGCGAACATCATCGCGACGCTGCCCCCTGCGCTTTGCGGCAGCCGGCTGCATGCGCGCAGCGTCGACGAAATCGTCATGAGCCTGAACCCTTTGCGTTTGAATTCCATGTGGACGTCCGTGACCACGCGAACGTCAGAAGAACGCTCTCGGCGCACGCGGCCGCACATACACGCGGCGGTACACGGTCTGCTGGCCCGGCAGCCCCGAGATCAATTTGGAGCTCATGGTGAACGGGTTGTACGACATGAATACTTCCACGATGATCGCCGAATCTCCCGTGCGAAAAGGCCACGAAGCGGGCAACGGACTCGTGCCCGAAATCCTCGACGCCATGCCCGAGCTCTTGCTGTTGGTCCATGAAGGCGGAGATGCCGACCACTGGACCTTCGGCGTGACGGTCGTCATGGAGTTATCCATGTCCTTGCATTTGCCGCTGGAATCCGGATCGCACACGAAGGTCACGTAGACCATGCCGTTGTCCTTCAACTGATACGGTGCGGCGAGCAGCAACGCGTCCTGCCACAGCGAGGCGTAGCTGTTCGCATCGGCGGTATCGTTGTTGTCGGCGATGATCGAGGTCATCTGACCGATGGTATTGGCGAGCGTGAAGGCCGTACGATCGACCGCGCTGACCGCGCGCATGTACAAGTAGACCTCGGTGAAGCCGAGCATCACGAGCAGCATGAGCGGCACGATGATGACGAACTCGATGGACACGCTGCCGCGATCCGAGCGCAGCACGCGGGTGAGCTTCCGGCAGATCGATCGCACCGTTTCGCTGGTCGTTCTCATTTTTCGTTCTGCACGATGAAATTGCGCTCGAAGATCAGTTCGTTCACGCCGAACATCGCCGGTATGCCGGTGATGCCGGGCATCCTGAGCTGTATGTTGTAGGCGACCACGTCGCCGTATCCGCCCATGTCCTGCGTCGGCGTGTAGGTCGAGCTAGCGACATTGCCGTAGCCGTAGCTGCCGTAGTTCAGTTCGGTGACCGTGATGGTCGCGTTTGCGTTCCTCCATCCACCCAGGATCGTCTCGACGATCCTCTGCGCCTCCTGGGCGCGGCTACCCGTGCTCGGCGCGGTCGTTGTCAGGCCCACACGAGACGCCGCCTGCGCGGCCGCCTGCACCGATGCATCGACGATCATTTCCAGCGCGATCTCGATCGTGCCGATGATGAGGATGACCGCGATAACGGCGACGAACGCGAATTCGATCGACGCGATGCCGCGCTCGTCGCGCAGGATCCGCGTCGCGACGCCCGGCGGTCGTGGAAGGCGGCGCGCGGCGGCTTTCATTTGAGGCGCGTCGTCTGCATCTGGGCCGTCGGAATCGCGGACGGCGCCGCGGGCTGCGCGGACGTGGGCCGGGACATCAGTTCGCGCTGAATGTCGTAGTAACGGAGATTGTCCTCGACCGATGCCTTCGGCAGATCGCGCGACAGGATTTCTGCGGCCGCTTCGCGGTTACCGAGCAGCCCGTAGGCGAGCGCGAGGTCCTGGCGCGCCTGCGGCGGCGCGGCGGGAAAGCGCGTCACGTCGAGCAGCACGTTTGCGCCTTCGCGCGGATCGCCGGAGAGCGTCAGCGACAGGCCAAGATTCACGGAGAGCAGCGGATCCCCGACATTCTTCCTGAGCGCCTCGCGCAGCACGGCCTGCGCGCCCGTGTGATCGCCGCTCAGGTCGAGCGCGGCGCCGAGCCCGGCCGAGGCGAGCGGGTCGTCGGGCGTCAGCGCGAGCAGACGCCGGTAGGTCGAGATGGCGTCGTCGAAGCGGCGCTGACGCATGGCGACGCGCGCGAGTCCGATGAGCGGCGCGGTCGCGTTCGCGTCGGCCTTGCTGGCGCGATCGTAGTAGACGCCCGCGCGCGTGAAGTCGCCGACCGTGTAGAGCGTGTTGCCGAGACCCGTGAGGCCCGCGACCGAGTGCGGGTCCGCCTGCACGGCTTTTTCATAGAGCGAGGTGGCAAGTTCGACATTGCCCGAATCGAGCGCGGTGTCGGCGATGCGCAGCTCGCTCATCGTGCTGGGCGCGGAATTGCGCATGACGGGACGGCTGTCGACGCTCTGGCGGGTGGTCGTCGTGCATGCGCCGAGGGCGATCACGAGCGTCGCACAGCACGCCGCGAGGCCGAGGCGGCGCATGCCGGGAAGTGACATCTGCGTTGTCTTCATTGCTTTGCAAAGACGCTCATGAGTTGTATGACGGCCGGGCCTGCGGCGATCAGCATCACCGCGGGAAGAATGAAGATCATCATCGGCACGGCCATCTTGGGTGCGAGCTTGGCCGCCTTTTCTTCGAGCGACACGATGTGCGCAAGCCGTTCGGTATGCGACAGCGTGCGCAGCGCCTGCGTGATCGGCGTGCCGTAGCGCATCGATTGCGTGAGCGTGGAGATCAGTGCGCGGATCGACGGCAGATCGATGCGATCGGCGAGCGCCTGCAACGCGCGCGTGCTGTCGCCGGACAGCTTCAGTTCGTCGGCGGTCAGCGAAAACTCGCCGGAAAGCGGCGGGCAGATGGACTTCAACTCGTCGGCAACGCGCCGGATCGAGACGCCGAGGCTGTTGCCCGCGTTCGTGCAGATGACGAGCAGATCGAGCGCATCGGGCAGGCACGACGCCATGGCCTTGCGCCGCCGCGCTGCGAAGAAGGCGATCACGTATTCCGGCAGGATCATGCCGACCACGAACACCAGCAGCATCATGATGCCCCGCACCGCCGGATAGCCGCCGACCACGGGAATGTGCGAGCCGAGCATCACCGCGAACGCGGCGCAGATGAGCCCGACGACGAACTTGATCGCAAGCAGCACGGACACCGCCGACTGGCTGCGATAGCCGCTGCGGACCATCTGCGTGCGCAGCTTCGCGCGGTATTTGGCATCGAAGAGCGGCAGCCGGTCGCCCAGGCGCGCGAGGCGCTGCGTGAGGCGCGCCACGGTGCCTTCGTCGTCGTCTTCTTCGGCGAGCGCGCTTTCATTGCGCTGCACGACGGCGGCCTGCCGCGTGCGCTCGGCGATGCGGCCGCGCGTCCCGCCATGCTTGGTCGCCCACCACAGCACGATCGCGACGACGAGCGCGAGCAGCATCAGCAGGTTGATGAGTGTTTCGAGTCTGTCCTGACTCATCGCGCGGTATCCAGTTTCGACATCTTGTGAACGAGGCTCAGTCCCACCGTGAGCGAAATCGCGGCGCACGTCAGCACTTTCTGGCCCGGGGGCGTTTTGAACAGCACCATCAGATACGGGCGGTTGAGCATGAACATGCTGCCCAGAATGAAGAAAGGCACCGCCGCGAGAATCTTGGTCGTGATGCGCGCCTCGCCCGTCAGCGCCTTGGTTTTCTGACGGATCTCGCGGCGCTTGCGCACGATGCCCGCGAGATTCTCGAGCGTTTCGCCGAGCTGCCCGCCGGTCTCGCGCTGCAGCAGCAGGCAGACGCAGAAGAAGGAGAAGTCCGCGATGCCGATGCGCGTGACCGCGGTGGCGAGCACCTCTTCCAGGTCGAGCCCCACCTTGATTCCGTCGCCCATCAACCGGAATTCGCTCCTGAGCGGCTCCGGGCATTCGCTCGACGCGACGCCCATCACGTGTGTCACCGGGACGCCCGCGCGCACGGCGCGCACGATCAGGTCGATGAGATCGGGAAAACCGTCCAGAAAACGGCGCTTGAATCGTTCGACGAGAAACCGGTACGCCTGGATCGCGCCGAGCACGGGCAGGCCGATCAGGAGCACCGGCGTTGCGAGCGCGGGCAGCGGCAGCAGCTTCGACATCACCAGCGCAAGGACCTCGGAAATGACCGCCGTGATGATCACCGCGCGCAGTCCGCTTGCGCCGGCCACCGTTTTGAGGCGCGCGATCTTCGGCGCGAACCAGCGGCTCACGACGTTGTCGTTGCGGCTGAAGGTGAAAAGGTCGGAGTGGTCATGACGGGTCTCGCGTCCGTTCGGGCCGGCCGCGGGGAAGGCGGCCTGCACCCGCGCCTGGATGCGCGCATCGGGGCGCTGTCTGCGCATGTCCTGCACCACGAGCAGCATGATGCCGAGCAGCAGGACGATGGCGAACGCGCAGAAGGTGATCAGATCGACGGAGCTCATGGCCGCATCGCCTCCAGCAGCGCATCTTCGAGACCGTAATAAGCGGCGCGCGCGGCGAAGGCCGGCCGCACGGCGCCCGTTTCGAACACGCCTTTGACTTCCTCGCTGTACGCGCTCGCATCGTAGCGGAAGGTGAAGAGATCCTGAGTGATGATGACGTCGCCTTCCATGCCCACCAGCTCGGTGATGCGCGTGACGCGCCGCATGCCGTCGCGCATGCGCTCGATCTGCACGATCATGTGCACCGCGCTCGCGATCTGCCGGCGGATCGACAGCAGCGGCAGGTTGCCGTTCGCCATCATCACCATCGATTCCAGACGCGTGATGCCGTCGCGCGGCGTGTTCGCGTGGATGGTGGTCATCGAGCCGTCGTGGCCCGTGTTCATCGCCTGCAGCACGTCGAAGGCTTCGGGGCCGCGCGTTTCGCCGAGAATGATGCGGTCGGGGCGCATCCGCAACGCGTTGCGCACGAGATCGCGCTGCGTGACGGCGCCGAGCCCTTCGGCATTTTCGGGGCGCGTTTCCAGACTGACGACGTGCGGCTGCACGAGCTGCAACTCGGCTGCATCCTCGATCGTCACGGTGCGCTCGCCGTGCCCGATGAAGTGCGACAGCGCATTGAGCAGCGTCGTCTTGCCCGAGCCCGTACCGCCCGAGACGATCACGTTCAGCCGGCACGTGCTCGCGAGCTTGAGCACGGTGGCCATCGCGGCCGACATGTTGCCCTGCTGCGACATGCGGTGCAGCGTGATGTTGCGCTTCGAGAATTTACGAATCGAGATCGACGCGCCGTTGATGGCGAGCGGCGGCAGCACGACGTTCACGCGGCTGCCGTCGGCGAGACGCGCATCGACCATCGGGCTGCTTTCGTCGACACGCCGCCCGACGCCCGCCGCGATGCGTTGCGCGACGTTGGTCACGTGCGTGTTGTCGCGGAACTTGCAGTTGGTGAGTTCGAGCCGCCCGTGCCGCTCGACATAGACCTGATCGGGACCGTTGACGAGCACGTCGGTGATGCTGTCGTCGGCGAGCAGCGGTTCGATCGGACCGAGGCCGAACATGTCGTTCAGCAACTCGCCGACGATCTGCCCCTGCTCCGCGATCGTGATGTTCAGCCGCTCGCGCTCCGCCACGTCCAGCACGAGCTGCTCGACGCCCGGCTTCATCTGCTCGCGTGTCTTGCCGACGGCGGCCGAGGGGTTCATCGCCGCGAACACGCCGTTGCGGATCACCTTGAAGAGGTCCGAGCGCACCAGCACTTCACCGCCCTCGGGCGCGTGCGCGCGCGGGGCCGGCGCGACCGGGGGCGGCGCCTCGGCTGCCGCCGCGGCTTCGGCGCCGGGCGCCGCGTCCGGATCGGGCGCGGGGCGGGGAACCTGCTTCTGTCCGAACATCAGCCTCTCCTGAGCCTGAGCTTCTGGAAGAACGAGCGCTCGGCGTTCATCTGCTGACCGGTGAGGTCGCCGCCGATGCGCGTGATCATCTGATTGAAGCCGTTCACCGCTTTTTCTTTAGGCGCTTCGCCGAGGTTCTCGGCGGTCGCGAGCGCCTTTGCTTCGAACGGGATTTCGTACAGCACGTTGCGGCCGATTGCCGTCATGAAGTCGTTCGCCTGCACCTTGCCGCCCGTCACGGCGTTCGGGTTGTTGAGCAGCAGCGAGGTCGGCGGATTGTTGTCGCGGTCCTCGATGTGGCGCAGCAGGCGGATCGTCTCCCGTGTGGAATGCACCGAGCGGTCCGCGACCAGATAGACCCGCGCGGCGTGATCGAAGGCTTCCTGCGCGAGCGGGTCCGTCACCGTGCCGATGTCCAGAATCACGTAGTGGAAGCTGTCGCACAGCAGCTCGAGCACGCGCGGCAACGCGCCCGGGCCGAACGGACGCGCGGCGCCGTAATCGTGTTCCGCCGACAGCATGAAGAGCCGGCTGCCCTTGGCGACGAGCGTGCGCTCCACGTATTGCGGATCGAGGCGGTGCACGTTCTGCAGCACGTCGATGAGCCCGTTGTTGCTCTGCAGACCGAGCATCGAATTGGCTGCGCCGCCGTGCAGGTTCAGATCGACATAGGCGACGCGCCGATGCGTGTCTTCCGACAGATGGCGCGCGACGTTGAGCGCGAGCGTCGTCACCCCGACGCCGCCGCGCGAGCCCGTGAACGCAATCGTCTTGCCGGCGCGCGCGAGCATCACCGGGCTCACCTTGCCCTCGGAGACGTTGACCGTGCGCTTGAGCAGCTCGACCGTGATGGGCTTGACGAGGTAATCTCGCACGCCGATCTTGAGCAGGCTGCGAAACAGGCCGACGTCGTTGCGCTCGCCGAGCGCCACGACCTGCACCGACGGCTCGCACACTTCGGCGAGGCGGCCGAGGTCTGACAGCGGCATCACGGAGTCCTGCAGGTCGACGAGCAGGAAGAGCGGCGAGCGGTCGACGCGGGCGAGATACGCGATCGCGTCGTCGACGCTGCCGACGACGATATGCGCGTGCGGCATCGCCTGCTCGAGCACGAAGCTCTTGACGATCTGCTCGGTCTTGCGATCGGACACGAAGGCGATGAAATCCGCGTTGCGCGTGCCGGACTTGCTCTTCGAGAAGGAGAACTCTGTGCTCATGGCTGGCCTTATGTGCTTCTGGCTGTGTTGCGTCGCATCACTTGCTGTCGCGCGAGGTCGATCTGTCGAGCGGAATCACGCGGCCGGTCTCGTAGCGCCGCACCGCGCTCGCCGCCACCGCCGCGTTCGCCGGGCCGAGCGTCTGCGGATGCACGGCGTCTTCGGGGTGGGCGAGTTGCGCGGCGAGATTCGTGTAGGTCGCGCAGCCCCATTGCATGCTCGGGCGGCGGATGCCGGCGTCAGTCAGCAGCGACGGGCGCGCGAGGCTGTCGCAATCGGGCGGCACGGCCGACGTGCCGTCGTAGCCGATCACCGTTTCGTTCGGCATGTTGCGCGGCGGCTTGAAGCAGCCGCCGGCGGCGACGGCGAACGAGCCGGCGAGAAGGAGCGAAAGCAGTCGTGTGTGTTTCATCGCGGGCTCAATAGACGTAGCCGGCCGCGCCGACGAGACGCGGCTGTCCGGCCTGAGCCGGCGCTCCGCCGTTCTGGCGCCGGAAGCTGTATTCGACATCGCTCGACGGCGAGATCAGCGAATCGAGCGGCGTGCGCAGTTTCGACGGATCGGTCGGCTCGACGAGATACGGCGTGACCATGATCACGAGCTCCGTCTTGTTGTTCTGGTAGTTCGTCGACGAGAACAGCTTGCCGAGGATCGGAATCGAGCCCAGGCCCGGCACCTGCGAAACGACGTCGCTCGTATTGCTCTGCAGGAGCCCCCCGATCGCGAAGCTCTGGCCGCTCGCGAGCTCCACGGTCGTGTCCGCGCGACGAACGGAGAGTCCCGGCACGGTGACGCCGCCGGTCGTCACGCTCGCGGTCGTGTCGATCTGGCTGACTTCCGGGCGCACCTTCAGGCTGATGCGCCGGTCCGAGAGCACGGTCGGCGTGAAATCGAGCTTGACGCCGAACTGCTTGAACTCGACGGTGATCGCGCCGTTGGTCTGCGAAACGGGAATCGGAAATTCGCCGCCCGCGAGAAAGCTCGCCGTCTGCCCCGACAGCGCGACGAGATTCGGCTCGGCGAGCACCGTCAGCAGGCCTTCCTGATTCAGCGCGTCGACGAGCGCGCGGATGTCCACGTTGTTCGTCCTGAAGGCGCCGAGGATCGAATAGGCGTTGTTGGTCGGCAGATTGACCGGATAGGTCACGGCGCCGTTGGCGCCGGTGAGCGGCTGGCTCAGGTTGTAGATCGGGCGGCCGCTGAAGATGCCGCCATAAAAGTTGCCGACCGCGTTGCCCATCGCCTGCCAGTTGATGCCGAGCTGCTGCGTGATGTTGCGATCCACTTCGGTGATGCGCACGCGCAACTGCACTTGCAGCGGGCGGTCGATCGTCATGCGGTTGACGAGCACTTCCTTGTCGGCGAGATAGGGCGTCACCGCCTGGACGACGGCGTCGGCATCCGCCGGCGTCGCCGCCTGGCCGCTCAGCATCAGCGAGCCTTGTCCCGTCGCGACCTGCACGTTCGTGTTCGGAAAGCGCGCGGCGAGCATGGCGCGCAAGGTGATCATGTCGCGCGACACGACGATCGTGCGCTGCACGAGCGGACGGTTGTTGGCGCCGAGCACGTAGAGCGTCGTCGTGCCGGTTTTCTTGCCGAGCACGAAAACCGCCCTGGGCGAGGGCACGTGCACGTCCGCGACGGCGGGATCGGCGACGAAGACCGAGACGGCGTTTTCGTTCAGTGGCAACACCGTGCCCTTGCCCGCGTCGAGCACGAGCGCGCCTTGGGCACCGGCGGGCGCCATCGCGTCCGTCATGCCGCCGCGCGCGACGTTCGCGGCGCGCACGGCCGAGGGCGCGCCGGCGTAGGGCGGCATGTTCGCCGGCTCCGCGGCATGCGCGGCGGCGCACCCGACGAGCGACACGCACGCCAGAAGCACGGCGACTGGCGCGCTATCCGCGCGACCCGCGGTGCGAGTCGGACTGAACTGCGTCTTCATGAATGTGAATCCTGGCGATGGCACGCTTTCGAACGGGGGCACGGTGTCAACGCTCCGCGGGCACGGAGGGCAGCGGCGGGACGCCCTGGCCCGAACCGCCCGCCTGGGCAACGCTCGACGTCTCCGACTTCTCGGAGCCGCGGTAGATGGTCACGGTGCGCGGCATGGCCGGCGCGGCGCTCGGCGCGCCCGACTGAGCGGGGCGCGTGCGCGGCAGCTCGCGCACGGCGCGGGAGATGTCGCCGGCCCAGAGAGGCTTGCGCTCGTCGGCGGAAGCGCCGGCGGCCGCCGCCGGTTCGCGGCTGACGGTCGCGAAGCTGCGCAGCGCGAGCGACAGGCTGCCGAGCCGCGCCGCGACCGCCACGACTTCGCCCATGCGCGGCGTGACTTCGAGCGTCACGGTGCGGGCGCGGACCACGGCGACGTCGGCGTCGCTGTCGTTTTTCGGCCGCTTGATTTCGGAACCGACGGCGAGCACGCGCACGTGCTCGACCACCGTCTCGCTCGATACCGCGAGATCCGGGGATTCGGTGCGCCGGTCCATTTGCTGCGTGAGGAGCAGGTCGACGTAATCGCCCGGCTGGATCAGCCCGGCGTTGCCGGACACGTCGTCGACGGCGACCGAGACCGCGCGCATGTCGGGCTTGAGCGTCGCGGCGAGGAAGCCGGGGGCGCTCGGCAGAAAGACGTCGTCGGATACGAGGACGGTGCCGCTCGCGACCGGATGGCGCAGCAGCGCGCCCTTCAGGTCGGGCGCACCCGCGACGCCCGCGACGATGGCGCTGGACGGAATGTCCGCCTTGGGAATGTCCTTCCAGGCGAGGTCCTCGTCGCGCAGCAACAGGCCTTGCGGCAGGTTCGCCGCGCTCACCAGCACTTTCTCGCTCGTCACGACGGGCTTTGCCGTGCGCGACGCGCTCGCAAGGACGACGCGCACGATCAGCGCGACCAGGAGTGCGCCGAGCAGCAGCACGGCAAACTTGATGATGTTGGACATGAGGACGTCGTCCTATCGCGTCGAGATGAGGTGCAGCAGGGCAGGCAGCACGATGACGAGACCGCCGCCGAAGGCGAGCGCCACGCCGTACGGAACGCCGCGCGCCGCGGAGAACATCGCGAGCGCGCGCAGCGGCACGAAGCGCTGAGACGGATTCATGTTGCGGGTGGCGAGACTCACGAGCGACACCACGGTCCCGATCACGGAGATGAGCGTCAGCGTGGCGAGCGAAAGACCGAATCCCACCCAGAGAAAGATGACGGAAGCGAGCTTGGCGTCGCCACCGCCGAGCATCCGCGCGACGAACAGGACCGCGCAGGCCAGAAACACGACGACTGCAAGCAGCAGATGCGAGATCACATCGTCGAGCGACATGCCGGCGATGAGCGCATCGACGAAAAAGAGTGCACCGATCGAGAGGACGATGCTCGTCGGCAGACGTCGGGTGCGTACGTCGATGACAGCGAGCCAGAGTAGGGCGCCCAGCACGACAAGACGAATGACGAGAGACGGTACGGTCACGATGGACTCGATTCGGTTAGGCCATACAGGGGTCCGGGCGTTTGACGGCCCGGACCTGATGCTCGACTGCTTAGGCGCCTGCCGCGCTCTTAACCTTGGTGGTCAGGTTGGTGAAAATGTCCGAGAGGTTGGTGCTGAAGGTCGAGCCGACCAAGGTCAGTGCGACCACGACGATGCCGGCGAGGATGGCGTATTCCATGGCGCTGACGCCACGTTCGTCGCGCACGAAGGCTTTCAGAAGTTTTTGCATATTGCTTCCTTGATGAGTGAGAGTCGGGTTTGCAGTGCCAGGGGGAAGTGCTTACCGTTTGGATCATATCCATGGCCGCCCAGGCCAAACGCGAGAACAAAAGGCAGAACAGGCCTCAATTTGAAACGACCTGGGTGATATGGATAAGCGCGTTAACGGCAAGGGCTTGACGGGCTTTAATCGATTCGAACAAATGCGCCCCGAACCGGACGATTTCGCGGAAAAAGCGCACTGTTTGTCCACCCGCAAGCGATTGCGCGGCATCCCAGACAGCGATGCGACCGGTGCACTCGCTGTTGCGCGCACAGGCCGCGATGTGGGCACGCACGTTGCTCGCGCGTCAAGGGCCAGTCCACTTCATATGGAGGTCCGACATGCCCGAAAAGAAAACCCTCGAGCGCGCAGCGAAGGCGAAGCGCGCAGGCAAGTCCCCGAGCACGCAGGCGGGTGCGTTCGTGAAGGAGCAGATCGATCACATTCGCGAAGGCAAGCACGGCGCGAAGTCGGCGAAGCAGGCCATCGCGATCGGGCTGTCCGAAGCGCGTCGCTCGGGCGTGAAGACGAAGGCGCCGAAGAAGGGCACGACGTCCGAGGCCACGCGCAAGAAGGCCGCGCAGGACACGAAGGCCGCGCATCGCACGAAGCGAAGCCCGAGCACCGAGTCGAAGGCGAAGCGTTCAGCCGTGTCCACGCGCGTGCTCAAACGCGAAAGCACCAAGGCCGCTTCGCACAAGTCCCTGTCGCGTCAATCGCACGCGGCTGCGAGCCGGCGCTCGGCGGCGGATCGGTCAGCGGCGGCGAAGAAAGGCTGGGCGACGCGACGCGCCCGTGCCGCCGGTGCATCGAAGGGCACGCGTCACGCGTCGCGTTGAGCGGGAAGCATCCGCGCGAACGAAACGGCCATCGTTGCCAGTTCTTGCGCCGCGGGCGTGAGAGGGACGCCCGCGCGCCGCAGCAGACATACCGGCGTTTTCGCGGCGCGCTCGGCGATAGGCACGATCTCGACGTGCTCCCGGAAGAACGGATGCCCGGCGAGGCTCGCGGGTTCCAGACCGATATAGTCGCTCGACGCAATGCAGTGCAGGGTGTCGAACACGGCTTCGGTCGTCGCGGCGATGCGCGGCGGCGCGAGCTTCGCGTGCTCGAAGAGCGCCGACAGCTTGTTGCCCAGCGCACCGCCGCCGCGTTGCCGCGTGCTGACCCATTCCGCGTCCTGGAGGGCGCGCAGCGAGCGCGCACGCCCGAGCGGATGCCCGCGCCGCGCGATCACCGCGACTTCGGTGTCGAAGAGCGGGGTGGCGTCCATGTCGTGGATGTCGGCATCGGGGGAGATCAGGGCGAGCGCGAAGTCGAGGCTGCCGTCGCGAACCCATGAAGTCAGCATCCGCGACGTCGCGCTCGTCAGATGCACGTCGATGCGCGGACAGCGCTCGCGATAGCTCGCGAGCAGCGCGGGAAAGAGGCGCATCGTCGCTTCCGCGGCGAGGCCGAGCGCAACGCGGCCCGTCAGTTCGCCGCGCAACTGGCGCATTTCTTCTTCGGTCTTTCTGCACTCGCCGAGAATCAGGTCGGCGCGCAGACGCAATCGCTCACCGACCGGCGTCAGGCGCGCGCCGCGCACGTCCCGCTCGAACAGCGGCCCGCCCGCGAGCGTCTCGAGCTTCTGCAATTGCTGGGTGATGCCGCTTTGCGCGACATCGAGCCGCCGCGCGGCCGCACGCACGCTGCCCGCCTCGGCAACGGCGACGAACATGCGCAATTGCGTCAGAGTCATATCCACGCTCGGCGTCTCCGTCGGGTGATCTCGAAAAGTGATCATGATAAGCAAAATGCGTCTTTTTGAGAGCGTCTTGCGCTCGTACCATCGGTGGCACCAAAACGGAGACGCCGCCTTCATGTACAGACTCAGCTCACTCTTCCTGGCCGCCGCGCTCGTCGCGGCCGCGCCGCTTCAGGCGAAAGATGCCGACGCCCTGCGCCTTGGCATCGATCCCGGCTATCCCCCGATGGACGTGAAGACGCCCGACGGCCACGTCGCGGGTTTCGACGTCGATCTCGGCGATGAAATCTGCCGCCGCATCGCGATGCGCTGCCAGTGGGTGGAACTCGAATTCTCGGGGATGATTCCCGCGCTGCAGGCACGCAAGATCGACGGAATCATGTCGTCGATGGCGATCACCGACAAGCGCATGAAGCAGATCGCGTTTTCCACCAAGCTCTTTCAGTTCCGCTCGCGCCTGATCGCGAAGCAGGGCACGCCGCTCACGGCGAGCGCGCAGGGCTTGCGGGGCAAGCGCATCGGCGTGCAGAGCGGCAGCCAGTTCGAAACCTACGCGCTGAAAAACTGGCAGCCGGGCGGCGTCGAGGTGGTGTCGTATCAGAGCATGGAAGGCGTGCTGAACGACCTGAGCGCGGGACGCATCGACGCCGCGCTGCTCGGTTCGGTGGAAGCGGAGCACGGGTTCCTGAAGACGCCGCGCGGCGCGGGCTTCTCGTTCGTCGGCGAGCCGCTTTCGATGGGCGATCACGGCGTCGGCATGGGCCTGCGCCAGGACGATACGGCGCTCAAGGCGAAAGTCGACAAGGCCGTGAACGACATGCGCGCCGACGGCACGTATCAGAAGATCGCGCGCAAGTACTTCGACTTCGACGTGTACGGCGACTGAGGATTTCTCGATGCAAACCAGACGCCATTCACTCGTTTCCACGACGCTCGGCACCTCGCGCGAGCTCGTCAGCTTTCATTTCGGCGACGCGAAGCGCGACGGCGAGAAGGTCTACATTCAGGCGTCGTTGCACGCCGACGAAACGCCCGCGATGCTCACCGCATGGACGTTGAAGAAGCGGCTCGCCGCGCTCGACGCCGAAGGCCGCGTGCGCGGTGAAATCGTGCTCGTGCCGGTGGCGAATCCGATCGGTCTGTCGCAGCATGTGCTCGGGCAATTTCTCGGGCGCTTCGAGGCGAACAGCGGCCACAACTTCAACCGCAGCTTTCCGATGCCGCCCGCCGCGGCGTTGATCGAGCGCGTGGGCGCGCATTTATCGTCCGCGGATGCCGCGCACAACGCGCGCCTTGTGCGCGGCGCGCTCGTCGAGATGCTCGGCGAAATGACCGCGAAGAACGAATTCGAATCGCTGCGGCTCGCGCTGCTGACGCTGGCGTCACGAGCCGATATCGTGCTCGATCTGCATTGCTCGCTCGAAGCGACGATGCACGTTTATACGAGCCCCGCGAGCTGGCCCGCGATCGAGCCGCTCGCGCGCCATCTCGGCGCGAACGGCGTGCTGCTCGCCACCGATTCCGGCGGGCAGTCTTTCGACGAAGTTCACGCGCTGCTGTGGAACGAACTGCGCGAGCGCCTCGGCGAGAGGACGCCGCTCGGCGCGCCGAATATCGCGGCGACGATCGAACATCGCGGGCAGCGTGATGTCGATTACGACACCGCCGCGCATGATGCCGATGCCATCGTCGATTATCTGATCGCGCGTGGCGTGATCGAGGGCGATGTGAAGGACGCGCCGCCGCTTGCGCAACCCGCGACGCCGCTTGCGGGCAGCCAGCAGTTGATCGCGCCGGTGAGCGGGATCGTCGTGTATCGGGCGACGGTGGGCGCACTGCTCAGAGCGGGCGATCCGGTGTTCGATATCGTCGATCCGGTCACCGATGCGGTGACCACCATCGCCACGGATAACGACGGCGTCTTCTACATGCGCCGCGCGATCCGCTTCGTGTATGCGGGCGCGCCGATGGGGCGCGTGACGGGGAAGAAGGCGATCAGGAGCGGGGTGCTGATCGGGGCGTGAGGGTCCGGCGAGCCGCATCGCCAGCGTGTCGAGCGCGCGCTTGCCTTGCTCGCTAGAATGACTGCTCCCTTCCGCGTTCCCCTTCGAGGAGTCTCGCCATGCTGGACTTCGAACGCCACGCCCGCACGCCGACGCTCGATATCGCCTACGCCGATTCCGGTCCCGCCGATGGCCCCGTCGTCCTCCTGATTCACGGCTGGCCCGACGCGGCCCGCGCCTGGAACGCGGTCGCCGCACGGCTCAACGAAGGCGGCTATCGCACCATCGTTCCGGAACTGCGCGGCGCGGGCGGCACGCGTTTTCTATCCGCCGACACCGTGCGCGACGGCTCGGGGGTCGCGCTCGCGCAAGATGCCATCGATCTCGCCGATGCGCTCGGCATCGCGCAATTCGATGTCGTCGGCCACGACTGGGGCGCGCGCGCCGCGTACACCCTCTCCGCGCTGTTTCCCGAGCGCGTGCGCCGCATGGCCGCGCTCGCGCTCGCGTATCAGCCGCGCGGCGTCTTCAAACTGCCGGATTTCTCTCAGGCGCGGCGCTTCTGGTACCAATGGTTCATGTCGCTCGATGGCGGCCCGGACGCCGTCGCCGCCGATCCCAAAGGCTTCGCGCGCATCCAGTGGGACACGTGGTCGCCGCCCGGCTGGTTCGACGAAGCAGAATTCGCGGCGACGGCGCGCGCCTTCGAGAACCCGGATTGGGTGCCGATCACGCTGAACGCGTACCGGCGTCGCTGGCGCAGCGACCAGCCGTCCGATCCGGCGCTCGCGAAACTGTATGCGCGGCTCGCGACGATCGAGCGCATCGGCGTACCCGCGCTGATGATCCAAGGCGGCGCCGATTCCTGCGATGAACCGGCGAGCTCGGAAGGACAGGACGTGTATTTTCCGGCGGGATACCGGCGCGTGATCGTCGATGGCGCGGGGCATTTTCCGCTGCGTGAAGCGTCGGACGCCGTTGCGGATGCCGTCATCGCGCATCTGACGTGACGGCGGATCAGGCGAGCGTCTTGCGCACGGATGCGGACACTCGTAGCACGTTTGGCGACAACTACTGTATGCGTGTACAGTACTGTTCGCTATGGCGGGCGCGCACATCCGAACACTCGTGCGACCTCGCCCACGGCTTTCAGCGAGCCGCCTAACCTATTGAACCGGTTGAAAAATTGGCATCGAACAACGCAATCCGCATTCGCGGCGCACGTCAGCATAACCTCAAGAATCTCGATCTCGACCTGCACACCGGCCAGATGACGGTCGTGACCGGGCCTTCCGGCTCGGGCAAGTCGAGCCTCGTATTCGATACGCTCTACGCGGAAGGCCAGCGCCGCTACGTCGAGACTTTCAGCGCGTACGCGCGCCAGTTTCTCGACCGGATGGACCGTCCGCAGGTCGATCGCGTGGACGGCGTGCCGCCCGCGATCGCCATCGACCAGACGAATCCGGTGCGCAGTTCGCGCTCGACCGTCGGCACGATGACCGAGCTCAACGATCACCTGAAGCTGTTCTACGCTCGGGCCGCCGAACTGTTCGACAGGAAGACGTCGCAGCGCGTGCGCCACGACACGCCCGAAACGATCTACGCCGAGCTGCTCGAACGCACGCGCGCCGACGATCCGCGTCTCGCGATCACGTTTCCGGTCGAATTGCCGGATACCGCGAGCGATGAAGAAGTCGAGCAATGGCTGTCCGCGAGCGGCTACACGCGCGTGCAGGCGAAGCGCCACGTACAGACGGAATCCGGCGCACGGCAGATGCTCGATGTCGTCGCGGATCGCTTTCGCCTGCAGAACACGGAGCGCTCGCGTGCGCTCGAGGCGATCGAAAGCGCGTTGCTGCGCGGCACCGGCCGCGTCGACATTTACGTGCTGAAGGACGAAGGCGAGCCGGAAATCTGGCGCTTCTCCACCGGCTTGCACAGCCCGGAAAGCGATCTGCGCTACGCGGACCCGCAGCCCGCGCTGTTCTCGTTCAATTCGGCGTACGGCGCGTGCGAAACGTGCCGCGGCTTTGGCCGCGTGATCGGCGTCGATTACGGGCTCGTCATTCCGGACGACAAGAAGACGCTGCGCGAAGGCGCCGTCAAGACGCTGCAAACGCCCGCGTGGAAAGAGAACCAGGACGATCTCGTGAAGTACGGCGCGAAGGCGGGCATCCGTCTCGGCGTGCCGTGGAAGGATCTCACGCAGGAAGAGCGCGACTGGGTCATCAAGGGTTCGCCCGACTGGACCGGCAAGTGGCAGAACCAGTGGTACGGCGTGCAGCGCTTCTTCGACTATCTGGAGTCGAAGGCGTACAAGATGCACATCCGCGTGCTGCTGTCGAAATATCGCAGCTATACGACGTGCCCGGTGTGCGCCGGCGCGCGCCTGAAAACCGAATCGCTGCTGTGGCGTCTGGGCACGAAGGAACAGGCCGATGCGGTGCTGTCGCCGTCGGATCGCTTCATGCCGGAAGGCGTCGACTGGACGCGCGCGCAACTCGAGGCGCTGCCGGGCCTCACGGTTCACGATCTGATGCTGATGCCGATCGAACGCATCCGCCGCTTCTTCGATTCGCTGACGCTGCCTTCGACGCTGCTCGACGAAGCGCTCAAGCTGCTGCACGCGGAAGTGCGCACGCGCCTCAAATATCTCTGCGATGTCGGGCTCGGCTATCTGACGCTCGATCGCCAGAGCCGCACGCTCTCGGGCGGCGAAGTGCAGCGCATCAACCTGACGACCGCGCTCGGCACGTCGCTCGTGAATACGCTCTTCGTGCTCGATGAGCCGAGCATCGGCCTGCATCCGCGCGATCTGAACCGCATTGTCGAGGCGATGCACCGGCTGCGCGACGCGGGCAATACGCTCGTCGTCGTGGAGCACGATCCGTCGGTGATGCTCGCGGCGGATCGTCTCATCGACATGGGACCGGGACCGGGCGAGCGCGGCGGTCAGATCGTCTACGACGGCGCCCCCGACGACATTCAAACCACCGACACCCTGACGGGCGCGTATCTCGGCGGCCGCAAGCATGTCGCGCATGCGTCGAACTGGAACCGGCGCGCCGTCGATGCGAACACGCCGCATCTCACGCTCGAAGGCGCGAGCGACCACAACCTGCGGGACGTGACGGTCGATATTCCGCTGCAACGTCTCGTCTGCGTGACGGGCGTATCCGGCTCGGGCAAATCGACGCTGATTCAGGACGTGCTCGCGCCCGCGCTGATGCGTCATTTCGGCAAGGCTACGGAAACGCCCGGCGCGTTTCGCGCATTGAAGGGCGCGGAGCATCTGAGCGATGTCGTTTTCGTCGATCAGTCGCCGATCGGGCGCACGGCGCGCTCGAATCCGGCGAGCTACGTCGGCGCGTTCGATGAAATCCGCAAGCTCTATGCGAAGGCGCCGCTCGCGTTGCAACGCGGCTACAGCGCGAGCATGTTCAGCTTCAATTCGGGGGACGGACGCTGCCCGACATGCGGCGGCTCGGGCTTCGAGCACGTCGAGATGCAGTTCCTGAGCGATGTCTATCTGCGTTGCCCGGATTGCGATGGACGGCGTTATCGCGCTGAAATTCTCGAAGTGAAGATCGAGCGCGGCGGCCGTCAATTAAGCGTCGCCGACGTGCTCGAACTGACCGTGAGCGAAGCCGTCGATCTCTTCGCCGGCGACAAGGAAGTGCTGCGCGTGCTGCAGCCGATCGTCGATGTGGGTCTCGAATACGTGAAGCTCGGTCAGCCGGTACCGACGCTGTCGGGCGGCGAGGCGCAGCGACTCAAGCTCGCGGGTTATCTCGCGGAAACGTCGCAAAGCAAAGGCAGCGAACGCCGCCTCTTCATGTTCGACGAGCCGACCACCGGTCTGCATTTCGACGACATCGCCAAGCTGATGCAGGCGCTGCGGCGATTGCTCGAGCGCGGGCATTCGCTGATCGTCATCGAACATAACCTCGATGTGATTCGCGCGGCCGACTGGATCATCGATCTCGGTCCCGAAGGCGGCGATGGCGGCGGTCAGGTCGTGTGCATCGGCACGCCCGACGACGTGGCCGCGTGCGAGCAGTCGCATACGGGCCGCGCCTTGCTCGATTACGAAGACGCGATGGCGCCCGGCGCGGCGCAAAAGCGCGCGGGCGTGCCGCTGCAACTCGCGGCGGAAGTCGCGAGCGCGCGCCGCGCGTTGCAGGGCGAGGACGTCGTGCGCATCGTCAACGCGCGCGAGCACAACCTGAAGTCGCTCGACGTCGATATCCCGCACAACAAGTTCAACGTCGTGACGGGCGTGTCCGGCTCGGGCAAGTCGACGCTCGCGTTCGACATCCTCTTTCACGAAGGCCAGCGACGTTATCTCGAATCGCTCAATGCGTATGCGCGTTCCATCGTGCAGCCCGCGGGACGTCCCGAAGTCGATGCCGTGTACGGCATTCCGCCGACCGTCGCAATCGAACAGCGTCTGTCGCGCGGCGGGCGCAAGTCGACCGTCGCGACGACGTCGGAAGTCTGGCACTTCCTGCGTCTTTTGTACGTGAAGCTCGGCATCCAGCATTGCATCCACGACGGCACGCCGGTGCAGTCGCAAAGCTCGGAATCGATCGCCGCGCAGATCATGCGCGATTTCAAGGGACAACATGTCGGCCTGCTCGCGCCGCTCGTCGTGAACCGCAAGGGTGTGTACACCGATCTCGCGAAATGGGCGAAGGCGCGCGGCAACACGCATCTGCGCGTGGACGGCGAATTTCTGCCGGTGAGCCCGTGGCCCAAGCTCGACCGGTTCCGCGAGCATACGATCGAATTGCCGGTCGCGGATCTCGTCGTCTCGGCGGATAACGAAGCCGATCTGCGCCGTCTGCTCGACGAAACGCTGGAGATCGGCAAGGGCGTGATGCACCTGTGCGCGCCGCTCGACGATCTGCATGGCTCGTGGCAGGACGGCGCGCGCCGGGGCAAGGAAGAAACCCGCGTGTTTTCGACGAAGCGCGCATGTCCTGTCTGCGGCACGAGCTATCCCGAGCTCGATCCGCGCATGTTCTCGTACAACAGCAAGCACGGCTGGTGCAATACCTGCGTCGGCACGGGCGTGAAGCTCACGCGCGAGCAGCGCGCCGCGTTCGATGACACATTGTTCGCGCAGGACGATCGCGGGCGCGAGCAGAGCATCGGCTCGGTGGAGCAGGAACCGGACGATATCGTCGATCAGCCGTGTCCGGACTGCGAAGGCACGCGTCTGAACGAGGTCGCCCGTGCCGTGACCTTCGGCAACTACCCGATCACGGAAGTCGGGCGCTGGACCGTGAGCGATACGCGTGAGTGGATCTCCACGCTCAGGCTGAAGGGCCGCGATGCGGATATCGCGCGCGACGTGATCAGCGAAATCGAAGGCCGTCTGCAGTTTCTCGAAGAAGTCGGGCTCGGCTATCTGAGCCTCGACCGCGCCGCGCCGACGCTTTCCGGCGGCGAAGCGCAACGCATTCGTCTCGCCGCGCAACTCGGCAGCAATCTGCAAGGCGTGTGCTACGTGCTCGATGAACCGACCATCGGTTTGCATCCGCGCGACAACCTCATCCTGCTTGCAGCGCTGAAGAAGCTGAACGACAAGGGCAATACGCTCGTCGTCGTCGAGCATGACGAGGACACGATTCGCCGCGCGGATCACATCATCGATATCGGGCCGGGCGCGGGCAAGCGCGGCGGCACGGTGGTCGCGCAGGGCAACGTGACGGACCTCGCGGCGCACAAGGCGTCGCTGACGGGGCAGTTCCTCGCGAACCCGATCGTGCATCCGTTGCAGCCGCGCCGCGAAGTGCGTGCCGGGACCGCGAAACGTCCGGCGACGCCCGGGCAATGGCTCACGGTCGAAGGCGCGACGCTGCACAACCTGCGCAACGTGACGGCGAGCGTGCCATTGAATCGCCTCGTCGCGATCACGGGCGTGTCCGGCTCGGGCAAGTCGACCCTGGCGCGCGACGTGCTGATGACCAACCTGCTCGATGCCGTCGGCCGCTCGGTGCTGTCGTCGCCCGCGGTGCGGCGCGCGCGCAAGGCGGCGCAGGCCTCGGACACCGGCAAGCCCGCCGCGAGATCGCGCGCCAGCGTGCTCGCGCGCGAAGCGCCGCGCCCGACGTTCGACGTCACGCACGCGTGGCAGGGCTGCAGCGGCCTGACCGGTTTCGAGACCATCGACCGCGTGCTCGAAGTCGATCAGACGCCGATCGGCAAGACGCCGCGCTCGTGTCCGGCGACGTACATCGGCATGTGGGACACCATCCGCAAGCTGTTCGCCGATACGCTCGAAGCCCGCGCGCGCGGCTATACGCCGTCGCGCTTTTCGTTCAACACGGGCGAAGGACGTTGCCCGGCGTGCGAAGGCCAGGGCGTGCGCACCATCGCGATGAGCTTTTTGCCCGACGTGAAAGTACCGTGCGACGTATGCCATGGACAGCGCTTCAATCCGGAGACGCTCGCGGTGACGTGGCGCGGCAAGAACATCGGCGAAGTACTGACGATGGAGATCGACGAGGCCGTCGAATTTTTTGCTTCGATGCAGAGCATCGCGCATCCGTTGCAGTTGCTGTGCGATGTCGGTCTCGGCTATCTGACCCTCGGCCAGCCTTCGCCGACGCTGTCGGGCGGCGAGGCGCAGCGCATCAAGCTCGTGACCGAGTTGTCCAAAGTGCGCGACGACATCACGCGGCGCGGCCAGAAGCCGCCGCATACGCTCTACGTGCTGGATGAACCGACCGTCGGCCTTCACATGGCGGATGTCGCGAAGCTGATCCGCGTGCTGCATCGGCTGGTGGACGGCGGGCATAGCGTGATCGTCATCGAACACGATCTCGACGTGATCGCCGAAGCCGACTGGGTGCTCGATCTCGGACCGGAAGGCGGCGTGAACGGCGGCACGATCGTCGCGGCGACGGACCCGGACACGCTCGCGACGCATCCGCGCAGCCATACGGGCGCGGCGCTGCGGCCGGTTCTGGGACGCTCGCGGGAGGCCGAGAATGCTGCGTGATCTCGATACGCTGATTGCGTCGATGCAGCCCGAGTTGCAGTCGGGCGTCTACGTGTTCGCTTCGCTGCCGCACGATGCGCTGACGAGCGGCGCGGGCATCGTCGCGACGTTTCGCGAGCGCGAAGGACTGACGGTCGTGATGGAGGAAAGCGCGGCGCAGGCGGCAGGCATCGCGCCGCTGTTTCGCGCGGCGTGGATCACCCTGACCGTCCATTCGGACCTGAACGCGGTCGGTCTGACGGCGGCGTTCGCGCGTGCGCTCGGCGAGGCGGGCATCAGTTGCAATGTGATCGCGGCGGCCTGGCACGATCACATCTTCGTGCCGGTGGACGATGCGGCGCGCGCCATGGATGCGTTATCCGCGCTGCAACGCACTGCTGGTAAGCTTTCGGCCTCTCCAAAACCATGATCACAACATAGATGGAAACGCAGGAAAAAGCGCAGGACAAAGCCGTTGCGCTCAGAAGAATGAAATGGTTCGCCGCTGCGTTGCTCGTCGCGGCGGGTTGCCTTTTTGCGCTCGCGAAGAGCCAGCACGACGCGGGTGTGTGGGCATGGGTATCGTCGTTCGCGGAAGCCGCGATGGTCGGCGCGCTCGCGGACTGGTTCGCGGTCGTCGCGCTGTTTCGCCATCCGCTCGGCGTGCCGATTCCGCACACGGCGATCCTGCCGGCGAACAAGGCGCGCGTCGCGGACAATCTCGCCGTGTTCGTGCGCGACCGGTTTCTCGGCACCGATGCGCTCGTCGCGCGCGTGAATGCGTTCGATCCGGCGAGCCGCCTGTCGATGTGGCTCGCGGAACCGAAGAACTCGGAGCTGCTCGGCCGGAAGGCGGTGACGGCGGTCGGCCAGTTGCTGTCTTTCGTCGACGATGAACGCGTCAAGACCATGCTCTACGACACGCTGCGCCGCCGCGCGGACGCATTCGATCTCGCGAGCGCGGCGGGCAGCGTGCTGTCGACGCTGACGTCCGACCGTCGTCATCAGTTGCTGCTCGATGAAGGCCTGAAGCAGATGGCTGCATGGCTCGACAAGCCCGAGGTTCAGGAGATGCTGGCGACGCGCATCGTCGCGGTGGCGGGCGAGGAGTATCCGAAGCTCATCGGCATGCTGGGTTTCGTCGGGCTGAACGCCGAGGATCTCGGCAACAAGTTCGCGGCTGGTCTGGTGCGCGGTGCGAATCAATGGCTGCACGACGTGAGCAGCGATCCGGAGCACGAGCGCCGCAAGGCCTTCGATGCGGCCGTGGAGCGATTCGTCGGGCGGCTGAAGACGGATGCTTCGTTCAAGGCGCGCATCGACGAACACAAGCGCGAATGGCTCGAGCGGCCCGAATTGCGCGGCTATGTGAACGGGCTGTGGGACGAGTTCATCGCATGGCTCGATGCGGACATCAGGCGGCCGGATTCATCGCTGCACGCGAAGGTCGTGGCGATGGCGGGCGGTTTTGCCGAAGCGCTCGGGAGCGATCCGGCGTTGCGCGATTCGATCAACGAGCATATGCGCGATGCGTTGAAGGCGCTTGCGCCGGAGTTGCGTGACGGGATCGCGAAGCATATCGCCGCAACCGTCAAGCAATGGGACGATGCGACGCTCGTCAGGGACGTCGAGCTCAATATCGGGCGGGATTTGCAGTTCATTCGCGTGAATGGGACGTTGGTGGGTGGGGCGGTTGGAGTGCTTATTCATGCTGTGATGGTTTGGGTGGGGTGAGGTTTTTTCTCTCGCCGGATCCCGTGTTCGTGTCGGTTTATTAGCACTGCCCCTGTGCGGGGCGGCAGTCACTTTCTTTGCTGCTGCAAAGAAAGTGACCAAAGAAAGCAGCTCGTTAAGCCCGCGGTCACACGCAGTTTGGCCACGCGTGCCATGTGATCGTGGGCTGCCTAAGTGTCGCCCTCACAAGACTAATCGGCTTGGCTCGCGCACGGTCTGTCGCCTCGCGCCGCATAGCGAATTGGTTCAGCACCAAAAGGCTCCGGCCCGCTTCGCGGCCGACGGGTCCATCGGGGCGGCGCACGGAGATTGAAACGTTTCTCGCGGTGGTAGAGGATCGCGAAGACGATTAGCCGCCTATCTCACTGCATTTGCCGCACGTCTGTTTCCCTCGCATGCCGGGCGGCAGCGCGTAGCGCTGTGCCGGATGTATGATTGCTGAGCCCACGTGGCAAAGTACTAGCTCGACAGACCGGGCGCGGTTCAAGCCCGGTTGGGCCTCTGAGGGCACTCGCTACCCAGCCCGCGATGGGCTGGCAAGCATGGCCGCTGCGTGTGGCCGCGCGCGTATCAAGCTGCTTTCTCCGGTTACTTTCTTTGCTGATCAAAGAAAGTAACTGCCGCCCCGCACAGGGGCAGTGCCGATAGACCGACACGAATCAGAATTCCACGACGCCAGGCACAAGAGGCCCGACAAGCAAAAAAAAGCACATGCCCAACGCCAACACCGACCTGATCGAACGCTTCTACAAAGCGTTCCAGAACCGCGACGCCGAATCGATGTCCGCCTGCTACGCCCCCGACATCCAGTTCCAGGATCCGGCCTTCGGCGTGCTTCGCGGCAAGGAAGCCGCCGACATGTGGCGCATGCTCCTCGGCCGCGCCGCCGATTTCACGCTCACCTACGACAACATCGCTTCGGTCGGCCAGACGGCAAGCGCGAAAGCCGTCGCGCGTTATACCTATTCGGCGACCGGTCGCCGCGTCGTCAACGAAATCGAGTCGCGCTTCGCGATCCGCGACGGCTTCATCGTCGAGCATACGGACGTCTTCGATCTCTGGCGCTGGAGCCGTCAGGCGCTCGGCGTGAGCGGCTGGCTGTTCGGCTGGACGCCGCCGATGCAGCGCGCGATCCAGCGCAAGGCGCGCAAGGCACTCAGGGACTATCGCCTGAAGGGGTCGACGGCATGACCCGAATCGATCGCCCCGACCAAAGCAATCTCGAAGACGAATGGCTCGAAGCCGATGCATACGGCGGCTTCGCCTCGGGCACCGTCGGCACCATGCGCACGCGGCGCTATCAGGCGCTGCTGCTCACCGCGACGCAGCCGCCCGCGGGACGCGTCGTGCTCGTCAACGGCATCGAAGCATGGCTCGACCTGGACGGCAGGCGCTTCCCTCTGACGATGCAGCGCTACGCACCCGATGTGCTCTACCCGGACGCATCCGCGAGCCTGCTGTCCTTCGACACCCAACCGTGGCCCACCTGGCGATATCGCATCGACGCGGACTCGGTCGTCGTGGCGGAAGTGTTCGTCGCGAAGGAGAGCCGCGAAACCGTGCTGCGCTGGCGTCTCGAGGGGGCATCGAGCGCGGCGAAGCTCGAAGTGCGTCCGCTTCTTTCCGGCCGCGATTATCACGCGCTGCATCACGAGAATCCGAATTTTTCATTCGATGCAACGCTCGAAGGCGAGCGCGTGCAATGGTTGCCGTACGGCGATCTGCCCACGATCTGCGCGACATCCAACGGCGCGTATAAGCACGCGCCCGACTGGTATCGCGATTTCTGCTATGCGCGCGAACGCGAGCGCGGGCTCGATTTCACCGAAGACCTCGCGACGCCCGGCGTGTTCACTTTCGACTTCACGCGCGGCGACGCCGTGATGATCCTGCACGCGCACGCGGGCCGCGAGAAGCCGTTCGAAGACAGCGCGATCGCGCATGCATCGCGTCTGGCGTCGCGGGAAGCGCAGCGCCGCGCGGCGTCCGGCTCGCGGCTCGCGCGCTCCGCGGACGCGTATGTCGTGAATCGCAACGTCGGGCGCACGATCATCGCGGGCTTTCCGTGGTTCACCGACTGGGGCCGCGATACCTTCATCTCGATGCGCGGCCTCCTGCTCGCGTGCGGCCGTCACCAGGAAGCGGAATCGATCCTGCTCGAATGGGCCGACACGATCTCCGAAGGCATGGTGCCGAACCGCTTTCCGGACAGCGGCGGTCTGCCGGAGTACAACGCCGTCGATGCATCGCTGTGGTTCATCGTCGCCGTGCACGACTTTCTCGCGACTGGTTTCGCCCACGCCGCCACGACGAGCCGCCTGCAGCGCGCCGCCGACGCAATCCTGCAGGGCTATTCGTCCGGCACGCGCTTCAACATCGCCGCCGATACGGACGGCCTGCTGCGCGCGGGCACGCCCGGCGTGCAACTCACGTGGATGGACGCGAAGGCGGGCGACTGGGTCGTGACGCCGCGCATCGGCAAGCCGGTCGAGGTGCAGGCGCTATGGATCAACGCGCTTCGGATCGCAAGCGCGTGGAATCCGCGCTGGCAGGCGTTGCGCGATCAGGCGCTGTCGTCGTTCGCCGCACGTTTCGTCGATCCGGACACACACACGCTCTTCGATGTCGTCGACGCCGATCACGAGCCCGGCAAGCTCGATCGCTCGATTCGCCCGAATCAGATCTTCGCGGTCGGCGGGCTGCCGTTTCAACTCGTCGATGGCGATATCGCACGCGCCGTCGTCGCGCAGGCCGAAACTGAGCTTCTCACGCCGCTCGGCCTGCGCACGCTCGCGCCGTCCGACCCCGCATACAAGCCGCACTATGCGGGCGATGTGCTGGGGCGCGACGGTGCGTATCACCAGGGCACCGTGTGGCCGTGGCTGATCGGTCCGTTCGTGGACGCGTGGGTGCGCGTGCACGGCGCGGCGGGCGCGCGCGAGCGCTTTCTGTCGCCGCTCTACGCGCATCTGGACCGCTTTGGCCTCGATCACATCAGCGAGGTCGCCGACGGCGACGCGCCTCACGCGCCCGGCGGCACGCCTTTCCAGGCGTGGTCGCTCGCGGAGCTTCTGCGCATCGAAAAACTGCTCGGCGCGCAGTAGGCGCGCCGCGCGCGGGCCGCCGCCAAAACGCGCTAAATTACGAGTCTTGCCCGCGGCTTCGCACGCCGCCAACGAGGAGAGGCCCATGCCGAAATCGCGCCCCGTCAATCAGATCGATACCGTCGAGGGTTCGAGGCTCCATTCGCAGGAATGCCCGCGCTGGCAGCGCTGGGGGCCGTATCTGAGCGAGCGCCAGTGGGGCACGGTGCGCGAGGACTACAGCGAGTTCGGCACCGCGTGGGAATACTTTCCGCACGATCATGCGCGCAGCCGCACGTATCGCTGGGGCGAGGACGGTCTCGCCGGCTTCGGCGACGACAAGCTCAACTGGTGTATTTCGCTCGCGCTCTGGAACGGCTGCGATCCGATCATCAAGGAGCGGCTCTTCGGTCTGACGAACCAGGAGGGCAATCACGGCGAGGACGTGAAGGAGCTGTACTTCTACATCGACGGCACGCCGACGCATTCCTACATGCGCATGCTCTACAAGTATCCGCATGCGGCGTTTCCATACGCCGATCTCGTCGATGAAAACGCGCGGCGCGGCGCCGACATGCCCGAGTACGAAGTGCTCGACACCGGCGTATTCGACGACGGGCGTTACTTCGACGTGCAGGTCGAATACGCCAAACACACGACCGACGACATCCTGATGCGCGTGACGATCGAGAATCGCGGCGACGTCTCCGCTGCGCTCGACGTGCTGCCGCAGATCTGGGCGCGCAATACGTGGTCGTGGAAGCCGACGCCGGTCAGGCCGTCGCTGAAAGTGGAAACGGTGCCGGGCGAGGGCACGTACGTGCTCGCGCAACAGGGCAATCACGAGCCGATGGTCGTCACCGCATGGTCGCCGGATGCCGCGGACATCGAATGGCTCTTCTGCGAAAACGAGACCAACGTCAGGCGTCTTTTTCACATGGCAGGCGAGGGGCCGTTCAAGGACGGCTTCAACGATTACATCGTGCAAGGCGACGAAGGCGCGATTCGCCGCGACACCGGCACGCGCGCCGCCGCGCATGCTCATCTCGAACTGGAGCCGCACGGCACCGCCGTGGTGTATATGCGCTGGCGCCCCGAGTCGGCTCCGGACGCCGTGCCGCTCGACGTCGAAGGACTCTTCGCGCGCCGCCTCGCGGAAGCGGACGAATTCTACGGCGCGCTGCAACACGATATCGCCGATGCCGATCAGCGGCTCGTGCAGCGCCAGGCGCTCGCGGGCATGCTGTGGTCGAAGCAGTACTATCAATTCGACGTGACGCGCTGGCTCGACGGCGATCCGCTCCAGCCGAAGCCGCCGAAGCAGCGCCGCTCGGGACGCAATGCGGACTGGCGGCATCTGTGCAACGCGGACATCGTGTCGATGCCGGACAAATGGGAATACCCCTGGTACGCGTCGTGGGACCTTGCGTTTCATGCCGCCGCGTTCGCGCTGATCGATCCGGAGTTCGCGAAACGCCAGTTGCTCCTGCTCGTGAAGGACCGCTATCAGCATCCGAACGGCCAGTTGCCCGCCTACGAATGGGCTTTCAGCGACGCGAACCCGCCCGTGCATGCCTGGGCGACGTGGCGCGTCTACGAGATCGACCGCGCGATCACCGGCCGTGGCGACCGCGATTTTCTGGAACTCGTGTTCCACAAGCTGCTGCTGAACTTCTCGTGGTGGGTCAACCGCAAGGACGCCGAGGGCAAGAACGTCTTTCAAGGCGGCTTTCTCGGGCTGGACAACGTGGGCATCTTCGATCGCTCGTCGCCGCTGCCGACGGGCGGCCACATCGATCAGGCCGACGGCACCGCTTGGATGGCCGCGTATGCGCTCGACCTCATGCGCATCGCGCTGGAACTCGCGTATGCAAACAAGGTGTTCGTCGATATCGCGGTGAAGTTCTTCGAGCACTTCCTGTATATCGCGGAGGCGGTGAGCTGCGAGGACAACTGCGATACCGGTCTCTGGGACAGCGAAGACGAGTTCTTCTACGACAAGCTGCGTCTGCCGGACGGGTCCGCCGTGCCGATGCGCATCCGCTCGATCGTCGGGCTGATTCCGCTCTTCGCCGTGCACGTGCTGGAGCCGAAGGTGTATCGCTCGCTGCCCGAGTTGCGCGAGCGGCTGCACTGGTTCCTCGAACATCGCACCGACCTCGCGCGGCTCGTGTCGCGCTGGAACGTCGCCGGGCAGGGCAACAGTGTGCTGCTCTCGCTGTTGCGCGGGCATCGCATGAAGGCGTTGCTCCGACGTATGCTCGACGAAACCGAGTTTCTCTCCGATCACGGTGTGCGCGCGCTGTCGCGCGTGCATCTCGACAACCCGTTCGTCTTCTATCACAACAGCGAGAGCTTCAGCATCCGCTATCTGCCGGCGGAATCGGACTCGCGGGTGTTCGGCGGCAATTCGAACTGGCGCGGTCCGGTGTGGATGCCGGTGAACTATCTGCTGATCGAATCGATCCACGAGTTCCATCGCTATTACGGCGACGATTTCCGCGTCGAGTATCCGACGGGCTCGGGTCAGAAGTTCTCCCTCGCGCAGATCGCCGATGAACTCGCGCGCCGCGTGACCACGCTCTTTTTGCTCGACAGGAACAGCGAACGTCCCGTGATGGCCGCGTATCCGTTGCTTCAGGCCGATCCGCGCTCACGCGATCTCGTGCTCTTTCACGAATATTTTCACGGTGACAACGGGCGCGGCGTGGGCGCATCGCATCAGACAGGCTGGAGCGGACTGGTCGCGCTGCTGTTGCAGCCGCATGCGACGGGGCCGTCCGGCGTCGTGCCGCTCGCGGGCGAAGCCGATGCCGACATTCAGGAGTTCGCCGGGGCGAAGTAGCGCGCCGCCGCGTTTTCCGCGTTTTCACGAAAGTCAATCACGTGGAACGCTGCAACAGAGGTTCGGAGTAATCTGGTGTTGTAGATCTCTCGACTGCGTAGATTGGTGCAAACACTAATCGACGACAGTTCGGACATCGGAATGAATCACTCCATCGGCGCGTATTCCTTGAGCGGCTACCAGTTAGGCATGGGAGCCTGCAACAGCTCCCATATCGAACACGAGCATTGTCCGCCGCTCATGCTGGTCATGCTGGTCTTCGCCGCCGCCATGCTGGGCGGCGCATGGTTCAGCCACCAGTTCGAGAGTTTCGCCGCCGGATGGATTGCGTGGGTCGCGATCCTTGCCATGCTGGGCGCATTCGTCGATCGCCGGTTCAGCGGCGCGGCCGCGCTCGAACGTCGCATCCGTCATCGTCAGAAGGCGCGTCTTCACGCGCTCTGCAACATGTCGCCCGCGAGCAGTTTCAGGCAGCAATGGCCCGACTGGCGGACGTCAGCAACACGGGAATGGACTTCGACGTCGGCGTACCGGCGCCATCCGCGACCGATGACAACGGCACGAGCGGGTTGGTCTCCGGATAGTACGCACCGAGGCAACCGCGCGGAATGTCGTATTCCACGAGTGTGAAGCCGTTTACGCGGCGCTCGACGCCGTCGTCCCAGACGCTCGTGATATCCACGAGTTCGCCCGGCTCGAAGCCGAGCATGTCGATGTCGTCGCGGTTGGCAAACAGCACGTGCCGCTGTCCGTACACGCCGCGATACCGGTCGTCGAGGCCGTAGATCGTCGTGTTGTATTGATCGTGGGAGCGCGTCGTCATGAGTGTCATCAGGCGCTCGCCGTACAGCGCACGGGCACGGTGGATCGGCGTGTCGAATGCAATCTCGTGCACGATGAACTGGGCCTTGCCGCTCGGCGTGTTCCAGACGCGGTCCCGCGAGGCCACGCCCAGATGGAAGCCGCCGGGCTGCTTCAGACGTTCGTTGTAACGCTCGAAGCCATCGAGCACTTTCTCGATGCCGTCGCGGATCAACGCATAGTCGGCTGCATGCGCGCGCCAGTCGACCTTCTCCGAGCCGAGCGCCGCATGCGCCATGCGCGCGACGATCGCCACTTCGGAAAGCAGATTCTGCGAGGCCGGCTTGTTCATGCCGTATGAGATGTGCACCATGCTCATCGAATCCTCGACGCTCACGCCTTGCGGCACGCCGTTCTGAAGATCGATTTCCGTCCGGCCGAGCGTCGGCAGAATGAGCGCGTCGCGGCCGTGCACGAGATGGCTGCGGTTGAGCTTCGTCGTGATGTGCACGGTGAGATCGCACGAGCGCATCGCTTCCCAGGTGCGCGGCGTGTCGGGCGTCGCGATGGAGAAATTCCCGCCCAGTCCGATGAACACCTTCACCTTGCCTTCGAGCATCGCGTGAATAGTTTCGACGACGTCGTAGCCGTGCTCGCGCGGCGGTTCGAAATCGTAGGCGGCGCCGAGCCGGTCGAGAAACGCCTGCGTCGGCTTTTCCTCGATGCCCACGGTGCGGTCGCCCTGCACGTTCGAATGGCCGCGCACCGGGCATAGCCCCGCGCCGCGCCGGCCGATGTTCCCGCGCATCATCATGAGGTTCGAGAGCAGTTGAATCGTCGGCACGGAGTTCTTGTGCTGCGTGAGGCCCATGCCCCACGTCGCGATGACGGCGCGGCCTTTCCCGTAGATATCGGCGAGCTTGAGCAGATCGTCCATTTGCACGCCGGATTCTTCGAGGATTGCGTCCCAGCGCTCGGCGCGCAGGTCGTCGGCGAACGCGTCGAAGCCGACCGTGTGCTGCGCGATGAAATCGACATCGAGCACGCGTTCGCCGCCGCTCGCGCGGGCCTCGTCGTCCAGTTCGATCACGCGCTTCGCGACGCCCTTGATGAGCGCGAAGTCGCCGCCGACTTTCGGTCGGATGAACACCGAGCTGATCTTCACGCCCTTCGGCGAGAGCATGTCGAGCGTGTGCTGCGGACTCGCGAAGCGTTCGAGGCCGCGCTCCTTCAGCGGGTTGATCGACACGATGGTCGCGCCGCGTTTCGCGCAGTCGCGCAACTCGCCGAGCATGCGCGGATGATTCGTCGCCGGGTTCTGGCCGAAGAGCAGGAGCGTGTCGGCGTGCTCGAAGTCGTCGAGCGTGACGGTGCCCTTGCCGATGCCCACGGTATGCGGCAAGCCGCGGCTCGTCGCTTCGTGGCACATGTTCGAGCAATCGGGGAAGTTGTTGGTGCCGTACATGCGCACGAACAATTGATACAGAAACGCGGCTTCATTGCTCGCGCGGCCCGACGTGTAGAACGCGGCGCGGTCCGGATCGTCGAGCTTTTTCAGGTGCGAGGCGATCAGTTCGAACGCGTCGTCCCATTCGATCGGCACGTAGCGATCGCGCTTTGCGTCATAGACGAGCGGGTCCGTGAGCCGGCCGTGCTGCTCCAGCTCGTAATCGGATTGCGCCATCAGCGCGGAGACGGTGTGCGCCTCAAAAAAGGCCGGCGTCACGCGCTTGCTCGTCGCTTCGGCTGCGACGGCCTTGACGCCGTTCTCGCAGAATTCGAAGGTCGAGCCGTGCTCGCGGTCCGGCCACGCGCAGCCGGGGCAATCGAAACCGTCGGGCTGATTCTGCTTGAAGAGCGTCCGATAGTTTCCGCCCGCCACCTTCTCCTTGACGAGGTTAATGGCGACCTGCTTCAACGCGCCCCAGCCTGCGGCGGGATGCGTGTACGGTTCAATGCGTGGTTCCGGCTTCTTCATGGCGTTCGTTTTCGATCAGGCAAGCGACGACACCAAGATTACTGTGGCCCGAACCGCGCGCGGCGCACAGAAAATATGAAATACGAGGAGTACAGTTGCGGCGTTTTGACCTAGACTGCACGTCACATCCGAAATAAAACGAAAAGGGAGCGCGCGCGTTGAAGCTCTACGAGAAGCTCGCCGATGAAATCGAGGAAGCCGTTCGCCGCGGCGTATTCACGCCGGGCGAGAAGATCGCGTCCGTACGGCAGGCGAGCCAGCAGCACGGCGTGAGCATCAAGACGGTGCTGCACGCCTACGCCATTCTCGAAAGCCGCGGCATTCTGGAGACGCGCCCGCAGTCAGGCTACTTCGTGCGCGCGAAGCCGCAGGCGGGCGCGGCGCACAGCCAGCCGAAGCGCGTGATCGCAACGGCATCCGAAGTCGATGTCAGCCGGCTCGTGCTCTCGACACTGCGCAGCATCGGCGCCCACGACGCCGTGCCGTTCGGCTCGCCGTATCCCGATCCCGCGCCGTTTCCGTGGCGACGCATCAACCAGTACGCGAACGCGATCGCGCGTCGGCATTCGAGCTGGAATCTCATCGACGATCTGCCGCCGGGCAATCCGGAACTGATCCGCCAGATCGCGCGGCGTTACGCGGAAAATGGCGTGCCGGTCGATCCGGACGAAATCGTCATTACCGTCGGCGCGACGGAGGCGATCAACCTGAGCCTGCAGGCCGTCGCGAAGCCGGGCGACACGGTGGCGGTGGAGTCCCCGACTTATTACGCGATGCTGCACGCGATCGAGCGTCTCGGCATGCGCGCGATTGAAGTGCCCACGCATCCGGCCGATGGCATCGACATCGAAGCACTCTCGCAGATCATCGGGCGCGGCAAGATCGCCGCGTGCATGGTGATGCCCAACTTCCAGAATCCGCTCGGCTTCCAGATGCCCGACGAACGCAAACGTCAACTGGTCGATCTGCTGTCGGCGCACGAGATTCCAGTTATCGAAAACGACGTGTATCACGAGCTGTATTACGGCGATGCACGCCCGTCGACGCTGAAGAATTTCGATACCAAAGGCCTCGTGCTGCATTGCGCATCGTTTTCGAAGAGCCTGACGGCGTCGTACCGCATCGGCTGGGCGATGCCGGGCCGGTATCGGGCGCAGGTCGAAAAGCTCAAGTTCCTCAACACGCTGACGACGCCCTCCGTGCCGCAGGTCGCGATCGCGGATTATTTGCGGCAGGACGGCTACGACCGGCATCTGCGACGCGTGCGCAGGCTGTATCGGCAGCAGTCGCGCATCATGAGCGCGATGGTCGAGCGCTTCTTTCCGCCGGGCACGCGGACGTCCGCGCCGCAGGGCGGCTACGTGCTGTGGGTCGAATTGCCGGAACGCGTCGATTCGATGGTGCTGTATCGCGCGGCGCTCGACTGCGGCATCACGGTCGGGCCGGGTTATATGTTCTCGACGCGCAACGCCTTCAGTCACTTCATCCGGCTCAACTACAGTTATCCGTGGACCGCGCAGAGCGAGGCCGCCTTGCAGCGGCTCGGCGAGCTCGTCGGCGAGATCGGCGCGCGCGCGGGCAGGCATAGGAACATGGGAGAACGCGCATGAGCGATGACATCGATCCGGCGCTCGTCGCCGTGCTGGCGCAGTTGTGGCGTGCGCGCACGGAAACGCCCGGGCGCGCGTGGTCGTTCGCCAAGCTCGCGAAACAGGCGGGCTTGCCGATGAGCACGTTGCGGCGGCAGTTGACGGGGCTCGCGGAAAGCGGCCTCGTCGATATGCAGGTAAGCGAGGAAGGGACGGGAAGCGCCTCGCTGAGCGCGGAGGGCGAGTCTTTGTGTCAGACGGTATTCGGAAGCTAGGCGAACTGTCAAAAGGCGCTACGCTTAAGCACTTCCCGCCCGATGATCCGGGCGTACGGGTGCCAATCAACTGTAGTCATGTCGGTCGCTGCTGCCCTTGGACATTCACATCACCCTGCACGGCCGTCGCGATCTCACCGGCCAGATCTACGGCCAACTGCGCGCGGGCATCGTCGAAGGCCGGCTGGCCGCGAACACGCGGTTGCCGTCCACGCGCGATCTCGCCGTGCAGCTCGGCGTTTCGCGCAAGACCACGCTCGACGTCTTCGAGCGGCTCATCGCCGAAGGTTATCTGCGCACGCGCGCGGGCGACGGCACGTTTGTCGCCGATGGTCTCACGCGCCTGCCCTCCGCGCAGGCCGAACCGGTCTCGGCCCGCGCCCGTGCGACCGGCATCTGGCGCAAGATGCCCGAACGCATGGCGATGCCGATGCCGCCCGCCCACGAAACGCTCGACTGCGATTTCAAGGGCGGCGTGACCGACAAATCGCTCTTTCCCTACGAGGCGTGGCGGCGCTGCCTCTATCAGGCTTTGCGCACGCAGGCGCGCGCGGACGGCGGCGTGGCGGGCTATCGCGACCCGGGCGGTGAACAGGAACTGCGGCTCGGCATCGCGCGTTATCTCGGGTTCAGCCGCGCGGTCGCGTGCAACTGGCAGGACGTGATCGTCACGCAGGGCGCGCAGCAGGCGCTCGATCTGCTCGCGCGCGTCACGATCCAGCCGGGCGATGTCGTCGCGCTCGAGGAACCCGGCTATCCGCCGGCGCGTGCGCTGTTCGCGGCGCTCGGCGCACGGATCGCGCATGTGCCGGTCGATGGCGAGGGCATCGTCGTGAAAAAGCTGCCGCGCAATACCCGGCTCGTCTACGTGACACCGTCGCACCAGTTTCCGCTCGGCATGCCGATGAGTCTCGACCGGCGCGTCGAATTGCTCGAGTGGGCCGCGAAGCGCGGCGCGGTGATCGTCGAGGACGACTACGACGGCGAGTTCCGCTTCGAGGGCAGGCCGGTGGAATCGCTGAAAAGTCTGGATCGGGCGGGACTGGTCGCGTATGTGGGCACGTTTTCGAAGACGCTCTTTCCCGATTTGCGGCTCGGCTACGTCGTGCCGCCCGCGACGCTGTCCGAACCGATCTGGAACGCGAAGCAAACCTGCGACTGGCACAGCTGCATGCTGACGCAAACGGCGCTCGGCGCGTTCATGCTCGACGGCGAATACGCGAAGCACCTGCGCCGCATGCACAAGGCGTACGCACAACGCCGCGCGATCCTGATCGACAGCCTGAGCGACGAGCTTGCGCCCTGGTTCGAGCCGCTGCCGTCGACGGCGGGCATCCATCTCGTCGCGCGGCTTGCCGGATCGCTGCGAGAGGACGATGTGGTCGCGGCGGCGCGCGCGGTGTCGGTCGGGCTGTATGGAATCCGCGCGTTCTACGCGGGCGAGCCGGCGCAACAAGGCGTGCTGCTCGGCTATGGCGGAACGGACGCCGCGGCGATCGAACGCGGCATGAAGCGCCTCGCCGCGCTCATGCCGACGCTCGCCCGCTAGCTTCGCGGCATCACTGATCGCACAGCAGCAAGAGCTTTTCCTGTGCGCTGCAACTCGCCTTCTTGGGCTTCTGCGCGGCCGCTTCCGCGTCGCGCGCGGCGACCCTGCGCGCCGGCGCCTGCGATTGCTCCGCCGCCGTGCGCTGCGCGATGCACGCGCGCAGGTGCTTCTCCATCGGCGGATAGTACTTCCAGCCGCGCGTGAGCGGCGGCAGTTCGAGGTGCACCTGTTTCCACTTCGGATGGCCGTTGGCCTGCAGCGTGTCGAAGTTCGTGCACAGCGAATCCGCGAATTTCGACAGCGCGCCGACCGTGCCGCGCAAGCCATAGTCGTAGGTCACGAGGAAGGCCTTCACGGTGAGCGTCGGCGTGTCTTCCTGAATCCAGTTCGGATAGCTCGACGTGCGGATCGTCGCGGGGAAATAGGTCTGCTTCGCGCGCGCGGTTTCGGGCGCGCTGGAATCGAGGCGCAGCAGCTTGATCTGTTTCAGCAGTTCGGGATTCATGTCCTGAAAGAGCTTCGCCGGCTGGCCCGCGACGATCACCGCCACGTCGATCTTGCCGACGATCAGCCGCGCGAGCGAATCCTCGTTGTTGAGATGCTGCTCGTTCGCATCGGCGATCGGCTCGCCGAACATCAGCCGATACAGCGTCTCGGCCGATTGCGCCGTGCCGCTGCCGATCGGCCCGACGCTGATGTTCTTGCCCTTGATCTCGTGGATGAACTTCATCGGCGAGTCCGCGCGCGTCACGAAGTAAATCTCCTCGTCATAGAGCGGCATGATGAGCCGCAACGGCTTGATGATCTTGCCCGCGTCTGCATTGCCGGAGGTCGCCATGTCCATGTACGCCTGATACACGTCCGACTGCACGAGCGCGAACTTCACGCCGGGCTCGTAGCGCATGCGCTGCACGTTTTCAGCCGATCCCTTCGACGGCAGCACTTCCAGCTCGATGCCCGCCGGTTCGGCCACATACTTCGACAAGTCCTGGCCGATCTGGATATACGTGCCGCGTTCCTGACCCGTCGTGATCTTGTAGGGGATCGGATCGGCGGCGAAGCTCGACCCCGCGCCGATCAGCCCGGCGATGGCAAGGAGCGCGAGCGCACCCCGTGCGGCGTTGCGCATGCTTTTTGTGGTGAACATGATTGACCCTTGATCGTAGTTGGACGGGTGCTTTTGAAACTCGCGCGACGCGGATCTCGTCAGCGAAGCGCGCAATTCGCTCATGCCCGGTCACTCACATGCGGCTCGGCGCAAAGGTGCGGGTCCGCGTGCTTGCCGTGCGTGGTTGTTGTCTCTGCGTGTTCTTGTACTTGGGTCGTTCTTTCGGTTTTTTCAGCGCGACGGCTTCGAAGCCGGGTCGCCGCCGCTCCAGCCGTATTGCTTGATGGCGCGCTCGAGCTCCTCGGACTTGTCGGAGTCCAGACGCGAACCCGCCGGCGCGGTGGCGAACTGGGGCGACGCGCTGGCGCTCGCCTGCGTGCCGCGCGGCGACGCGTTCGTCTGCGCGACGGGCTGGCCCACGGCCGGCAGGACGCGCTGCACCGCCGGAGTCTGCGTGACGGGTTGCGCTGCTGCGGCCGCGGGCGGGCGCGGCACGGCGGCTTGCATCGTTGCCGCGGAAGGCGGCAGCGCGCTGCTCTGGTTGCCGGATTGCGGCGGCCGCGGCACGGCGGCCCGCGCGGCCGGCGCCGAAGGTTGCGGCGGATCTTCACCGAGGTAATACGCGCCACGCGGATTGGCCGGGCGAGCGGCCTGCGCGGGCGGCTCATCGCCGAGATAGTAGGGCGCGCGCGGATTTGCGGAACGCGGGCTCGCCGCGGCGGACGGCTGCGCGTCTTCGTCGCCGAGATAGTAGGGCGTGCGCGCCGCCTGCGTGACGGGAGCCGGAGCGGTTCTCGCCGCCGGCTGCGATGGCGCGGGCGCAGCGGCCTGCGTCGTCGCCTGCGCCGAGGGCGCGGGCGCGGCCGCCTGCGTGGGCGCTTGCGCGGCGGGCGCGGGCTTTGTCATCGTCGTGGCGACGGTAGGCGCGGCGGGCGGTGCGATCGTCATCGCGGTGATCGCGGCGGTGGCCGCCTGAGCACGCGCGATCTTCTCGGCACGGGATTCGTAGGCGGCTTCGTCGTCGGTCTGGCGCGCGGCGGCGCTGCGTTGACCCGCACGCCGCTCCACGGGGGGGCGCTGCGCGAAGATGTTCGGCTTCGTCGTTGGCGCGCCCGCTGCAACGTTTGCCTGTGCGGGAAGCGGCGCGGGCGGGGCGGCGGCCGCTGCCGTGTTCGTCGCGTCGGGCGTATTCGCGGCGGCCGGCGGTGGCGTCGTGCCCGGCACCTTTTTGGCGAGCGCCGCCGCTGCCGTCGGCGCGAGCCATCCCGCGTGGGAGACCACGCGTTCGAGCATGGTCTGGGATTCCATGTTGCTGCCGTCGAGCGCGAGTGCCTCGCCCGCGTTCTGCTGCACGCAGGCCCACGCCGAGGTCCGCTCGCAGGCGCGTGCGAGCTGCAACGCGGCGTCACGCTGCGCTTCACGCTTGACCAGTTCGTCTTTCAGGCTTTCGTAGTCCGCACGCGCCTGTTGCTGCGCCGGAAGAACTCTGAGGCGCGCGCGGGCGGTAGCGAGATCGTGTTGATCCAGCGCGGCGCGTACGCCTTGCAGCGTATCGCCGGAGGTGAGTGCGCGCGCATCGGCCAGGACGCGATGTTCGGCGGCAGCCGGCGCGTCCGTCGCGCCGCGCATGAGCGAACCGACCTTGGAGTCGATCGCGCCCGAGACGCTGTGATCGGCTGACGGCGTGCCGCCGCCGTCGGAATCGCCGAGCTGGTAATAGAACATGGCGCCGAGCAGCAGTACGAGCCCGCATGCGCTCGCAATGACCGTCTTCTTCGTGTTCCAGCGCTCGGAGCCGGGCAGGGCATCGGGATCGTTGCCGGAGTCGGCATAGGCGTTGCGTGCCGACTCCTCGGCGCGGCGCGCGCGATATTCCGCCGCCTTCTGAGCGATGCGCTCGCTCGCGCGCTCGGTCCAGCGAGGGCGCAGGCCCGGCTCGACACGCTCGGTGCCATCGGAGCCGATCGCAGAAGACGCCGATGCCGATGCCGATGCCGATGCCGATGCGAGCGGCGCGGCCGCTTCTTCGAAAACATTCTTGCGCGGCTTGCCCGAGGCGGTCTCGCGCTGCTGGCCGAACGCGGCGTTGCGGTCGGCGCCGCAATTGGGGCAACTGTCGGCGTTTTTGCGCACCGTGCTGCCGCACCGCTGGCAGACGACGGAGAACATGGATGCGGGGAACGTCAGACGCGTGGTCATGCTGGAGCCCTCGAAGGACATGTGCGTGAGGTTGCCAAAATCGCGTGGCCGCCAATGCGCGCCGGGTCGTCGCGCCTGTACGCAGGAACGCAGTCCCGCAACAGCAATCCTTCGTATTCTCTCACCGCGCGCCATGCGCGCCGGCGGGAACGAATTCCGACTATGGTTCAAGCGCTATCGGACGTCAATTGCCTTTCGCACCTATTTCCGGCCCCCACGACTTAAGCGACTACACCATTGTGTCGTGCCTCGTAGGCCGTCTGGCGCATGCGACGCCTGACCGGGCCGCGCAAAGCGTCTCGCTTCTCTCGCTCACGATATTTCTGACATTTTGGGATCGCGCCGGCGGTTTTGAACCGCCAATCCTTAGCCGTTAGCCGACAAGGCCGCGCGATGGCCGGATAACCCACTGATGCCAAAGCGTTTCCCGCGCTCGCCGAAGCGTTGTTCCGCGCCCACGCCGGGCGTTTAAACACGATTTGATCGAATCGACGGATGCCGATAAGCCATTGATAAGCGATCCGAAGTATTGCGAAAAAATCCGCAGAGTCCGCAAACGACGAAGGCCGCGACGCGAATGTCGCGCCGCGGCCCTCGTCAGGCTGACCGGAAGCCGAAGCCTTACTCGGCCAGTTGCAGCTTGCCGTCGATGCGGCGGTTCAGGCCGAGCGGATTGTCCGTCTTCAATGCGTCGGGCAGGAGCGCGTCAGGCAGATCCTGATAGCTCACCGGACGCAGGAAGCGGTTGATCGCGAGGCTGCCGACGGAGGTCGAGCGGCCATCGGCCGTGGACGGGAACGGGCCGCCGTGAACCATCGCGTGGCCGACTTCCACGCCGGTGCCGAAGCCGTTCACCAGCAGACGGCCGGTGCGGCGTTCGAGCGCGGGCAGGACGCGCTTTGCATCGGCGTAGTCCGCCTCGTCGATGTGCAGCGCCGAGGTCAACTGGCCTTCCAGCGATTCGACCAGATCCAGCATGGTTGCGAGATCCGGGCAACGCACGACGAGGGACGACGCGCCGAAGATCTCTTCCTGCAGTTCGTGGCTTGCGCGGAACGCGTCGGCGGTGGTGACGAACAGCGCCGACTGGCCCTGATTCTCGCCTTTCGCCTCGACGCCGCGCGCGGCGGTCGTCACGCCCGCATGTTCGGCGGCGCGCTCGACGGCGCCCTGATAGGTCTTGCAGATGCCCGGCGTGAGCATCGTCTGCGCGGCGGTTTCCGAAAGCGCTGCTGACGCCGCCGCGATGAACTTGTCGAGATCCGGACCGTCGACGGCAAGCACCAGGCCTGGATTCGTGCAGAACTGGCCCGCGCCGAGCACGAGCGAACCCACGAACGCCTTGGCAATGGCTTCGCCGCGGTTCTTGAGCGCCGCCGGGAACAGCAGAACCGGGTTGATGCTGCTCATTTCCGCGTAGACGGGAATCGGCTCGGTGCGGGCTGCCGCGAGTTTCATCAGCGCCGTGCCGCCGCCGCGCGAGCCGGTGAAGCCGGCCGCCTTGATGCGGTTGTCCTTGACGAGGCCCTGGCCGACGTCACGGCCGCTGTCGAACAGGAGCGAGAACGTGCCTTCGGGCATGCCGCAATCTTTCACCGCTTTTTGCACCGCGCGGCCGACCAGCTCCGCCGTGCCAGGATGCGCCGAGTGCGCCTTGACGATGACGGGGCAGCCGGCTGCGAGTGCCGAAGCCGTATCGCCGCCCGCGACCGAGAATGCGAGCGGGAAGTTGCTCGCGCCGAACACGGCGACCGGGCCGACGCCGATGTGGCGCAGGCGCAGATCGACGCGCGGCAGCGGCTTGCGCTCGGGCTGCGCGGGATCGATGCGCACGCCGAGGAAGTCGCCGTTGCGGACCACGTCCGCGAACATGCGCAACTGGCCGACCGTGCGGCCGCGCTCGCCTTCGAGGCGCGCACGCGGCAGGCCGCTTTCGATCATGCAGCGCTCGATCAGGTCGTCGCCGATCTCGAGGATGTTCTGCGCGATCGTTTCAAGAAACTTCGCGCGCGCCTCGGGCGCGGTTTCGCGATAAACGTCGAACGCGGCCCATGCGAGGGCGCACGCGCGGTCGAGATCGGCGAGCGTCGCGCCGCCGAAAGCCGGTTCGATGGCCGCGCCGGTCGACGCGTTGACGGCCTTGATCGAGCCGTTCGAGCCGAAAACCGATTGCTGACCGATGAGCAGGTTGCCAGTGAGTTGCATGTTGTCTCGTCCTTCCTTTGAATGATCGTGGCGGCCAGTTGTACGATGACTGCCTCATGCCCGACTATACGGCGTTGCGCGTGGCCCGTATACTGAAACCTTTCCATCGCTTGATCGCTTTTAGGAATCACCTCGCGCGCTCCCGCAGGCCGACGAATGAAGAACACGCTCGATGTATTGATGTCGCGGCTGCGCATGAAGCAGTTGCAGTTGCTGATCGCGCTGGACGACCACAAATCGCTGCACAAGGCGTCGAGCGCAATGGCGATGACGCAATCCGCCGCGAGCAAGGCGCTCGCCGAACTCGAATCGATGCTGGAGGCGCCGCTCTTCGAGCGCGCGAAGAGCGGACTGATTCCGAATCCGTTCGGCCGCTGCGTGGTGCGCTACGCGCGCGTGCTGGCCGCCGATCTGAACGCGCTGTGCCAGGAAGTCGCGCAAATCCGCGCGGGCACGGGCGGGCGCCTGACGGTCGGCACGATCATGGGCGCGGTGCCGGGCGTCGTCGCGCCGATCGTCAATGAGATGCACGCGAGGCACCCCGATCTCGCCATCGAGATCGTCGAGGATACAAGTGCGCGCATGCTGCCGATGCTCGACGACGGCCGCGTCGATCTCGTGATCGGCAGGTCGAGCGTGTCGGATCAGCCGTCGAAATATCACTATCAGCCGCTCGCGGACGAGCCGCTTTGCATCGTCGTCGGCCACGCTCACGAGCGCACGGGCGAAGAGGACGTCCGTTTCGCGGATCTCGCCCGTTACCGCTGGGTCACCTATCCGAGCTACATGCCGATGAGCGCGCTGCTCGAGCGCGAGCTCGATCTCGCCGGCCTGCCGATGCCGTCAAACCCGATTTCTACCGCCTCGCCGCTCATGACCGTGACGCTGCTGCAGGAGAGCCCGGAACTCGTGTCGATCCTGCCGGCAAGCGTCGCGAAGGTTTTCGAGCGTCACGGCATGCTGCGCATCCTCCCGGTGCGCATGAAATCGAAGTCGCAGACCTACGGCATCGTCACGCGCAAGGGCGGGGAACTCTCGCCGGCCGCGCGCCAGTTCGTGCAGATGCTGCGCGAGCAGAGCCGGCCGCATTGAGATTCAGCGCGTCGCGACGATGAAGATGCGCGGGAAGGGCAGCAGCACCGTGCCGTCGTCGAGCACCGCGTAGGCCGCTTCCAGCCCGGCGCGATAGCGCTCGAGGAACGCGGTCGTTTCCTGTGCATCGAGCTTTGCGAGGAACGGCCGCAGCCCGCTGCCCTTGAACCATTCGATGACAGCATCGACGCCGCCCGCGAGCGGGTGATGGTACGTGGTGCGCCACACGTCGACGCCCGCGCAATGCGGTTTGAGCAGCGAGTAATACGCATCCGCCCGATAGCGCGCGGTGCGTTCCACGCCTTTCAGCTTGTCGCGCCACGGACCGTCGGCGGCGGTTTCGCGCATCAGCCGATGCGCGGGCTCGTCGAGGTTGTCCGGCATCTGCACGGCCAACTGGCCGCCCTTCGACAATTTGCCGACGAGCGATGGAAACACCGTCTCGTGATCGGGCACCCACTGCAGCGACGCGTTCGCGAGGATCAGATCGAACGGGCCTTCGCCCTGCCACGCGGAAATATCGGCGAGTTCGAATTCGACGTCCCGGAGGCGCTTTCTCGCCGACTCGATCATGTCGCTGGAATTATCGACGCCGACGACGCGCGCGTGCGGCGCGTAGTCGACAAGCGTTTCGGTCGAGTTGCCGGGGCCGCAGCCGAGATCCACCGCCGTGCGCGCCGCCTTTGCCTGCGTCGCGTTCAGGAGGTCCCGCACGGGGCGCGTGCGCTCCGCTTCGAAGAGCGTGTACTGGCGGGCCTGCCAGTCGGCCGAGGATGTCGTCATATCGGGCTCCGGTCGATTGTGTGAAGGGAACAGGCGCAATTCTGCACGTTCCAGCCGATCTGTCGATCGTATGCGTGCCGAAACCTCGTGGCGGAATTTGAAAGGAACACTGAATCCAGTGCCCGATCGAGGCTTCAGGGAAAGTCTCGGAAAGTTCAAGGGAAGACTGGGATATGCACCATCGGCGCGGGCATCGCGCCTATACTGGCGAAGCATTCGCGTGCGGCCGCGGGCGACACCGGGACGTGCTTTCGACTGCATATCACGATCACCGCGCGCCGTCCTCCGGCGCCTTAAGCAATCGGGGGCTCGCAGATGAACGACACGTCGGTCGGCTTGAAGGGTCTCGTTGCCGCGCTGCGCGAGCAACAACACGCACTCACCGAGCGATGGATGAAGCTCGTGTTCGGCGATCAGGAAGTCGAACATTCCGATCAACTCACCTACCGGCAGCTCGCGGATCATCTGCCGAGCATCTTCGAGGAAATCTGCGTCGTGCTGGAATCGCGCAATCTGCGCGACCAGGAAGGCGCGATCGAGCGCGACGCGCGCCAGCACGGGCAATGGCGCTGGCAGCAGGGCTATCGTGTGGACGAACTCGTGCGCGAGCTCGATCTGTTCCGTCAGGCGCTGCTGCTCGCGATCGGCGAGTACGCCAGCACGCACGAGGATTTGTCCCGCGCCGACGAGGAGCACGCGCGCCTCATGACCGACGAGGTGGTGAGCTTCGTCACGCTCGCGTCGATACGCGAGGCGATTGGCGAGCGCGATCGCAAGATCGACGAATACACCGGCATGCTGGAGCGCGCGAACTACGAACTGACGCTGCGGCAGAAACTCATCGGCGATCTCTATGAGACGCGCATGCAGATCGCGCGGCGCGTCGCGCACGATCTGCGCAACTTCCTGAACGTGTTTTCGACGGCGCTGCAGCTCGCCGGGCGCTCGCCCGCGAAGCGCGATACGGCGCTCGGTCTCGCGAACCGGCAGGTCGCCGACATGGCGACGCTCGTCGACGAAATGGTCGAATATTCGAAAGTGCTCGGCGACGATTCGCTGTTCACGGTCGAGCCGTTCGATCTCGTCGGCCTGTTCGACGAACTGATGCAGGCGTGCCGCGTCTCGACCGAGGCGAAGGGGCTCAAGCTCATCGGCCAGTTCGATCCGGCGCTCGGCGCGGTGACGTCGAACCGGCTGAAGGTCAAGCAGGTCGCGCTGAATCTGCTGACGAACGCGATCAAGTACACGTCGTCGGGCGAGATCGTCCTGGCGATCGCGGCGGCGCCCGATGAGCAATGGAAGCTGCGCGTCGCCGACACGGGCGTGGGCATCGGCGCGGCGGATCAGGAGCGCGTGTTCCAGGAATTCGAGCGCGCCGCCGATGACGACATTCCCGGCGCGGGACTCGGGCTTGCGATCGTCAAGGAATTGTCGCGCACACTGGAAGGCGAGTTGCGGTTCCAGTCGGCGAAAGGCCACGGCAGCGTGTTCGAGGTGACGTTCCCGATGGTGCTGAAGCCGAAGCCCGCGCAAACCAGATAAAAAAGGCGAACGGGTTGCCCCGTCCGCCTTCCGGTCACTACGACGCCCGCTACGCTCAGGCCGCCGCTTCTTCTTCGACCACTGCCTCGTCTTCCACCGACGCGCGGATCAGATGATCGAACGCCGACAGCGATGCCTTCGCGCCGTCGCCGGCCGCGATCACGATTTGCTTGTACGGCACCGTCGTCACGTCGCCGGCGGCGAACACGCCCGGCAGCGAGGTCGCGCCCTTCGCGTCGACGACGATCTCGCCGTGCTTCGACAGTTCCACCGTGCCCTTCAGCCATTCGGTGTTCGGCACGAGGCCGATCTGCACGAACACGCCTTCCAGCTCGACATGCTGGCTCACACCTGTCGCGCGCTCCGTGTACGTGATGCCGTTCACTTTCTTGCCGTCGCCGGTGATTTCGGTCGTCTGCGCCTGCGTGACGATGGTCACGTTCGACAGGCTGCGCAGCTTCTTCTGCAGCACTGCATCGGCGCGCAGCTCGTTGCCGAACTCGATCAGCGTGACCGCCGAGACGATGCCCGCGAGATCGATCGCCGCTTCCACGCCGGAATTCCCGCCGCCCACCACCGCGACGCGCTTGCCCTTGAAGAGCGGGCCGTCGCAGTGCGGGCAGTACGCCACGCCGCGGCCGCGATACTCGCGCTCGCCCGGCACGTTGATCTCACGCCAGCGCGCACCGGTCGACAGAATCACCGTCTTCGCCTTCAGCACCGCGCCGCTCGCCAGATGGATCTCGTTGATGCGGCCCGGCACGAGCTTTTCGGCGCGCTGCACGTCCATCACGTCGACTTCATAGCTTTTCACGTGCTCTTCGAGCGCGGTCGCGAACTTCGGTCCTTCGGTCTCTTTCACGGAGACGAAGTTTTCGATCGCCATCGTGTCGAGCACCTGGCCGCCGAAGCGCTCCGCGACGACGCCCGTCGCGATGCCCTTGCGCGCCGAATAAATCGCCGCCGCCGCGCCTGCGGGACCGCCGCCGACGATCAGCGTGTCGAAAACCGGCTTGTTTTCCAGTTCCTTCGCCGCGCGCGCCGATGCACCCGTGTCCAGTTTCGCCAGGATTTCCTTTACGCCCATGCGGCCTGAACCGAAGCTGTCGCCGTTGACGAACATCATCGGCACGGACATGACCTGGCGGTCTTCCACTTCCTTCTGGAACAGCGCGCCGTCGATCGCGACGTGCTTGATGCGCGGGTTGATGATCGCCATCACGTTCAGCGCCTGCACCACTTCCGGGCAGTTCTGGCACGACAGCGAGAAATACGTCTCGAACGCGTAGTCGCCGTCGAGATTGCGAATCTGCTCGATGGTGGCGTCGTCGAGCTTGATCGGGTGGCCGCCGGCTTGCAGAAGCGCAAGCACGAGCGACGTGAATTCATGGCCCATCGGAATGCCGGCGAACCGGATGCCCGCGGGCTTGCCCGCCTCGCCGATGGTGAAGGACGGACGACGCACGCTGGCGTCCTCTTTCTCGACGACGCTGATCTGGTGCGACAGCGAGGCGATTTCGCCGAGCAGGCTTTTCAGCTCGCGCGATTTGTCGCCGTCGTCGAGGAAGGCGACGAGTTCGATCGGCCGGGTGACTTTTTCCAGATACGCTTTTAATTGATTCTTGAGATTGGCGTCGAGCATGGCGATGTCCGTTCCTTGACTTTGGGTGGTGCAGACGCACCTCGCCGCGACGCTGCGTTTATCGCAGCGCCGGACGAAGGCGTCTTTAGGGGTGAACCTGCCGCTGAACCGCGGCAGATCCGATGCAGCGCTCGTAAAAAACGAGACTTAGATCTTGCCGATCAGGTCCAGCGACGGGGTCAGCGTTTCAGCGCCCGGCGTCCACTTGGCGGGGCACACCTGGCCCGGGTTCTTCGCGATGTACTGAGCAGCCTGAACCTTGCGGAGCAGTTCGCCGGCGTCACGGCCGATGCCGTTGTCGTGCACTTCGCACAGCTTGATCTCGCCTTCCGGATTGATCACGAACGTGCCGCGCAGCGCCAGGCCTTCTTCCTCGATCAGCACGTCGAAGTTGCGCGAGATCGCGAGCGTCGGGTCGGCCACCATCGGGTACTTGATCTTCTGGATCGTGTCCGACGTGTCGTGCCATGCCTTGTGCGTGAAGTGCGTGTCGGTCGAGACCGAGTAGATTTCCACGCCCAGCTTCTTGAATTCTTCGTAGCGGTCAGCTAGGTCGCCCAGTTCCGTCGGGCACACGAACGTGAAGTCGGCCGGGTAGAACACGAACACCGACCACTTGCCCTTCAGGCTCTCATCGGTGACGGTCACGAATTCGCCATTGTGATAGGCGGTTGCTTTGAACGGCTTGACTTGGCTGTTGATGATAGGCATTACCAGGTTCCTTTTGGAGTGGTGTTGAAGAAGTAGGTGAACTATACAGGAAAACTATCGCTCCTGCGAAGTGGATTGATTTTATTGTCGGGATAGCTCGGAGCTATCGGCGCCATATTTGTCGTTTTCCCGCATGAGGCATTCTGATTGCGCGCGTCCCTTGCAGGTTCCTCGAGGGCACTTCGTCGCTTCACTTTTATCCAGGAGGCAGTATGAAAATCGGAATTATCGGCGCCGGGAATATCGGTTCCGTGCTCGCGCTGCGGTTCAGCGAGAACGGCCACGACGTGCGCATCGCCAATTCGCGCGGACCGGCGTCGCTCGCGGACATCGAACGCGAGACCGGTGCGACGGCCGTGCAAGCGCGCGACGCGGTGAAGGATGCGGACGTCGTCGTCGTGACGATTCCGCAGGCAAAAGTGCCGAATCTGCCGAAAGACCTGTTTGCGGGCGTGCCGGCGAGCGTCGTCGTCATCGACACGGGCAACTATTATCCGCAGCAGCGCGACGGTCGTATCGATGGCATCGAGAAGGGCACACCGGAAAGCCGCTGGGTCGAGCAGCAGATCGGGCGGCCGGTCGTGAAGGCCTTCAACAATATCTACGCGGATCATCTGCGCAATCGCGGCAAGCCTCCGGGTACGCCCGGGCGCATCGCGCTGCCGGTCGCGGGCGACGACGCGAAGGCGAAAGCCGTCGTGATGAAGCTCGTCGATGAAATCGGCTTCGATCCCGTCGATGCAGGCGAAATCGACGATTCATGGCGACAGCAGCCCGCAACGCCCGTCTATACCGGCGATTTCGACGCAGCCGGCGTGCGCGCTGCGCTGCAAAAGGCCGACCCGGTGCGCAAGCCCGAATGGCGCGCGACGGATAGAAGTCCCGGCAATTTCGAGAATCCGGCGTGACAGAGGGCGTGAGAGCGGGAGTGAGAGAACGCGTTCGATAAGCGGAACGCCCGTACGGGAAAGCGGGGGAAGCGGCGCGTGCCGTGAGACAATCTGCAAACTTTCCCGATGGGCTTTAACATGACCAGCCGGGCTGGCGCGATGAGCACGATCCATCGGGCCCGCGTCCGGCGTCGTGGACTCGCAGATTGACCTATGAAAACCGCTTCTCCCCCGCAGGACGTGCAGGACCCGCAACACCGCTTCGGCGAGTGCGACGAGTGCGCGGATGTCGAACTCGTGGCGACCGCCACCATTCCGACGCGCTACGGCACCTTCGATTCCTACGTCTATCGCGTGAAGCACACGGATGTCGAACACATCGCGTTCGTGATGGGCGACGTGAGCAACGGCGAATCGGTGCTGACGCGCCTGCATTCCGAATGCGTGACCGGCGATGTGTTCGGCTCGTACCGCTGCGATTGCGGGGAGCAACTCGATCTGGCGCTGCGTTATATCGCCGCCGAGGATCGCGGCATCCTGCTGTATCTGCGCGGCCATGAAGGGCGCGGCATCGGCCTCGCAAACAAGATCCGCGCGTATGCGCTGCAGGAGCAGGGGCTCGATACCGTCGATGCGAACCTGCATCTCGGCCTGCCCGACGACGCCCGCGAATACGATTCCGCCGCCGCGATCCTGCGCTCGATGAACGTGAAGTCGGTGCGCCTCATGAGCAACAATCCGTCGAAGTTCGACACGCTGCTCAAGCACGATATTCCCGTGTCCGAACGCGTCGCGCTCGCCATCCCGATGCGCGAGGAAAACGAGCGCTACATCAAGACGAAGCAGGCGCGCTTCGGGCATTACTTCGACGAAAACGAATAACGCCTGCGCTCACTGCGCGTCGTGAAAGATCACGCCGAGCATATGCCGCCGCCCCGATCTCAGGCGGCTCACGCCGTGCTTCATGTTCACCCGGTACGGCCCGCGCGTGCCCTGCACCGGCCGATGATGCACCGCGAAAAACACCGCATCGCCTTGTGAAAGAGGCACGGCTTCTACACGTGACTGCATTCTCGGACGCTGCTCCGTCATCACGAACTCGCCGCCGGTGAAATCCCGGCCGGGCGCGGAAAGCAGGACCGCCATCTGAATTGGAAAGACGTGCTCGCCGTAGAGATCCTGATGCAGGCAGTTGAAATCGCCGGGCACGTAACGTAGCAGGAGCGGCGTCGGCCGTGTCTGCCCCGCGCGGTGACAGCGCTCGATGAACGCGGCGTGCTCGCGCGGATAGCGCGTTTCGACGCCCATCACCTCATTCCAGCGATTGGCGATCGGCGCAAGATGCGGATAGACCGCGCGGCGCGCGCGCTCCAGCGTTTCGGGCAGCGGATAGGCGAAGTACTTGTATTCGCCGCGCCCGAAGCCGTGGCGTTCCATCACGACGCGGCTGCGAAAGATGCCGTCGCGATCGTATAGCGCGGCGAGCGCCTCGCATTCGTCGCGCGAAAAGAGCGCGGGCGCGGTGGCGCAGCCGAAGCTATCGAGTTGCGCTTCGAGATCGGCCCAGTCGAGCGCGTCGATGCGTTCGCCGATATCGTCTGCCGTCGCGCGTTCGAGCACCTTCATGTCGTTTCTCCGGATGGGCGTTAATTGCCTGCAGTGTGCGCCACGCGCGCTGCGCACGCACTCCGGGTCTTGCTGCGCAATTCGGAACGACGCGCCTTCAATGCGCCGTCGCGGTCTCCGCGATGCGCTCCTTCAACGCGGCCTTGCGCGCCGCCATCCTCGCGCCGAGCGCGACGAGATCCATTTGCGTCCTGCGCACTTCGGGGAACAGCGTCGTTTCCTCTTCCTCGATGTGATGCGTCGCGTTCTCCTTGAGTACCTTGAAAGTCGCATCGAAACCGTCGTCGCCCGCCTTCAGGCTCGCGAACCGTTCGATCACCGTCTTGACCAGAAAATGCTCGACGTAGGCTTCGTCCACATCGATGCGCTGATCTGCGCCGAGCGCCTCCTGGGCGGCGGGATACAGCATTTCTTCTTCGACGATCGCGTGGATCGTGAGCAATTCGCACGCGCGCTGGGCGAGCGTGTTCTTGCGTTCGAAATCGTTGCGTTCCGCGCGCTCGAACGCATCGAACAGTTGTTCGATGGCGCGGTGATCGGCTTCGAGCACGTCGAGCGCATCGATGGGTCGCGGGGTATGAGCGGCAGACATGTGGGTTCTCCTTTAATGGGCTCTCTCGACCCTGCCGGGACATCTTCGTGTCCCTGAGGCGCCTGAGAGCAGCAAGACGAATGCCCGCGATAGACCCGTTAACGGCGGCACCGTGCGCGTCTAGATAGTCGGATTTCCCGATACGCCCAGGTCACGTTGCCGCAGCACTTTCACCTGCCACCACGCGGGTAGCAGGCGCCGGACTTCCGCGCGCGCGAAGCGGTCGTCGATCAGATAGAGCACGCCGCGATCGAGCGGCCCGCGGATCACACGCCCGGCCGCCTGCACGACTTTCTGCAAGCCGGGAAAAAGATACGTGTATGCGTAGCCCTCGCCGAACGCCTCGTGCATGCGCGCTTTCATTTGCTGATTGACAGGATTGAGCTGCGGCAGACCGAGCGTCGCAACGAACGCGCCGATGAGCCGCGTGCCGGGCAGATCGATCGCTTCGCCGAACGCGCCGCCGAGCACCGCGAAACCGACGCCGCGCCCGCCGGCCACGAAACGCGCGAGAAACTCGCGTTGCGCCGCTTCGCTCATCGCGCGGGATTGCTGCCAGCATGGAATCGACGGATGACGGAGCGCGAGCGCCGCCGCGACTTGCGTCAGATACTCGAAGCTGCTGAAGAAGCTCAGGTAGTTGCCCTCGGCGCTTTCGAGCTGCGCGGCGATGAGGTCGGCGATACGGTCCACCGAGCGCGCGCGGTCGCGATAGCGCGTGGACAGGTCGGCGATTGCGCGCACGTCGAGTTGTTCGGCGCAGAAGGGCGATTCGACGTCGATGCGTACGCTCGACTCCGGCAGGCCGAGCGTATCCGCGTAGAAGTGCGCGGGCGTGAGCGTCGCGGAAAAAAGCGCGACGCTGTGGGCGCGCGCCAGACGCGGCGTGAGATGCGGCGCGGGAATCACGTTGCGCAGGCACAGCACGGCATTGCGTTTTTTGGCGTTTGCACCCACCCGGCCAAGCGTGATGTCGAAGATCGAATGCGAACCGAAGCGTTCCGCGATGCGCGTGAAATGCATGGCATCGAAATAGAAGCGCAAGATTTCGGGCGTGAAGACGTCGGGCTGCTCGCCGAGCGTTTCCGTCATCAGCGAGACGGCTTGCCCCAGCGCCGTGAGCAGGCGCGCGGGCGGTTCCGCATGTGCCGCGTATTCGATGTTCGCCGCGTCCTGTTCACGCGTCACTTCGCTCCAGCTTCGCGCGACGCGGCCGAGCGCCTGCTTCAGCAAAACGGGCGCGCCGCGACGCATCGCATTGAAGGCGGCCTGATCGAGCGTCGCGGAATACATGCCGCGCGCCCGTTCGACGAGGTTATGCGCTTCGTCGACGAGCACCGACACGCGCCAGCGATTCGCCTCCGCGAGCGCGAAGAGCATGGCGCTCGTATCGAAGTAATAGTTGTAGTCGCCGACGATCACGTCGCCCCAGCGCGACAGTTCCTGGCTCAGATAGTACGGACAGACTTCGTGCTCTCGTGCGACCTCGGCAACCGACGCGCGGTCGAGCTGCGCGCAGTCGAGGGCGGCGGCACGCGCCCCGGGCAGGCGATCGTAGAAGCCCCGCGCGAGCGGACACGACTCGCCGTGGCACGCGCGATCGGGGTATTCGCAAGCCTTGTCGCGCGCAACGAGTTCGACGACGCGTAACGGCCTGGCGGCGAGCGTCGTCAGCGCATCGAGCGCGAGCTGCCGTCCCGCGCTCTTCGCCGTGAGAAAGAAGATCTTGTCGAGCCGCTGGCCCGGCCACGCCTTCAGCAGCGGAAAGAGCGTGCCGACCGTTTTGCCGATGCCGGTCGGCGCCTGCGCCGCGAGACAGCGGCCGGACACCGCCGAGCGATACACCGCTTCCGCGAGTGCGCGCTGGCCGGGCCGAAAATCCGCGTGAGGAAACACGAGTGCTCTGAGCGCGTCATCGCGCGCCGCGCCGTGCGCCAGCTCCTGTTCTGCCCACGCGATGAAGCGCTCGCACTGCGCCGCGAAATGCGTCGCGAGCGCTTCGGCGGTCTGCGTTTCGACGAGCACGCTCTCGGTCTGATCGACGATATCGAAATACACGAGCGCGACCTCGATGGCGTCGAGCCCGAGCTTGCGGCACATCAGATGCGCATAGACACGCGCCTGCGCCCAATGCAGATGACGATGATTCTGCGGCATCGATTCGAGCTTGCCGCGATGCGTCTTGATCTCTTCGAGACGGTTGAGCGCGGGATCGTACCCGTCGGCGCGGCCGCGCACGAAGAGCGGCCCGTAGGTTTCCGAAAGCGATATTTCCTTCTGATATCCGGCCGGCCGGCGGCTCGTCACCGCGACGTGGCCCGCGACGCCTTCCTGCGCGCTTGGCGTGGGCGTGAAGCGCAGATCGAGGTCGCCCTGTTTCGCGGTGAACTCGCAGAGCGCGCGCACGGCGACGGTGTAGGCGGGCTCGGATACTGTATGCATGTACAGCAGTCTAGCATGGGCGAATCGGCCGCAAAGGCCTTCTACGACGCGGCGCGCAGAAGTTCTCCGAGCGTTTTCACGGCGCCCTCGACCTGCGGCGACCACGGATGGCCGAAGTTGATGCGCACGTAATTCCCGAACGCGTGACGCGCGGAGAAGATCGGTCCGGGTGTCACGTTGATGCCATGTTCGAGTCCGCGCTTGTGCAACTGCATCGCGTCGACATGCTCGGCCAGTCGCAGCCAGAGGAAATAGCCGCCCTCCGGCTGCTGATGCGCGACCTCCGGCGGCAGCCAGCGCGCGATGGCGTGTTCCATCGCACCGCGCTGCGTGAGAAGCGCGCCGCGCAGCTTGCGCAGGTGTTTGTCGAAGCCGCCGTGCTGAAGATAGTCGGCGATGCCCGCCTGAACCGGGATGCTGGTCGAGATGCTCGTCATCAGCTTGAGCCGGCGGATCGCGTCGGCGAAGCGGCCCGCCGCGACCCAGCCGAGCCGGTAACCCGGCGCGAGCGTCTTCGACAGCGACGCGCAATGCATCACGAGACCTGTCGCATCGAAGGCTTTCGCGGGCGGCGGACGATCCGGCGCGAAATGCAGCTCGCCGTAGACATCGTCCTCGATGAGCGGAACGTCATGCTTCGTGAGCAAGCCGACCAGCGCGCGCTTTTTCTCGACGGAGAGCGTCACGCCCGTCGGATTCTGAAAGTTGGTCATGAACCAGCAGGCGCGCACCGGATGCTTGACGAGCGCTTCGGCGAGCACGTCGAGATCGAGCCCTTCTCGCGGATCGACGGGAATCTCGACCGCGCGCAGGCCCAGATGCTCGACCGCCTGCAACGCCGCGTAGAAGCAGGGCGATTCGATGGCGACGACATCGCCCGGCTTGGTGACGGCCATGAGGCTGAGCGTGAGCGCTTCCATCGCGCCGTTCGTGACGATGAGTTCCTCGACCGGCTGCGCGATGCCCATGCCGATGTAACGCAGTGCGATCTGCCGCCGCAGTTGCTCGTTGCCCGGTGGCATGTCGACGACCGTGCTCCACGGATCGAGCATGCGCGCCGCGTGGCCGAGCGACTTCGCAAGACGTGCCAGCGGAAAGAGTTTCGGCGACGGAAACGCGGAGCCGAGCGGCGCGACGTCCGGACGCTTGACCGCATCGAGCACGGAGAAGACGAGGCTGCTCACGTCGATGGCCGCGGGCTCCGCGAGCGGCGTGGGCGAAGTAGCTTGCGTCGCTACCTTCGCGCCCGGTGCGACGTAATAGCCGGAACGTTCGCGCGCGCGAATCAAGCCCCATTCTTCGAGCAGGTAATACGCGCGAAAGACCGTCGACTGGCCGACGCCGTATTGCGTCGTCAGATGCCGCACCGACGGCAGGCGCGTGCCGACGGGCAGCCGGCCCGCGCGAATCTCGGCGGCCATCGTGTCGGCAAGGGCTTGGTAGCGCTTCATCGCGTGACGTGGGTGAAAGTGCGCGCGAGGGCTTTGCGCGGCGCGAAATTGTCTCATACGGCCTCGCGAAGGAATATCGGCACACCGCCGCGCGTTTAATGGACAAGCGGCTTAATCGCCGTGTCCGCTTTTCAAACCTTTCGGAGGTGCTTCCATGAAGCTCGCCAGAATCGCAACAGTCGTGCTCGCTCTGCTCGCCGGTTTGCTCGCGGGATGTCAGACCGATGGCAGTTCGACATCATCCGGCACGACGTCCGGCAGCGGCAGCAGCGGCGGATATTGAGCGCGACGCCGCTGCCGCCGGGCTTGTCGGCGGCGCAGTTCCGGGCGGCGCTCGCGGCCTTCGCGGCGGCGCTCGGCAGCGACGCGGTGTCGTACGATCCGGCTTCGTATCTTGATCCATTCGCACCCGGCGATGCACTCGCGCACGCGCCGTCCGCTGTCGTGCTGCCGAAGGATGTCGAAGGCGTGCGCGCGGCGCTGGCTGTGGCGAACCGGTATCAGGTGCCGCTCTGGACCGTATCGACCGGACGCAACTTCGCCTACGGCGGCGCCGCGCCGCGCATGCGCGGCTGTGTCGTGCTCGATTTGCGCCGGATGAACCGCATCATCGAGATCGACGAAACGCTGGGTTATGCGCTGGTCGAGCCGGGCGTGACGTATTACGAGCTGCATCGTGCGCTCGGGACACCACGGCGGTTCTGGCTCGATCCGCCTGCGGCCGGCTGGGGCAGCGTGATCGGCAACACGCTCGAACGCGGCTATGGCACGACGCCGTACGGGGACCACGCGGCGCATCAGTGCGGCATGGAGGTCGTGCTTGCAAACGGCGATGTCGTGCGCACCGGCATGGGCGCGATGACGTCGAGCCGTGACTGGCAGGTTTTCAGGAGCGGCTTCGGGCCGTCTTACGACGACATGTTCAAGCAGTCGAACTTCGGCGTCGTCACGAAGCTCGGCATCCGGCTCATGCCCGCGCCCGAGGGCTACATGATCTGCCGCTACGCGTTCGCGCGCGAAGACGATCTCGAACGCGTCGTCGATACGCTGCGTCCGCTCAGAATGGACGGCACGATTCAAAGCAACGCGGTCATCGAAAGCGCGGTGCGCTGGGCCGCGGGCGTATCGACGCGGAAAACCTGGTACGACGGCGAAGGCGCGATGCCCGACGACGCCATCGACGCCATGACGCGCAAGATCGGCATCGGGCGCTGGAATCTGCGCTTCTGTTTATATGGACCGCCGTCGCTCGTGAAGGCGCGGCGCGATATCGTGCGGGCGCGTTTTCAGCCGATCGCGGGCGCGACGCTCTTCGAGATGCCGTATCGCGATGCATCCCTCGAACCCGAGGGCGGCGGCGATCGTGCGCAAGTCGGCATTCCCGGACTCGAAGCGTTCAATCTGCTGAACTGGCGCGGCGGCACAGGCGCGCATATCGATTTTTCGCCGATCTGCCCGCCGATCGGACGCGATGCCGTCAAGCAGGTCCGCATGGTTCGCGAGCGCGCCGCGCAATTCGGCTTCGATTACTACGGCGGTTTCACGGCGGGCGAGCGCGCGATGCATCACATCTTCGCGGCGATTTTCGATCGCGACGATCCGAAGCAATCGCACGCTGCCGGCGCGCTGATCGAAACGCTGATCCGCGAGGCGGGCGCGGCCGGCTACGGGCAATATCGGACGCATCTCTCGTATATGGATCTGGCCGCCGCGCAATACGACTTCAACGATCACGCGCTGATGCGACTGTCCGGCACGATCAAGACGGCGCTCGATCCGAACGGGATTCTGTCGCCGGGCAAACAGGGCATCTGGCCCGCGAAGCGTTCGGACGTCGCAAAAGGAGAAGGGCGATGACCACGACGCGGCGCGCGTTTCTCATCGCGGCGGGCACATCGGGATTGCCGTGGATTGCTTTTGGCGGCGCGACGCGGACATCGGCGCGCATCTGGGTCGTCGATGAAGCGTTGCCGCAAAGCCGCGTCCTCGTGCGGCGGGCGCGTCTGACGAACGGGCGCGTCCAATCCCTGTCGGGCGATGCGGGCTGGCTGTGGATCGAGCGCTTGTCTGAAGAAGCGATCTCGTCGCCGCACCCGATCGGCGGATTGACGCGCTTCGCCGACGCGTTCGTGTTGTCGCGACTCGGCGCGGGGATCGGCATGCGCACAACGCACCATCGCGCGTTCGATGACGGCGCCGTGCTCTGGACGCTCGAACGTTGCTGAAACGCGTTCGGTAGAATGAGACGTGTCTCAATATTGCCGCGCACGGATGAAACGATGAACGCCACGGACACCCGCACGATCGCCGACTGGCACGCGCACGTGTATTTCGACGCCGCGAGCCGCGACGCGGCGTGGCAGCTTCGGCTCGTCATCGAGCAACAGTTTGCGACGGAATTGCAAAGCGGCGCATTGCGCCTGGGACGCTTTCACGAACGTCCGGTCGGACCGCATCCGATGTGGTCTTTCCAGTTGGGTTTCGGCGGCGAACTGCTCGCGCCGATGCTCGCCTGGCTCACCCTCCATCACGGCACGCTCGATGTTTTCATGCATCCGAATACGGGCAATGCGCTCGTCGATCATCGCGACTCGGCGGTGTGGATCGGCCGCTCGCATGAACTGGTGCTGAAGAGTCTCGCCGCCTGACACGGGAAAAGAAAAAGGCGGAACGTGTCCGCCTTTCTTCCCGGCATTCGCGAGATTTACTTCTTCGCGCTCGCCGGTTTCGAGGCTACGGTGCGCACGGCCGTCTGGCCCGCGATGGTGGCGTCGTTCTGCGCCGCTTCGACCACTTGTTTCGCAGCCTTTTTGGCGGCTTCGTAAGCCGAATTCGCCGATTGCGTCGCGGCATCGATCGCGTTCTTCCACGCCGAAACGACCGCTTCGCTGCCGACGGGCGCGTTGCTCACGAGGCTTTCAAAGAATGCCTGCACATTACGCTGCGATTTCTCGAGCTGATCCTGCGCCGCTTCCATGTAGCCGCCGCGCACGCCTGTCGTGATCTCATAGACGCTCTGCCAGTACGCCTGCACCCGCTGGGCGCTGTTTTGCAGATGCTGGTTCTGGAGGGCGAATAATTCCTGCGGATCGCGCACGGAAAGCGCTTTGGCGACAAGTGCCTGTTGCTCGTCAAGTGCCGTCCTGGCGGTGCGCACGTTCAGGTCGATCAACTTTTCGAAGCCCCCCACGGCTTGTGCGGCGAGACCGAAAGTCGTGTCGACCCCCGCCTTCTGTGACGCGACTACATTTTCCGGCGCAAGACTGCTCATTCTGGACTCCATTGGGAAGTTGCCAATTGATTTTGCAATTGATTGTGCAGTGCAGCGATTGGTCTATTTTAAGGAAAGCGTGTGGAGTGTCAATTACGTTTTCCCCGCTTGACTTTAAACCATATCGCCCATCATTCAAAAATCAGAGTGGCAATAAGTAAATAAGCAGGCTCATTTAATCCGACAACCTGATCACACATCACATCATACGAACGGTCATTTAGTTTTCGCTGACGGTATTGCGGCAAGCGCATAGATCCCGATCAGGACTGTTATTTTCCATAAGATGAAAGCGCTCGCGGGTGCGCTGTCATTACGACCTATCGTAAACACCTAAGCCAAAACTTGGCTTATGCGTTGTTTCCCCACTTGACGCCTTGATGCGTCAATTGAAAGAATGTCGCACTGCAACACGCGCGACGGAGCACCCAGCGGGGCGAGAACGTAGTCGGTATTTTTGTCACTGCTCCGTCATCGTAAATCCGTAGGATTCACTTTCGCGCGAATGAGCCGGCGCTGAACGGCATAAAGATATAAATCTGAGAGAATTGAAGAAAATGGGGCGACATTCCCAAACCCTTGGCCATCTTGAACGCAGTCACGAAGACAACGCCTTGCGGCGCGCCATGGCCGCACGACTCGACCGCGCCTTGCAAAAGGCGAACGTCAGTTCCGCAAAAGCCGCTGGCTGGCTCGACGTGAGCGAGCACGACGTGCAATTCTGGCGGCGCGGTATCACGGTTCCACCATTCGCGGCATTCAACCGCATCGCGCGGGTGCTGGACATTGATCCGCACTGGCTCTGTACCGGCCAGGCGCTGCACGCGCATTCCGCCAACTGATCGCGGGCGCTTCGGGCGCCCGTTTGTCGCGCTTCCCTGTAAGTCAGACTTCGGTCGATACGGCCGGTGCCGTCTTGCGTCCATGCAGGAGCACGGTGCCGATGCCGCTCGCCGCGATCACGCACATGCCGATCGCCATCCAGACGTCAGGCGCCTGCCCGAACAGCAGCCAGCTGAAGAGCGCCGCGAACGCGAGCTGGCCATAGGAAAACGGCGTCAGCACGGAAAGCGGGGCGCGTTTCAACGCCTGAAGCATGAACCCGTGCCCGACGGTTGCCATCGTCGCCATGAAGACGACGAGCAGCCAGCTCGCCGCCCGCACCTGTGCGAGCGCGGGCAAGGTTTCGGCCTGATCCATCCATACGAGCACGCATAACAGGATGGTGGCGACGAGCGCCGTGAGGAAGTTGGTTGTGATTGCATCGTCGACGCGCGAGAGATGGCTCGACACCACCTGGAAGCACGCGAAGGACGTCGCGGCGCCGATCGGAAAGATAACGGTCCAGCTGAACTGGCTGCCACCCGGGCGCACGACCAGCAACATGCCGATGAAACCGAGGACGACCATCGCCCATTTGCTGCGCGGCACCTCGTCCTTGAGCACGAGCGCGGCGAGCAGCGTGGAGATGAGCGGCGCGAGCATCGCAAGCGACGTCGTGACCGGCAGCGGCAGATGGCGCAAGCCCGCGAACGTGCAAGCGGAGTTGATGAGCAGCAGCACCGCGCGCACGACCTGGAGCCTCACGCTGCCGGAACGGAAGAGACCGAATGCGCGGCGCCGGACTTGCCAGATCCCCATCACGATCATCTGAAACAGATAGCGCACCCAGAGTAGCGCCAGTAGAGGGACTGCGTTGCCGATCAGCTTGACGGTGGAATCGCTTGCCGCGAAGGTCGCTGTCGTCAGGATCATGATCGCGATACCGGCGCCGGTGTTATCGGTATCAATCCGGTATCGCGCCTTGCCCTCTAAGGTTGCCATCGAGTTCTCGTGATGCGCCGTCGCGTGCAGCAAACCGTTGCCCGGCGTTCATGCTGACGGCATGTGTGAAGGAACGGCTTGCAGGCCGTTGCTTCGATTCTCCCGGCATCGCAGACCGCTGGCAAGGCGACAGTAAAGTTCTTTTCCGCCGTGTTGTGCACAGGTCACGATGCGGCAAATGTACTAGACGGTTCGGATAATCGCGTGCGGCTGCGATCGGCACGATCGGTCGGGCGTGCTTTTCGGCGTCATCGCGTCTTCCGAATTAAGACGCAGTTTAAGTTCTTTATTCTCGCCGCCGCCGTCATGTGCGTTGTCGGTCAGCAGTGCCTCTGCGGCGAGGTCCGCGTTATGCCAACGGAATATGAAGCGGCAAGTTGGTGTTGACAAACGAAGCAGTGACAAGAAACCCGGACATCTGCGCAAGCAGTCGCCCGGCTTCAAATGCGCGCAAATAAGGGAAAGCCTGCAAGCCATTATTTCGTGCGAACGCCTTGCGCCTGAGGATTTGCCGCCTACACTTAAAGTAGTTTCTCAACTGCTTCGAGGGAGGCAACAATGAGAACGAGAACTCGCGAAGTCGTGCGCATGCTCGCGGCATTCCGCCATTCGGCGCAGTGTCGAAGGCTGCGCGCCGCGGCGGCGGCGCAGGAAGCACGCGATCTGGCGGATGAGGCGTCCTCCGACGACACGCCCGAAGACGACGAGCGTGCCGAGGCTGAAGCGCATCCCGCCACGCGCAAGCCGCATCCCGGCCTGCACTGACTTGTGCGCGTTCAGACGCCTGCCGGATTTCGGAACGGCGAAAAGCGCCAGTGTCCGCTCGCGTCTTTCACGGCGATCGCGCCATGCTCGTGCAGCACTTCGCCGATGGCGCCAGGTTTGATGTCGTCAGAGATGCGAATGACGAGCAACGTGCGCTGCGGCGTCGTGTCGTCGCTGGACGGCGGTGCCGATGGTCGCTGCGGCAAAGGATCTTGCGGCACGAAACGGTTGCGGGCGCCGATCACGCCCTGATGTTCGCCATGCGCGACGTACTCCGCGTCGTCTTCGTCGTGCGTGGGTGGCAGGAGCGCATCGATGTCGATTTCGCCGCGTCCCGCGCGATACAGATGCGCATCGTCGCGTCGCAAGCCCGCGAGCTGCAATGCGCGAAGCGCGTCATGCCCGTCCCTATAGCAGCCGAACACTCCAACTATGACCTGATTCATCGTCGCCCCCTCTGTCGGCCCGCATCGTTTCACGAACCAAGCAACAGATGTATTCGTGCGCGGTTTTCGATCCATCTCTCGCGCTGTTCGATTCGTCAGATGATCATCAGCAACACGCGTTCCCGCATGAATGTTTTGAAAGGAAGCTTGGCAAACACGGTCTTGCGCAGGTTGCGACCCCAACCCGTATCACCTAAAGTAGCTGAACTTATTTGCCGGATTCGCGCGTCACGCAACGCGCTCTTCGCGAGGTCCGAATGATTGCGAAAGCCTGTGCTTGGGTACTGGTACTGATGGCAGGCTCCGCAGCGGCGGCGCCTTGCTACAACGACGGCGATGTCGTCACGCTCGAAGGCACGGCGACGCGCCAGGCCGCGCACGAGGGAGATGCATCCGCGAAATCCGCGTGGGTGCTGTCGCTGCCAGGCCCCATCTGCGTGCTGAGCGCGAATACCGGCCAAGGCGCGGGCCAAGGCGCGGGCCAGGGCGGGCGGCAGCAGTCGAACGTGTCGGCGGTGCAGATCATCGATGCGACGCCAACCGAGAACGCGCGTATACAGGTAACCGGCAAGCTCGTCACCGGCAATGTCAGCGGCTACTACGCAGTGCCGACTGCGATCTGGGTGCTCAAGCAGCGGGTGCTTTCGGGACAATAGCGCTCCGCGACCCGCACAGGCGAGCGCAAAAACCAGCGAGAAGGACGAACGATCAGGCCGCTTTCGCGTGCGCCTGATAGCGCCAGTATTCGGCGACGACGATATGCAGCGGTTGATCGTCGAGCTTGCGTTCCTCAGCGAATCGCAATATGGCGTCAAGTTGTGCGCCAGTGCAACGGAACGCTCCGCGGCGCGAGGCCGTCTGTTTATTCTTGTGCGTGGTCATGGCAATCCTTTTTAGGACCTTCCCCGACAGGGCAGGATCGTTCGACGGGGCGGCCCATGCGCGCGAACACTGCCTGCTGCTTTCACATTAAGCCGGAGCCGCACAAGCGGCACCGGCTGTTAGCGCACATAGCCGTCAAGACGTGACAGATAGCGCAAGGCGCGGACCCGAATATGTGCTCGGGTTTTCCCTTCGCCGCTGGAATAAACCTTTCGGTCTTGCCGTTTAGCATGTGTGAACCCGCGCGGGAATCCAGATGCGGGACGAGGGAGGAGACGCCTGTGAGCGCCGATCAACATGCGCAAGAGGAACTCGCACACATTGGGCGGATGATCGCGGAACTGGAGCGTGTCGCGACGGAAGGGCACGGCGAACCCATGCGGCATGCCGTCATGCGGCCCGAGTACTGGCAGCGGCGCATCGATGCATTGATCGTCGCGTCGACGAACGAGCCGTTGCGGCGCGATGCGGCTGCGCTGCGCGAGCGCCTGGCGGAGCTGTTCGCCAATGCGCCCGAACGGGACACGGGGCACGCGGGAGAAGCGGCGCGGGAGACCGGCAGCAGAAAATGAAGCGAAGCGACGCGCGTGGCGGCGCGTGTGACGATCACATGCGCCGCCGCAGCGTCAACCCGTCTGCTCGACGGGCGTCACGTCGATATCGAGCTTCTGCGTGCCGCGCAGCACCGCGATCTTCACGGGCTTGTCGATGCGCGATGCATCGAGCGTGCGCTGCAAGCCATCGACGCTGTCGACGGCGATACCATCCACCGCGACGATACGATCGCCCGTGCGCAATCCGCCGAGCGCGGCCGGACTGCCTTTGACGATCTCCATCACATGCACGCCGCTCGCCGAGGCGAGCTCGAAGAAGCGCTGCACGCGCCGCGAGATCGGCGTCGTCGTGCCCGCCACGCCGATATACGCGCGCCGCACGCGCCCGTACGCGAAGATCTGCATGATGACCCACTTGGCCGTATCGATCGCGGTGGCGAAGGAGATGGCCTGCGCGCCGGAAATGATGGCGGTGTTCACCCCGATGACGTGCCCCGCCGAGTTGATGAGCGGCCCGCCCGAGTTGCCGGGATTGAGCGCGGCGTCGGTCTGGATCACGTCGTAGATCATGCGGCCGGAAGTAGAACGCAGCGAGCGGCCAAGCGCGGACACGACGCCTGTCGTCACGGTCTGCGCAAGCCCGAGCGGATTGCCCACCGCGATCGCGATCTGCCCCACGCGCAGACTGCCCGAATCGCCCAGTTCGACATGCGGCAGCGGCTCCGGTGAACCGATGCGCAGCACCGCGAGATCACTCGCAGGATCGTCGCCGACGAGATCGGCATCGAAGCGCGCGCCGTCGGCGAGCGTGACGACGATATGCGTCGCGCCATGCACCACATGGCTATTGGTCAGCAGATAGCCATCCGGCGTAAAGATGAATCCCGAGCCCGTGCCGCCGACGTTACGGCGCGTGCCGCGCGCGTCGGCGAGCTGGCGCTCGACAGAGATGAACACCACGGCTTGCTGCACGCGCTCGAGCGCGCCGATGACCGTGCGCGAATAGGCGTCGAGCAAGGCGGTATCGTCGAGCGGGACGGAGGGCGCGGCGTCCTGCGCCCCGCGCGCAAGATCGTCGATGAATTGAGGCCGGCTTCCCATGTTCGTTGGACTCCCGATGTCTGGATGCGGACATGCGGGGCGCTGCCGTGGTTTTCAAGAGATAGTTGCGTCTGCCAGTAGTTTCATCGGCCCGAGTGTTTCGACGACGTTGCGCTGTGCATCGTCGCGCACGAACAGCGAGCCGGCGAAGCCGAGCGCATTCACCGCGACGCCTTCGACATGCGAGACGCTGCGCGGCACCGCGAGCATCCAGCGGCGCGTGACGAGCAGGTTGTAAGGCGCGCTCTGGTGCGCGACACCCGCGACGTCGAACGGCTGCACGCCGATCGCGTTCATCAGTTGCAGATAAGTTGCGTGCAGGTTTGCGGCGGCATCGTCATCGAGCCATGCTGCCGCGTGCGCGAACGCGAGTTGCGGCGCGCGAAAAACGCCTCTCGTATGCGCGGCTTCGATGAACGGTTCGACGGGTAACGCGTGTCCATCGAGCGGCAGCGGCACGATTTGCAGATGCTTGTGCGGCTGGCTCGATCCGGCGACCGTGCCGCCGTTGTAGAAGCCGAGACCATCGAAGCGGTCGAGGCAGGAGAAGAGCGCGGCGAAGTCATCCTCGCCGACAAGCGAATCCTGCGGCTCGAAGTCCTTCGTCACGATCAGCAGATGATGCGCGAGCACGTTGAACTTGTTGAGCAACAGGAAGTGCCGCTCGCCGATATCGCCCACACGCAACGCTTCTTCGCACGGCGAGAACGGATCGCGCCATGCGCTCGCCGCATCGGCCGCGGACTTGGCCGCGAGCTTCGACGCTTCCTCCTTTCGTGCGAGGTTCGCCGCTTGCCGCACGAGGAAGGGCACGCCGCCGTCTTCGATCACGCTTTGCACGGTATCGAACGAACGCAGCGCACCGCATGCGAGCGCGCGTTCCGTTTGCGTGACGACGTCCTGCCACGAAGGGGCGTTCATTCGCGCCATGCTTCTCCTTTGCCGAACTCGTATCGATCGAGCGATGCCGCGTGCATTTCGATGCTGTAGCCGGGTGCTTGGGGTGGCATATAGCGTCCGCTTCTAATGACGACGGGATCGAGAAAATGCTCGTGAAGATGATCGACGTATTCGAGCACACGACGATCGAGCGAACCCGACACGCAGATGTAATCGAACAGCGAAATATGCTGCACATACTCGCACAAGCCGACGCCGCCCGCATGCGGACACACCGGCACGCCGAACTTCGCAGCCATCAGAAGAACGATGAGCACTTCGTTGAGGCCGCCGAGACGGCAGCTATCGATCTGACAGAAGTCGATCGCTTCCGCTTGCAGCAACTGCTTGAAGATCACGCGGTTCTGGCAATGCTCGCCGGTCGCAACGCCGATCATCGGCGCAAGGCGCCGGCGGATCGCGGCGTGGCCGAGCACGTCGTCGGGACTCGTGGGTTCTTCGATCCACCATGGATCGAACTCCGCGAGACGGCGCATGTTCGCGATGGCTTCATCGACTTCCCAGACCTGGTTCGCATCCATCATCAGCTTGCGGTCGGGGCCGATTTCCTCCCGTAGAATGCGCGCGCGCCGGATGTCTTCGTCGAGATTCCCGCCGACCTTCTGCTTGAAATGCGTCCAGCCCGCGGCGACGCCTTCACGCGCGAGCCGGCGAATCTTGTCGTCGTCATAGCCCAGCCAGCCGGCGGATGTCGTGTATGCGGGAAAGCCCTGAGCGAGCATTTCCTTTTCCCGTTCGCCGCGTGTCGCATGCAGGCGATTCAACAAGGCGAGCGCTTCGGATGGCGTAATGGCATCGGTCACATAGCGGAAGTCGAGGCAGCGCACGAGCTGTTCCGGACTCATATCGACGAGCAGCTTCCACACGGGCTTCTTCTCGCTCTTGGCCCAGAGATCCCACACGGCGTTGACGACCGCCGCCGTCGCGAGATGAATCGCGCCTTTCTCCGGGCCGATCCAGCGCAACTGACTATCCGATGTGAACGCGCGCCAGAAGCCGCCCATGTCGGCGGCGATATCTTCGATAGTCCTGCCGACGACGAGCGGCGCAAGCGCCTCCACCGCCGCGACGACGACTTCAGTGCCGCGTCCGATGGTGAAGGTGAGGCCGTGTCCCGCGAGTCCGGGCGCATCGGTTTCGAGTATCACGTAGGCGGCGGAATAGTCGGGCGCGGCGTTCATCGCGTCCGAGCCGTCGAGCGAACGCGAAGTGGGAAAACGGATATCGCGCACGGAGAGCTTCGTGATGCTGGTCATGTTCATCTCCTCGAAAGGTGGCGTGACGGCGATGCTCAGGGTTTGAACGGAGGCTTTTATACAGGCCTGAATATGCTGCGATGCACGCAAGCGAACGACATTGACAACGCGTGTTCGACCTCCTAGCCTGCTAGCATGTTAGTGCGAAATCAAGGGCGGCGTGAGCTCATCGACGAATGAAAACAGTCTTGCCGCCGACCCTTACCGCGCGTTGCCCCGATTGCACGGTTCAGAGCGCGGCAGCCTCACCGACGCAGTCGAGGAGGCACTGCGCGCGGCCATCGTCAACCTGGCGATGGAGCCCGGCATGATGATCGACAAGCTCGCGGTATGCGAGCGCATGGGCGTGTCGCGCTTCCCGGTTTCGTCGGCACTGGCCAAGCTCGCGGCTGTGGGGCTCGTCGAAGTCTTGCCGCAGCGCGGCACACGCGTCATGCCCATCGTCATGCACGACATACGTCAGCATCTCTTCATTCGCAGCGCGCTCGAAGTGGAAACCGTGCGCACGCTGGCCGCCGCATGTGATGCAGCCACCCTCGATGCGCTCGACGCCAACCTCGAGCGCGAGGCCGACGCAGTGCAGCAAGGCCTGCGGCGCGAGTTCCATTTGCTTGATCTCGCATTTCATGAACTGCTGCTCGATGCGATCAACTTGCCGCGCGTGAAAGAGATCGTGGCGGCGTCGCGCAATGCGCTCGATCGTGCGCGCCGTCTGATGGCGAGTCCCGAGCGCCACGCGCATACGCTCGCCGAGCATACACGCATCGCCGGCGCGATTCGCGCACGCGATGGCGATGCCGCCGCGCGCGCGATGCACGATCACCTGGATGAAGTCGTCGCGGAATTGCGGCGCTTTTCCGCTGAAAGACCGGACCTGTTCAGGGAGTAGGAGACAAGAAAGACAAGCGACACATGTGGTCAACCGCAATGGAGGAGACACACAATGAACCTGTTCAAGCAAGTGGGCGCCGTGGCGGCGCTCGCGGCGGCGTGCCTGGGTGCATCACCGGCAATGGCGGCCGAGGACTTCAAGGGCGTGACCGTCAACGTGATGACGTTCGTCGGTCCGCAGATCGCCGAGCCGCTGCAACGCCGCGCGCCCGAGTTCGAGAAGCTGACGGGTGCGAAGGTGAACGTGTTGACGGTGCCGTTCTCTGATCTTTATCAGAAGCTTTTGACGGATTGGGCCTCGGGCACGAATTCTGTCGATGCGGCGGTCTTCGCGCCGCAATGGATGGTCGATTACACGAAAGGCGCCTTCCTCGAAGACCTCACGCAGCGTGTCGCGAATGACAAGGCATTGAAGGAAGACGACGTGATGCCGTTCTTCGTCGACTTCTCGCAGAAGTACAACGGCAAGACCTATCTCGTCGCGCTCGATGGCGACTTCCAGATGGTCTACTACCGCACGGACATTCTTCAGCAGCTCGGCAAGCAGCCGCCGAAAACCTGGGACGATTACCTCGATATAGCAAAAGCCGCGAACGGCAAGGTCTTCGGCGGCGACGGCAAGCCGGTCGCGGGTTCGTGCATCTCCAAGAAACGTAACGCGCAAGCGTATTGGGCGATCATCTCCATCGCGGGCGGTTATCTGCAATCGAAGGGCACCGCGCAAGGCGCGTTCTTCGATCCGCGCAACTTCAAGTCGCTCGTGAACAACGACGGCTTCAAGGAAGCATTGCGCATCTACAAGGAATCGACGACTTACGGACCGCCCAACGAAATCAACCTCGATGTCGGCGACACGCGCAGCGCGTTCATCTCCGGACATTGCGCATTGACGCTCGACTGGGGCGACATCGGCGTGCTGGCGATCGATCCGAAGCAGTCGAAGGTGATCGACAAGGTCGGCGCGGTGATTCTGCCCGGCTCGCGCAAGGTGGTCGATCGCGATACCGGCAAACTCGTGCCGTGCGACAAGACCACATGTCCCTATGCGATCGACGGCGTGAATCATGCACCGTTTGCGGCTTTCGGCGGCTGGTCGGGCGGCATCAACGCAAAGGCGAAGCCGAAGGTGAAGGACGCCGCTTATGCGTTCCTGTCGTTCATGAGCCAGCCGGCGCAATCGAACGTCGACGTGACCATCGGCGCGTCGGGCTTCAATCCGTATCGGCGTTCGCAATTCACGGATATGTCGGCATGGAAGAAGGCCGGCATGAGCGACGCGGCGGCGAAGTCGTATCTCGGCGCAATCCAGCAGAGCCTGCAAAGCCCGAACATGATCATCGATCTGCGCATTCCGCAGAATCAGCGCTATGAGCAGGTCGTGCTCGATACGGCGGTCGCGCGCTTCGTCGCCGGCGAAATCGATGCGGACGCGACGATGAAGGCCATCGACAGCGGCTGGAGCGAGATCACCGACGATCTCGGCAAGGACGCCCAGTTGCGCGCGTACAAGGCGTCGATCGGCGCGAAGTGATGACGAAGGCGGGCGCGTTCGTTCGTGACGCGCTCGCTTCGCAATGGAGACTCGATGAATACGCCGTCGCATGCATCGTCCGTGGCCGCGAACGAGCCCGGCTCGCGCGCGCGCGTCGCCAACTGGCTCGACCGGCAGGCGCCGTTCGTCTTCGTGCTGCCTACCGTGCTGCTGATTCTCGCGTTCTCGATCTTTCCGCTCGTGACGTCGGCCTATCTTTCGCTCACGCGTTTCGAGCTGGGCGAGGGCGGTTATCAACTGACCTTCACGGGCCTGCGCAACTACGTGCGGCTCTTTTCCGGCAGCCAGCAATATCACTTCACCGGCGTGTTCCGCGCGCCGGGGATAGTTAGCATTGCAACTATCGTGATCGCCGTGCTGGCGGTGATCGTGTGGTTTTATCGCTACTTCAGAAGCGACGGCCGCTCGATCATGGGCACGCTCGGCCGATCGATCAGCGCATCCGCGTTTCTAGCGCTCGTGTGGCTCGCGGCGAACACGCTCGGCGGCGGCGGCGCGCTCGGCAGCCTGATGGTGACGATCTTTTATGTCGTCCTCGGCGTTGCGCTGCAATTTTTCGTCGGGCTCGGGCTTGCCTATCTGTGCACGCTGCCGCTCCAGGGCGGGCGCTTCTTTCGCCTTCTGTTCTTCCTGCCGCTCATGGTGACGCCCGTCGGCATCGCGTACATGTTCCGCATGATGGCCGATACGTCCATCGGACCGCTCGCGCCGGTATGGTCATGGCTCGGCCTCGGCCAGATCGCGTGGGCGGCGGACCCGTGGCTCGCGCGGCTCGTCGTCGTTATCGGCGATACGTGGCAATGGGTGCCCTTCATGTTCCTCGTGATGCTCGCCGCGCTCGAAGGCACCTCGCGCGAGCAGATCGAAGCGGCGCAGCTCGACGGCGCATCGGCGTGGCGCGTGTTCCGCGATGTCACGTGGCCGTCCATTGCGCCTGTCGCCGCGAGCGCGGTGCTGATCCGTCTGATCGAAGCGTTCAAGATCGTCGACTTGCCCAACGTGCTGACGAATGGCGGTCCGGGCATCGCGACCGAATCGATGACGCTGCACGCGTTCATCGAATGGCGCGCGTTGAATCTCGGCGGCGCTTCGGCGGTGGCGTACATGCTGTTCTTCGTCTCGACGATCGCATGCGTGTCCTTCTTTCAGTTCGTCGTGCGGCGCGCGCGGGGAGATCAGTGATGAGCGCGTTGAAACGCTGGTTCGTGCCCGCGCGTCTGGATGAGTTGCCGATCGGCGCCAAGGCGATCGCGTATCTATTGCTCGGATTCTGGTCGCTCGTCGTGCTGTTTCCGCTTTACTGGATGGCGATCACGTCGTTCAAGCTGCCGGTGGATGTATCGACGGGACCGCTCTACATTCCCTTCGTCGACTTCGAGCCGCATCTGGATGCGTGGCATTACATCTTCGTCGATCTCGGGCCGGACACGTATCGCCCTTATATGAATTCGCTGATCGTCGCGACCTGTGGCACGGCGGCTTCGGTGTTTCTCGGATCGATGGCGGCGTATGCGCTCGCGCGCATCGAGTATCGGCCGCCGGTTGCGGCGGTGGGCCTTGGCATCCTGCTGATCGCATTGCTGATCGCGGCGGTCGCGTGGGGGCATGTCGATCTGCGCATCGCGCTGGCCGTCGCGCTCGCGTTGTTCTTCCTCGTATTGCGCCCGATCGTGCGGCGCGCGCGCAAGCATCTGAACAACGACGACATTCTCTTCTGGGTCGTATCGCAGCGCATTCTGCCGCCCGTCGTCACGGTGATCCCGATCTATCTCACCTTCAAGGACGTCGGCCTGCTCGACACGCATCTCGCGCTCATCATCACGTATGCGACAGCGAACCTGCCGATCGTCGTATGGCTGATGTTCGATTTCTTCGACGGCGTTCCGCGCGAGATCGAAGAGAGTGCGCAGATCGACGGCGCGACGCGCTTCTCGATACTCTTCGGCATCGTGCTGCCCCTCGTCGCGCCGGGTCTCGTCGCAACGGGTCTGCTCGTGCTGATCCTCTCGTGGAACGAGTACCTGTTCGCGCTCTTTCTGACGACCGCGAAGGCCCAGACGATGCCGTTGCTCGTCGCCGCGCAGAACGCGACGCGCGGCCCGCAATGGTGGAACATGTCGGTGCTGATACTCATCATGATCCTGCCGGTGATGCTGCTGACGCTTACGCTGCAGCGCTTCATCGTGCGGGGCATTCTCGTAGGAGCCGTGAAAGGATGACGGTCATGGAAAGCGAGGCGGTGAAGGTCGACGACGCCCGCCTGACGAAGATCGCGGCGGCGCGCCAGTCGAAGAGCGTGTCGTTGAGAAGCGTCGGCAAGACGTTCGGCGACACGCGCGTGCTGCGCGATCTGTCGCTCGACGTGCAGGCGGGCGAATTCCTCGTGCTGCTCGGCGAATCGGGCTGCGGCAAGACGACGGCGCTGCGCATCGTCGCGGGACTCGAGTCGGCGACGGAAGGCGCGGTGTTCGTCGGCGATACCGATGTCACGCACCAGTTGCCGCGAGACCGCGATGTGGCGATGGTGTTCCAGTCGTATGCGCTCTATCCGCACAAGACGGTGTTCGAGAACATCGCGTATCCGCTCATCGTGCGAAAGCGCCCGAAAAGCGAGATCGATGCCGCCGTGCGCGAAGTGGCCGCAAGCGTGCAACTGGCGCCGTTGCTGTCGCGTTTTCCGCGGCAGCTGTCCGGTGGACAGCGTCAGCGCGTGGCGCTCGCGCGCGCGATCGTGCGGCGGCCCGCCGCGTTCCTGATGGACGAGCCGCTTTCCAATCTCGATGCCAAGCTGCGCGGCCATATGCGCGCGGAACTCAAGCACATGCAGCACGAACTCGGCATCACGACGATTTATGTCACGCACGATCAGATCGAAGCGATGACGCTCGCGCACCGCGTCGCCGTCCTCGACAAGGGCGCGCTGCAGCAACTCGATACGCCCGCGCGCATCTATTCGGACCCGGCGAATCTGTTCGTCGCGGGTTTCATTGGTTCCCCGCCGATGAATTTCCTGCGCGGCAAGCTCGCGCAAGGGCGCTTCGATGCGCCCGGTATCTCGCTCGCGACGGCGGTTCGTCATGAAGGCCAGGCGACGCTCGGCGTACGCCCCGAAGAATGCTCGCTCGTGGCGCAAGGCGAAGGCGAACTGGAGGGGCGCATCTATTCGGTCGAACTGATCGGCGATCATTCGCTCGTCACGATGAACGTCGGTGAGCAGCAGGTGGTCGTGAAGGTGCCGAATACGTTCGCGGGCGAGATCGGCGGGGCTGCGGGTGTGCGCGTGAATCGCGAGCGCATCTATTTCTTCGAGGAGAGCGGCGCACGCATTCGTTCGAGCGTTTGAAAAACGTAAGCCTTCACGCGTGCCGCAAAGCGTTCTCGTGCGCGTCGTCTATATTGGATTTATGACGATCCGATAGGGAGGTGCGAGATGAGGCGCATCTATTTTTTGCTCCCCAGTGTGGCGAGCGCAAAGGGGATCATCGACGAACTGCTGCTCAAGCGAATCGAATGGCGGCATATTCATGTGCTCGCGCGGGCTCACGAGCCGCTTGAGGACTTGCCGCAGGCGACACTCGTTCAACGCACGGATTTGTTGCCCGCACTCGCGCGCGGAACGGCTGCCGGCGGCGTGACGGGCGCGCTCGCTGGACTTGTGGCAATGGCGTTTCCGCCCGCGGGTTTGACGATTGCCGGCGGCGCAGTCGTTTGCATGACGCTCGCGAGCATGGGCTTCGGCGCATGGGCCGCGACGATGATCGGCGTCGGCATTCCGAATACGCGCTTGCGGCGCTTCGAGCATGCGATCGAAGAAGGCGAATTGCTGATGATGGTGGATGTGCCGAAGGATCGCGTCGAGGAGATCGAGGCGCTCGTGAAGAGTCATCATCCGGAGGCGGATGTCGAAGGGGCCGATCCTACGATTCCTGCGTTTCCTTGATCTCTGTCGATCCAGCGTAAGGCAACGATCTGCTTTGAAGGCGCCACGCGCTTCATCGTAGAACTCGGCGGAGTTCCGTTCAGCCCGGACAGCATTGGAAACGCTTCGCTGGCGCTGAGGTGACGGTCGAATTCGACAGCATGCGGTCGCCGGAAGTCGCCTGGGCAACCGGATCCGGCAGTAGGTAAACAAACCCGAAAGCTCCGTCATTTTGATGCGCTAAGATCACATCCCGGGAACCGATCTACCAGACAGACAGAACGCATAAAAAAACGAGCGTTCATAAACCCAGGATGAAAAACCCGATGCGCCGTGTGGTCTTCAATCAAAAGGGTGGCGTTGGCAAGTCCACCATCGTTTGCAATCTCGCCGCGATCAGCGCCTCCCGCGGCCTGCGCACACTGGTCATCGACCTCGATCCACAAGGCAACGCGAGCCAGTACCTGCTCGGCGCCGAAGCCCGCGACGCCCAGCCGAATCTCGCGAGCTTCTTCGAATCGGCATTGAGCTATAGTTTTCGCGAGCCGGCGTTCGAATCTTTCATCCATTCGACGCCGTTCGACAATCTCGACATCGTGCCGTCGCATCCGAATCTCGAGGGGCTGCAAAGCAAGCTCGAATCGCGCTACAAGATCTACAAGCTGCGCGACGCGCTAAAGGGGCTGCAACAGTACGACGCCGTCTATATCGACACGCCGCCCGCGCTGAACTTCTTCACGCGCTCGGCGCTGATCGCGGTAGAGCGCTGCCTGATCCCGTTCGATTGCGACGACTTCTCGCGTCGCGCGCTCTATTCGGTGCTCGATAACGTGCAGGAAATTCGTCACGATCACAATCCCGACTTGAGCGTCGAAGGCATCGTCATCAATCAGTTCCAGCCGCGCGCGAGCCTGCCGCAGCAACTCGTCGACGAACTGCGCGGCGAGGATCTGCCCGTGCTCAATTCGCATCTGTCGCTCTCCGTGAAAATCCGCGAGAGCCATCAGCACGCGCGCCCGATGATCTATCTCGAACCGCGTCACAAGCTCGCGCAGGAATATGTCGCGCTGCACGAGGAATTGAACGGCTGACCCGGCACGAACAGACCATCGCGCCATGCCCGTCACGTCGAAAGTTGCGATTGCAACCATCGTCGAAGCGGCGGTGTTCATCGCGCTGCTGTTCGGTGCGGCGGGCACGCTCGAATGGGGCGCGGGCTGGGCGTGGATACTCCTGATGTTCGGCGGCGGCGGCGCGGTCACCGTGCTCATCGCGCGGCGCGACCCCGCATTGCTAGCCGAACGCATGCGCTCACCGATGCAGCCCGGCCAGCCGCTTTGGGACAAGGTGTTTCTCGTCGTGATGGGCGCGCTGTGGTGCGCGTGGCTCGTATTGATGGGTTTCGACGCCGTGCGCTTTCGCTGGTCCGTCATGCCGCTCTGGCTCGCGTCGGCCGGCGCTGCGCTCGTGGCCGTGTCGTTCTGGCTCGTCGCGCGCGTGTTTCTCGCGAACACGTTCCTCGCGCCGGTCGTGAGGATTCAGACGGAGCGCGGGCATCGTGTCATTTCGAACGGGCCGTATGCGGTCGTTCGTCATCCGCTCTATGCGGCTGCCTGCATCATGATCCCGGCGAGCGCGCTCGTGCTCGGCTCGTGGTGGGGCCTCGCGTGCTCCATGCTGCTGCTCGCGGGGCTCGTCTGGCGCACGGTGATGGAGGAGCGCGAGCTCGTCGCGCATCTCGAAGGCTATGCCGATTATGCGCAACGCGTGCGCTTTCGGCTCGTGCCCTTCGTCTGGTAGGCGTCCGCCGCACGCAATTTCGGGAATAAAACAGCGTGGCGGACGTTCATGCAGGAGACAGGCGCATTCCGTCGCGCCTCACTTCTCGCCAGATCATGAATATGACGACCGTTCCATCGCAGGCTCCGCATGGATCTCTTGCCCGGAGTTCACCAGGCGCGCCTCCTTCGACAGAAAGTCTCTCCGGCATGGTCGCCTTCGTGCGTGCGGCGGAGTCCGGCAGTTTCGTGGCGGCGGGGCGCGCGCTCGGGCTCTCGGCGTCGGCGGTCGGCAAGAGCGTGATGCGGCTCGAAGCGAAGCTCGGCGTGCAACTGCTCAATCGCACGACGCGCAGAATAGGACTCACGCACGAAGGCGCGCGCTTCTTCGCACGTTGCAAACGCATGCTCGCCGATCTGGAAGAAGCGGAGAACGAACTGTTCCATTCGACCTCTTCGCCGCGCGGCCGGTTGCGCATCAGCGCGCCGTCGCTCGGCAGCCGGCTCCTGATGCCGCTCGTGCCCGACTTCAGGCGGCGTTATCCGGACATCGAACTGGATATCGATTTCAGCGATCGCGTCGTCGATGTCACGCAGGAAGGCTATGACGCCGTGATCCGCACGGGACGTCTCGCCGATTCGCAGTTGCTCGCACGGCCGCTCGCGCAATACGGGCCGGTGGTGGTCGGCTCGCCCGCCTATTTCGCGGGACACGGCGAGCCGGTGACGCCGACTGATCTCGAAGGCCATGCGTGCATCCGTTTCCGTTCTCCGACGAGCGGCCGGTCCGAGCCCTGGCGTTTCGCGCGCGACGATCACACCTTCGCCATCGATCCGCACGCGACGCTCGCATTCAACGACATGGAAGCGGTGCTCGCCGCCTGCATCTCGGGCTTAGGCCTCGCATGCGTGCCGGATTTCGTCGCGAAGAGCGCGCTGGAAGCCGGCTTGCTGCGGGCGGTGCTCGGCGCGCATATGCGTACGGAAGGCGTGTTCCAGATTCTCTGGCCGCCGAGCCGTCACGAAGCGCCGCGACTGCGCGCGTTCATCGATCACGTCGCGCAGCGTCTGGGCGGACTGCCATCACACGAGCTCCGCTTCCGCGCGGCGTGAGGATCAGCTTTTCTTGGTGGTCTTCGCGACGAACGGTGCGGGCGCGTGCGCGACTTTCTCGCTGCCGCACTTGGGGCATTTGAGCTGCACCGTCGCATGCTCGGCGATGTGCTCCGCGTGCTCGAAGTTTTCGCCGCAATCCTGACAACGGTATTGATAAGTCGGCATGTCATCCTCCGCGCGCGACCGGTGATCCGGCGCGAGGCCGCGCCGGTTCAACCCATTCTAGTTCAGCAATGGAGCGTGAAAATCGGGTCGACGATGATCGCGCCAGTAATCGCGGGTCGATCGCTCATTGCGTAACGATCAGGTCCATTCTGCTTCGTCGGAGTTCTGATCGGGCAGGGTAAGCCCGGATGCGGGCAGCGGCAGCGCGGTCTTGTAACGCACCTGTTTGAGCGCGAAGCTCGAACGAATGTTCGAAACGCCCGGCATTTTCGTGAGCCGCTCCAGAATGAAGCGCTCGAGCGCGGCCACGTCGGGCAGGACGACGCGCAACAGGTAATCGGCGTCGCCCGTCATCAGATAACACTCCATCACTTCGGGGCGCTCGCTGATCGCCTGCTCGAAACGCGCGAGCGCATCCTTGATCTGCTTTTCCAGACTCACCTGAATGAAAACATTGATGGAAAGCCCGAGCGCTTCGGGATTGAGCAACGTCACGTGCTGCTTGAAGAGCCCGGCTTTTTCCAGCGCGCGCACGCGGTTGAAGCAGGGCGTCGGCGAAAGATTCACCGCGTGCGCGAGTTCCGAATTGGTGATGCGCGCGTTTTGCTGAAGCTGATTCAATATTCCGATGTCGGTGCGGTCGAGCCGTTGCTTCACACTGGCCGTCATAGTCGAAAGATTCCGGTTTTTGGCATTCTGGAAGAATAAACACACTACCGCAAAGCGCGGCCGCAGCCAAATAAGACGCACATTCTGCGCGTCAATGGATATGCTTGAATCATCTTTCAGCCACAGCGTAGTCGCACCATGACCGACTTATCGAGCGGAACCAACCAGCTTCTTTCTCTTGCCAAGGGACGTGAGGACATCGATCCCGGCGAAACCGCAGAATGGCTGGAGGCACTCGATGCCGTCGTCGCGCATGTCGGGCGGGAACGGGCGCAATATCTTTTCGACAGGCTCGCGGAGCACGCGCTGTCGGTGGGCATCGAATCGGCGCGGGCGCGCGCGACGCCCTACACGAACACGATTCCCGTATCGCAGCAGCCACCTTATCCCGGCAATCTCGACATCGAAGAAAGACTCGCCGCCGTGCTGCGCTGGAATGCGCTCGCGATGGTCGTGCGCGCGAATCGCGCATACGGCGAACTGGGCGGCCATATCGCGAGCTATGCGTCGGCGGCGGATTTGTTCGAAGTCGGCTTCAATCACTTCTTCAAAGCGGCCGATGCGAACAACGGCGGCGATATCGTCTATTTCCAGCCGCATTCGTCGCCGGGTGTGTATGCACGCGCTTATCTCGAAGGCTTTCTCAACGAAGAACATCTGAAGCACTATCGGCGCGAGATCGAGGGACCGGGTTTGTGCTCGTATCCGCATCCATGGCTGATGCCCGACTTCTGGCAATTTCCGACGGGCTCGATGGGCATCGGCCCGATCAACTCGATTTATCAAGCGCGCTTCATGCGCTATTTGCAAAACCGCAATCTGCTGCGCACGGAAGGGCGCAAGGTGTGGGGCTTCTTCGGCGACGGCGAAATGGACGAGCCTGAATCGATCGGCGCGCTGTCGCTCGCGGCGCGCGAACAACTCGATAACCTCGTGTTCGTCATCAATTGCAACTTGCAGCGGCTCGACGGTCCCGTGCGCAGCAACGGACGCATCGTCGATGAACTCGAAGCGCAGTTTACCGGCGCGGGCTGGAACGTGATCAAGGTGCTGTGGGGATCGGACTGGGATGGCCTGTTCGCGCGCGATCGCACGAATGCCTTGCTGCGCGCCTTCGCGCATACCGTCGATGGTCAGTTCCAGACCTTCTCGGCGAACGACGGCCGTTATAACCGCGAGCGCTTCTTCGGCCAGAATCCGGAACTCGCGGCACTCGTCGCGCATATGTCGGATGAAGATATCGACCGCTTGCGCCGTGGCGGCCACGATGTACGCAAGCTGCACGCTGCTTATGCGAAAGCGCTGTCGCATAAGGGCCAGCCGACCGTGATTCTCGCCAAGACGATGAAAGGTTTCGGCATGGGCACGGTGGGACAGGGCCGCATGACGACGCATCAGCAGAAGAAGCTCGATCTCGACGATCTCAAGCAGTTTCGCGATCGCTTCCGTTTGCCGCTCTCGGATGAAGACGTCGAACAAGTCAGGTTCTACAAGCCTGCGGACAGCGCACCCGAGATGCGCTATCTGCATGAGCGCCGCGCGGCTTTGGGCGGTTATCTGCCGCGCCGTCGCGCGAAGGCATCGCAAGGCATTGCGCCGCCCGCGCTCGATTCGTGGGGCCAATTCGCGCTCGACGCATCCGGCAAGGAGATGTCGACGACGATGGCCTTCGTGCGCATGCTCGGCAGCCTGTTGAAGGACAAGACCATCGGGCAGCGCGTCGTGCCGGTGGTCGCGGACGAGGCGCGCACCTTCGGCATGGCGAATCTCTTCAGGCAAGTGGGCATCTATTCGCCGCTCGGCCAGTTGTACGAGCCGGAGGACATGGGCTCCATGCTCTACTACCGGGAAGACACGCGCGGGCAGATTCTCGAAGAAGGCATCTCGGAGGCGGGCGCGGTGTCGTCGTGGATCGCGGCGGCGACGTCCTACAGCGTGCACGATCTGCCGATGCTGCCGTTCTACATCTACTACTCGATGTTCGGCTTTCAGCGCATCGGCGATCTGATTTTCGCGGCGGCGGACCAGCGCTCGCGCGGCTTTCTCATCGGCGCGACGGCGGGGCGTACGACGCTCGGCGGCGAAGGCCTGCAGCACCAGGACGGCACGAGCCATCTCGCGGCTTCGACGATTCCGAACTGCCGCGCCTACGATCCGGCGTTCGCTTATGAAGTCGCCGCGATCGTCGATGAAGGCATGAAAGACATGATGGAGCGCCAGAACGACGTGTTCTATTACGTCACCGTGACCAACGAGAATTACGCACAGCCTTCCGCGCCCGGCGGCTCACTGGATGAAGAAACGCGCGAAGGGATTCTGCGCGGCATCTATCGCATCGGCGGCGACGCAGCCGAAGCCCAGGTTCAATTGCTCGGTTCCGGCGCGATTCTCAACGAAGCGATCGCTGCGCGCACGATGCTCGAGGACGACTGGAACATCGACGCCGCCGTGTGGAGCGTGACGAGTTATACCGAATTGCATCGCGACGGCGCGTCATCCGAACGTCTTGCCCGCCTGAGCGACGACGATGTGAACACGCCGTTCGTCACGCGTGCGCTCGAAGGATCGCGTGGTCCCGTGATCGCGGCGACCGATTACGTGCACGCGGTGCCGGAACTCATTCGCGCCTACGTGCCGCGCCGCTATGTCACGCTCGGCACGGATGGCTTCGGCCGTAGCGACACGCGGCAGGCATTGCGCGCGTTCTTCGAAGTGGATCGCGTGTCGATCGTCATCGCCGCGTTGAAGTCGCTCGTGGACGAAGGCGTCATCGATAAATCAGTCTTGAAGACCGCGCGCGTGAAGTACGGCAAGACGCAGGAAGCGCACGACGCGCCCTGGATGCGCTAGGCGGCCTTGCGCGCGGCGTCGAGCAGCTCGCGCACTTCGTCGTCGCTTGTCTGATCGAAGTCGATATAGAACTGCCCGACGCCGTAATACTGATGCGGGCGCAGCACGCAGACGAATTCATCGACCACTTCGTCCACGCGCGCTTCGGAATCGAGCGGCGCCACCGGCAGCGCCGCGACGATCTTCGACGGATGCGCATGACGCAGGGACATCGCCGCGGCCTTCATCGTCGCGCCGGTCGCCATGCCGTCATCGACGATGATCGCGACGCGTCCTTCGACATCGAGCGGCGGCTGCGAGCCGCGATACAGCTTCTCGCGCCGGGCAAGCTCGGCGCGTTCTTTCGCGATCACGCGTTCGAGATCGTCCTTCGCGACCCCCGCGTATTGCACGATGCGCTCGTCGAGATAGAAAGCATCGCCGGATGCGATCGCGCCCATCGCGAGTTCGGGTTGCACCGGCACGCCGAGCTTGCGCACGACGAGCACGTCGAGCGGCGCGCCGAGCGCGCGCGCCACTTCATACGCAACCGGCACGCCGCCGCGCGGCAGCGCGAGCACGGTGACGTCGGCGCGGCCGTGATAAGCGCCGAGATGCTGCGCGAGCGCGCGGCCCGCGGCTCTGCGGTTCTCGAATACTGAGTTCATGTTGCCTGTCCTTTCGGACTCGACGCGCGCGAGAGAAAACGCGACGCGCCGTCGAGACCTTCATCGAATATCGAGCGATATCCGTTCGCGCCTTCTCGCTGCAATGCCCGGGCGATGTCGGCGTCGAACGCGTTCTCGTGCACCGAGCGCAGGTCCGCACGCAATGCGGCCTGCGGCAACGCGGCCAGTTCGCACGCAAGCGCTTCCGCCACGCCGCGCGCTTCGCCCTGCGGCGCAATGCGATTCGCAAGGCCGAAGGCAAGCGCTTCCGTCGCGTCGACCGCTCGTCCGGTGAGGATCAGATCGAGCGCACGCGACATGCCGATGAGACGCGGCAGCCGGATCGTGCCGCCGTCGATGAGCGGCACACCCACGCGCCTGCAGAACACGCCGAGCACCGCGTGTTCCTCGACGACGCGCAAATCGCACCACGCCGCCAGTTCGAGCCCGCCCGCGACCGCATGTCCCGCGATCGCCGCGATCACGGGTTTGTTCAGCGCGAGCCGCGTCGGTCCCATCGGGCCGGGGCCGCTGCCGTCGGAATGGATCTCGTTGCGGCGCGCGTCGTCCTCGAGTGCGGAGAGATCGGCGCCTGCGCAGAACGTGCCGCCCGCGCCCCACAGCACGGCGACTCGCAGCGCATCGTCGGCGTCGAAGCGCTCGAACGCTTGGCGCAGCGCATCCGCGATGTGGCGATCCACCGCGTTACGCCGCTCGGCACGGTCGAGCACGACCGTGACGACTCGCGGATCGAGCGCGTGCGGTTCCATGCGCACATGCTCGCCCAGATACTCGATGTGAGAAGACATCGACGGCTCCAGTTTTTCGCGGCTACACACGTCAGGATACTCGCGGCACGACGCATCGGTGCGCCACGTGAAATGCTTTCGTTCACCATGCTAAAAGCTGTCGTGATGAAATATCTGGCGCATATCCGGTGCATGAGATGCAACACGACGGAGCATTGCACCAAGTTCGAGCGATGCGAAATGACCATTCGCGGCGCACGTTGCACCACGCTTTACCGCGCCAACGCCCATTGCGCACCGTTCCGATGCTGTTTGCGCCAACTTGGCCCGGAACTTGCAAAACCAGCGCCTCTTTCAGACGACCGTTGAAAAACATGCAGGCACTCCAATCCGGAACCAACACTCTTTTTCTGCTGCTGGGCGCCGCAATGGTGCTTGCGATGCACGCGGGCTTCGCCTTTCTCGAACTCGGAACCGTGCGCCGCGAGAATCAGGTGAATGCACTCGTGAAAATCCTCGTGGACTTCGCGGTTTCGACGCTCGCGTATTTCTTCATCGGCTACAACATCGCGTATGGCGTGCAGTTCATGCACAGCGCCGATATCCTCGCCGAGCACAACGGCTACGCGCTGGTGCGCTTCTTCTTCCTGCTGACCTTCGCCGCCGCGATTCCGGCGATCGTGTCGGGCGGCATCGCCGAGCGCTCGAAGTTCAATCCGCAACTGTTCGCGACTTGCGTGATCGTCGGCTTCGTTTATCCGTTGCTCGAAGGGGTGGCGTGGAACGAGCGCTTCGGCATTCAGGGCTGGTTGACGCAGGCATTCGGCGCGCCGTTTCACGACTTCGCCGGCTCGGTCGTGGTCCATGCGTTCGGCGGCTGGGTCGCGCTGCCGGCGGTGCTGCTGCTCGGGCCGCGTCACGGGCGCTATCACAAGGATGGACGCATCGCCGCGCATCCGCCCTCGAGCATTCCGTTCCTCGCGCTCGGTGCATGGGTGCTCGCGGTCGGCTGGTTCGGCTTCAACGTGATGAGCGCGCAGACGGTCGACAAGATCAGCGGCCTCGTGGCGGTCAACTCGCTGATGGCGATGGTCGGCGGCACGCTTGCCGCGTGGTTCGCCGGCCGCAACGATCCGGGCTTCACCTACAACGGCCCGCTCGCGGGTCTGGTCGCGGTGTGCGCGGGCTCGGACCTCATGCATCCGCTTGGCGCGCTGATCGTCGGCGCGGTGGCGGGCGTGCTCTTCGTGCAGATGTTCACGTGCGTGCAGAACCGCTGGCGCATCGACGATGTGCTCGGCGTGTGGCCGCTGCACGGCATGTGCGGCGCGTGGGGCGGAATCGCCGCGGGCGTCTTCGGGCAGAAGGGCTTCGGCGGCATCGGCGGTGTGTCGATGTGGTCGCAGGTCATCGGCACGGTCGGTGCGGTGGCGCTCGCGCTCGCGGGCGGCGCGGCGGTGTATGGCGCGATCAAGGCGACGGTCGGGTTGCGGCTCGATCGCGAAGAAGAATTCAATGGCGCCGATCTCGCGATTCATCGCATCTCGGCAACGCCGGATCGGGAAATGGCGGGGTGACGCGGAGAGCAGCCAGCGCTTTCACGCGCTATCGGAGGTCACAGGCGGCGCTCGCATCGTGATGCGTCGCATCGAATGACGGCAGGAAGGCGAGTGCGATCGACGCACTCGCCGCGCCAAAAGAGCATGCCAGGTCCGGCACGGTCTTTATTCCTCATATCGCTTCCAGCGCGCGCCGGGTAGGATATACCGGTCGATTCCCTCGGAGGCGCATCGCTTGGACTCCACAGAGACCGCGACATTCGATCTGCCGCTGCCCGTGCGCAATTTCGCATCGATGCGAAGGATGCTGCTGCTCGTGCTGGGCGCGTCCATCGTGATCCCGCTCGCGTGCCTTTGCATTTATGGCTATTACGATCATCAGCGTCGCTTTGCTGAAGCACAGGAACTGATCGAGCGCCTCACGCGCATTGCAGACGAGCATGCGCTGAAAGTGATCGACCTGAATCAGCAACTGGAGACGCGCATCGTCGATCTGCTCGGCGACAGCGACGACGCGCTCATCAAGCGCCGCGAGGAAGGTCTGCACCGCACGCTCGACGACATGAGCGGCACGCTCGCGCAGATCGCCGCGATTTCCGTCTTCGGCGAAAACGGCGCGCTGCTCGCGAATAGCCGCTGGTATCCGGCGCCGGCCGTGTCGATTGCGGAGCGCGACGATTTCCGGTCCGCGCGTGCCGTCGCGCCCGTCACGTACTTCTCGCTGCCGTTGCGCGGCAAGGTGGCGAGTTCAGATGTGTTCACGACGACGATGGGCCGCATCGCGCGCAACGGGCAGTTTCTCGGCGTCGTGTCGATCGCGTTGAAGCGCGGCTATTTCACCGATTTTTATCGCGAGATCGCGGCGGGCGATCGCGCGCTCGTCATCGGGCTGTATCGCCGCGACGGCAGCGTCCTCGCCCGCTTTCCGGAGAGCGCCGGCAGCACGCAACCGGCAACCAATACGGGCTTTACGCGCGCGTTTCGCAACAACGAACTCTACGGCAGCATGCGCATGCGCTCGAGCATCGATCACGTCGATCGGCTGCTCGCCTTCAGGCGCGTGGGCGACTCGCCGCTCTATGTATCGGCGGGCTACGCGACATCCGTGGTTGAAAAGCGCTGGCGCGACAATCTCGCGCTCGTCGCGGCGATCGCGCTGTTGCCGTGCATCGCGGTGTGGCTGCTGATTGCGTTCTCGATTCGCCGGCTCGATGCCGAACAGGCCGCATGGGAGCGATGGCAGGCCGAAGTCGCGACGCGCCTTTCCATCGAGGCGTCGCGCCGGCAACTGCGGCGCATGGGCGCGCTCGGCAATCTCGTCGCCAACGTCGCGCACGACTTCAACAATTTGCTGATGGTGGTCGGAGCGAACATGGAGCTCGCACGGCGCAAGCGCTTCAACGACGTCGAAAGCGAAGTGCTCGCGGTGGAGCGCGCCACCGCCGGCGCCGAGTCGCTCGCGCGGCGGCTCATGAGCGTCGCGCGCAAGCAGCCGCTCAGGCAGGAATTGATCGATCCGGGCGCCTGGCTGCGAAACGTGCTCGATCTGGTGAAGAAATCGGTGCATCCGTCCGTCATGGTGACGCTGGAGCTGTCGCCCGATCTGTGGAACGTGATGGCCGATCCGGTCGAGCTGGAGCTTGCGCTCGTGAATATCGCGGTGAATGCGAGCGATGCCATGCCGCATGGCGGACGCGTGCTGATCCGCTGCCAGAATGCCCGCGTGCGCGGCGCGGAAACGGATATTCCGGATGGTGAGTACGTGCTCGTCTCGATCACCGATAACGGCGAAGGCATGACCGAGCAAGTCCGGCGGCGCGCGTTCGAGCCGCTTTTCACGACGAAGCAGCGCGGCGCGGGCGCCGGTCTCGGCCTCACGCAGGTGCTCGCCGCGTGCGAGCAGGCGGGAGGCACCGCGCGCATCACGAGCGTGACGGGCTCCGGCACGACGGTGCGGCTCTATCTGCCGCGTCATCATGGGCCGATGCCCGAGGCGTCCAAGGCATGCGTGCCACCCGATGTAACGACGCCGCCGCTCGTACCCGCGACGGACGACGAGGGAGAGCCGCTGCGCGGCACCACGGTGCTGCTCGTCGAGGACAACGCGGATGTCGCGGCGGGCGTGAGGGCGGTGCTCGAAGTGTTCGGCTGCACGGTGCATCACGAGGAAAGCGCGGATGCCGCGTTCGCGCTGTTGGGCGAAGGCTATGGCTTCGACCTCGTGCTGTCCGATGTGCAGATGCCTGGCCGCATGAACGGCATCGATCTGGCCGAGCAGATCATCAAGCGTCTTCCTTCGCAAAAGCTCGTGCTGATGACGGGCTACGCCGACGAACTGGAGCGCGCGAAGCATCTCGGTGTGCCGATCCTCGCAAAGCCATTCGACATGGACGATCTGCTCGATCTGATCGCGCCGGGCGTCCCGCACTGAACGCGTTCAGCGCTTGTCGTGCCCCGGTACGGCACGCGCGCCGACGAGCGGATTGAAGGCCGCGCGCTTCGGCTCCGGTGCTTGTTCGCTTTTCTTGGCGGGACGGGTCTTGGAACGCGATGACGTATCGCCGCCTAGCTGACTGAGCAGGTCTTCGTCGTCTTCCGCTTTCGGTTCTTCGTCGTCTGCCGACGACGATTCGCCGCCCGCAAGATGCGCGACGACCGACATGAAGTCCTTCCTCGCATTCTTCAGCGCGCGCCCCGGCATCATGACGAGCACCACGGCTTCGTGCACGGAATGGCCATCCACGGTTCGCAGCGCGGCATCCTCGTTCCAGTCGATGCCGCTATCCGCATAAGCCGCAACCACGTGATGCAATACGGCAGGCGACATCACACCTGCGTCATAGAGACCAACGATCTGCCGTTCCGCGAGCGCAAAATAGCTCTTTGCTTCCCGAGTCGGCTTCTTCGCGGCCATTCACTTCGTGGCGGGCGCGACCCGCCATACCGTGTTGCCTACATCGTCGGCGACGAGCAACGCGCCTTTGCGATCCACCGCGACGCCGACAGGCCGCCCGAGCGCATGGCCATCCGACGATAGAAAGCCCGTCAGGACATCTTCGGGCGGACCCGAAGGCTTGCCGTTGTCGAACGGCACGAAGATGACCTTGTAGCCGCTTCTCGGCTTGCGATTCCACGACCCGTGCTGACCGATGAACGCCCCGTTGCGATAACGCTCCGGAAACGCGTTGCCGTCGTAGAACGCGAGCCCGAGCGAAGCCGTGTGCGCGCCGAGCGCATAGTCGGGCACGATCGACGATTGCACGAGATCCGCGCGCTGCGGCTTCACGCGGTCATCGACATGCTGGCCGTAATAGCTGTATGGCCAGCCATAAAACGCGCCATCCCTTACCGACGTCAGATAGTCCGGCACGAGTTCGTTGCCGAGTTCGTCGCGCTCGTTCACGACCGTCCACAGCGCGCCGCTCTGCGGCTGCCACGACATGCCGTTCGGATTGCGCAAGCCCGTTGCGAACAGACGCGCCTGTTTCGATTCGATATCCACTTCCATGATCGCCGCGCGGCCGTTCTCGGCGTCGATGCCGTTCTCCGCCGCGTTGCTGTTCGAACCGACCGTCACATACAGCTTCTTGCCGTCGCGGCTCGCGAGGATGTTCTTGGTCCAGTGATGATTGATTTCGCCCGCTGGCAAGTCCATGAACTTCTCGCCGGGCGTCGAGATTTGCGTCGCGCCGTTTTCGTACTTGAAGCGCAGGATCGCATCGGTATCCGCAACATAGAGTTCATCGCCGACGAGCGCCATGCCGAAGGGCGAATGCAGTTTGTCGATGAACACGGTGCGTGTTTCGGCGACGCCATCGCCGTCGGCATCGCGCAGCAGCATGATGCGATCCGGACTTTCCACGCCGGCGCCGGCGCGTTTCTGCACCTTTTTCATCACGAAACCCTTGATGCCGGCGTGTTCGTCGTGCTGGGCGGGTGCGTTGCTTTCGGCAACGAGCACGTCGCCATTGGGCAAGGTCGCGACCCAGCGCGGATGATCGAGGCCCGCGGCAAAGGCGGTGACGTCGAAGCCCGCGGCGGGAATGGGCTTCTGTCCTTGCGCCCACGGCCTCGCGGGCGCGATGTTGACCGTGGGCATCATCGATTTGTGCGGCGCGGGCAGCGTCGGATTCGGGCCGAACCCCTGCGCGTAATCGCCGGCGGTGGTATCGGCGGTGGCCGCGCCGCTCGCGATCATCAAGGCGAGCGCCGTCGCTCGCATAAGTAGCTTTGTTTTCGTTTTCAAACCTGCGCTCCTGACGAGTCGAACGTCCGGTTCAGCCGCCGCCGATGCCTTGCGTCACTTTGCCCGTGCCGCCGCAGGTCTCGCAGTCGGCGCCGTCGAGCTTGCCCGAGCCGTTACAGTCCGGACAGAGATCTTCGCCCGTGCCAGGCGTGCCGGGTTCGGCTTCATCGCCGGGATTGAGAGGGGGTTCCTGAGCCATCGATGTCTCCTTGGGGTTGCGTCATGCGTAGCGGCAGCAAGCGCCGTTCCTCATGACCTTGCAAGGCTTGCATTCGTCTGGCAGTTTTTGCACGCCCGCAGCGTACATCGCGCCGCGCCACCTTCGTACGCGCGGCTGCCGTGTCTGGTACGCGTGATGCTCGAATGTCGATGCGGCGCGAGCCGCGGCTTTCACCACTGCAACGTCATTACGCGTCTTCGATGCGCGATGACACAGCCAGGAGGGCTTTTATGAGCGGGAATCAAAAGCAAACGGGCAATCAGCCGTCTACGCCCAATCAATGGAACCCGTCACACCGGCAGCATGGCCAACAGGAAAAATCGCCGGGGCAGCCGCAACAGGATCAGCAATCCGGTCAGCGGCAGCAGAACCAGCCGTTGCCGCAGCATCAGGGCGGCCAGCGGCAACCTTGATCGTTCTGGAGAAGTGGCAGGAAGCAATGCGCGCGGTTTCGTTTCGACGAGGCCGCGCGCGATCGTTTTCGGGCCTCTTTTTCAGGGCTTGCGTCCGAATGCCTCGCGCAGACGTTTTTTTGCGCGCTCGAGCGTGCTCTTGCGCGACTTGGGCAGATTGCGTCCCGCGCGATTGATATAGAAGTTGAGCATCGACATGGCCGATTGAAACGGCGAGCCTTTGCGTCGCGTACTGCGTGTCGATGACCGTTTGAGCGAATCCGCGATTTCCTGCGCATTGCCTGTCTTGAAGATATCGCGCTGAATATCCATTGCATCGCTCGTTTCCATCACATGATGTGACCAGCGATGCGTGGAACGCGCCGGCTTCTTGCGGGCACTCCCGAGCGAATGCCTTTGCCGCGTGCTGGGCCGCTTGCCGCTGCTTGTCTTCTTCGATGGGGTTTTGCTCGTTGCCATAGTCATACCTCAACGCTCTTTCCGATGATGCGTGGCGAGTCTATGCGCCTCGCGCAACGCGTCGACGATAGCCACGTAGGCGCGCTCGCGCGTTTCGGGATCGGGCGCCCGCAACGCGAACGAAGGGTGATAGGTCGCGACGATTGCATGGCCTTCGTGCTCGATCGCCTGTCCCATCGACGCCTGCAATGTCGCTTTCGAATCGCGCATCACGGACTTGAGCGCGGTCGAGCCGAGCGCGACGATCACCTTCGGCCCGACATCACCCGTCTCGCGATCGAGCCAATAGCGGCATGCGTCGATCTCGCGCTGCGCGGGTGTCTTGTGCAATCGCCGCTTGCCGCGCGGCTCCCACTTGAAGTGCTTCACGGCATTCGTCACGTAGACCTCCCTGCGTGCGACGCCGGCTTCTTCGAGCGCACGATCGAGCATCGCGCCCGCCGGCCCGACGAAAGGCTTGCCCTGCAAGTCCTCCTGATCGCCGGGCTGCTCGCCGACGATCATGATCGGCGCGTGACGCGGGCCTTTGCCGGGAACCGCTTGCGTCGCATGTTCCCAGAGCGCGCAGCGGCGGCATTCGTCCAGCGACTCGGGAGCCTGATCCGGTTCGACGCCGGGCTGCTTCGTGGCCATGTCGGTTTCTCAAGCGTTCGCGACGCGCCGCGCGTCATCGAGCGTGAGCGGCTCGCGCATCGCTTCGGCGAGACGGCATACCGCGGTTTCGTGTTCGCATGCGATCACCGCGCCCACGCGTCCGTCTTTCATCAGGTAGGCAATGAAATGCTGCGCATCGAGATCGCCGTCTATTTTAATGCTATCCGGCTTCTCGACATGCCCGAGATAGTCGAAGGTCTTCTCGTAGTGGAACGTCCAGAAGTAGGGCACGCCGACATATTCCCGCGCGCTGCCCGCCATGTTGTAGGCGGCGACACGCGCATGTTGTTGCGCCACGCGCCAGTGCTCGATGCGCAGTCGCTGATCCGAGCGCGGCAGGGGAAAGCGCGCGATATCGCCGGCGGCGTATAACGCGGGCGCGGCGAGCATGGTTGCGTCGACGTCGACGCCTCCATCGTCCGCGAGCGCGAGGCCCGACAGAAACGACGTCGCCGGCTCGACGCCCGTGCCCGCGATGACGACATCGGCCGCGACCTTGCCGCCCGAATCGAGGATCACTTCGCTGACTGCACCATCGCCTGCGAATGCGCTGATGCGCGCATTCATATGAAACGTCACGCCGTTCTTTTCGTGCAACGATCTGAACATCTCGCCGATGCGCTCGCCGAACTGCCTGGCAAACGGCGTCTTCCCCGGCGCGACGACGGTCACGTCGATTTCGCGCTTCCTCAGACACGAAGCCACTTCCAGCCCGATGAAACTCGCCCCCACGATCACCACGTGCTTGCATCCTTCGAGCGATGCGAGAATCGCGCGTGCATCCTCGCGCGTGCGCAGCAGATGCACATGCTCGAGTTCTGCGCCGGGAATATCGAGTGGCTTCGGAACGCCGCCGGTGCACACGAGCGCAGCTTCGTATTCGATCTTCTGTCCGTTCGCGAGCTCGGCGCGCTTCTCCTTCGGATCGAGACGAACGGCCTGCGATTCGATGCGTTCGATATCGTGCTTCGCGAAGAAATCGTCGTCGAGCAGCGGCGGGACTTCATCGGGCGGCATGTCGCCTGCGAGTGTGAACTTGCTGAGCGACGTGCGATCGTAGGGCTCGCGCGCGTCGTCGCCTGCAAGCACGATGCGTCCGTCGAAGCCCGCTTCGCGCAGCGCCGAGCATGCGGCCGCGCCCGCTGCGCCCGCGCCGACGACGAGCATGGTCCGGCTCGCGTTCGTCTGCTTCTTCGAGACGTCACCGCTGTCGATGGCTTGCGCGGACACGTACACGTCGCCGTCCCTTATCGTGGCTTCGTAGCGTGTCAACGCTTTCAGCGGCGGCGGCTCGACGAGACTGCCGTCGCGCACCTCGAACGTGCCCTTGTGCCAGGGACACACAATGCGCCCGTTGCAGATCGCGCCTTCATCGAGCGGGCCGCCCGCATGGGGACATTGCGCGGTATAGGCGCGCACGTCGTCGCCGTCGCGCACGAGCAGGATGGGGATTTCCTTCGCGTCGTCGCCGGCTTTGACGCATACGCGTGTGCCGCGCTCGATGGAAAGATCCTCAAAGCGCGCGACTTTATTCAGGGTGGGGGACATCGCACTCTCCGGTGGCTGAAGCAACAGGCCATGCGAAGAGCGCGAAGCAATTATCGGACCGCGAGAAAACGCGTGATCAAAGCGCTTCGGTCACCGCGCGCAGAAACTGCCGCGTGCGCTCATGCTGCGGCGCGGAGAAGAACTGCTGCGGCGGCGCCTGCTCGATGATCTTGCCTTGCGAGAAGAAGCACACGCGATCGGCGAAGTCTTTGGCAAAGCCCATCTGGTGCGTGACCATCAGCATCGTCAGACTATGTTCTTCGCCGAGCCGGCGAATCACAGTGAGCACTTCGCCGCACAGTTCAGGATCGAGCGCGGAGGTCACTTCGTCGAAGAGCATGATCTTCGGGCGCATTGCGAGCGCGCGAGCAATCGCTACGCGCTGCTGCTGTCCGCCCGACAACTGCGACGGATAGTGATCGCACTTTTCGGAAAGACCGACCATCGAAAGCAGGTCGCGCCCTCGCTCGGTCGCTTCTTTCTTCGATAATCCGAGCACGCTCATCGGCGCTTCGATGACATTCGCAAGCGCGCTCATGTGCGGAAAGAGATTGAAGCTCTGAAACACCATGCCGATCTTGCTGCGCACCTGGCGAACATGTCGCGGCGATGCGGGCACGAGCTTGCCGCCGCGCATTTCGTGCGTGAGCGGTTCACCGTCCACGTCGATGACGCCATCGGTGAGCGGGTCCAGCGTCATCAACACGCGCAAAAGCGTGGACTTGCCCGAGCCGCTCGGCCCGATGATCGCCACCTTTTCGTTCCGGGCGACATCGAGGTCGAGGCCGTCGAGCACGGTGAGCGCGCCATAGCGCTTGGTGACGTTGCGAAAGCGCACCATGGGCGTGGTCGCGCTGGCGTCGGCCGCTGCGCCGAGCGCCGGGTCGAGGTCTCGTTTCATCTGCTGCTCCTGGAGTTGCATTACCGTGCGCCGTCCAGCGGGGTCTGAGTGGTCGATACGCGATGCTGAACCATCATGGCAGCCTCACGCGCCGTTCGAGATGACGCACGCCCGAAGCGAACGTCACGCTGATGATGAGAAAGAAGATCCCGGTCATGGTGATCGGCTCGAGATAGCGGAACGTCTCGGAGCCGATGTTCTTCGCCTGCTGCATCAGTTCGACGACGGTGATCGCGGAGAGCACCGGCGTGTCCTTGAACATCGCGACGAGATAGTTGCCGAGTGCGGGAATCACCGGGCGAATCGCCTGCGGCAGAACCACGCCGGTATATGTGCGCCACGGCGAGAGCGACAGCGCGCACGATGCTTCCCACTGTCCGCGCGCGACGCCGTTGAGCCCCGCGCGATACACCTCGGACACGTAGCACGCATAGTGCACCGCGATGCCGAGCGTGCCGGCCGTCAGCGCGGACATCGTAAAGCCATAGAGCGGCGCGACATAGAAGAGCACGTACACCTGGATCAGCAGCGGCGTGCTGCGAATGAACTCGATGAAGAACGCGGTCGTCCTGGCGAGCGGCGCGAATTCGCTGCGTCGCATGATCGCGAGCACGAGGCCGAGCACGAGCGCAATCGCGAAGCCGACAAGCGTGATGCCGATCGTGTAGGTCGCCGCGCGCGCGAGTTCGGGCAGGATATGCAGCGCGTATTTCACATCGAAGAGTTGACCCAGCGATGTCATGATGCAGCCCCCGGGACAGTGCGGCGAATGGCGACATGACTGCTTACGCGCCGTTCGAACACGCGCATGACGGCGACGATCACCTGCGCAAGCACGAAGTAGATGAGAAGCGTGAGTCCGAAGACTTCCGCCGTCTTGAAGGTCGCCTCGTCCAGCTGGCGCGCGCGGAACGTGAGGTCCGAGAGCGTGATCAGCGAGACGAGCGAGGTGCCTTTCAGAAGCTCGATCATCAGGTTGGTCGCGGGCGGCAGCGCGTTGATCATCGCCTGCGGCAGCACGATGCGGCGCAGCCGCGCGGCCGCGGGCATGTTCAGCGCCAGCGCCGCTTCATATTGCCCGCCGGGCACGGAGCGCAGCGCGCCGCGCAGGATCTCCGAGCCATAGGCGCCGTAGTGCAGTCCGAGACCGACGATCGCGACGGTGAAAGGCGTCAGTTGCACGTTGAAGGGCGGCAGCGGCAGCACGAAGAAGAGCCAGAATAGCTGCACCAGCAACGACGTGCCGCGAAACACCTCGACATAGACATTGCCGGCCCAGCGCACGGCGCGGTAGGGCGCGGCGCGCAACGCCGTCGCGACACCCGCCATGACGATCGCAAGCAGGATGCTGATGACGGCGATCTGGATCGTGACGAGCGTGCCCTTCATCATCAGGGGCAAAAGCTCATTGAGGTCACTCATGACGGTTCCTCGCGAATGGATGGACGCTGCGCGTCGCTATTGAAGCCCGCTCAACCGGCGCACAGCTCCGGCGCTTTCTTGGTCGTCACGTTGGACTTGTCGAAGCCGAAGGGCGCGACCGTCTTCAGGTGATCGTCGGTGCCGAGCCACTGATGCAGTTCCTTGTTGACGGCGTCGCGAAGATCCGTGTCTTCGGGGCGAAACGCGAGCGCGCCGTAACCGGTGTGCTTCGGATCGTCGTTGAACTGGCTGATCGCTTCGACCTGCGGGCCGCCTTTTCCGGCGAGACCTTTCATCGTCAATGCGGTGCCGACCGCTGCGTCGGCGCGGCGCGCGCGCACGGCCTGCAATTGCGCGGTGGTGTCCGGAACCTGCAGGATCTGGTCGTCCTTGATGCCGGCCTGGCGCGCATAACCGAGTTCGGCCGTCCCTGCCATCACAGCAAGTTTCGTGTCCGGTTGCTTTGCGACATCGGCATAGCTGTGCAGGTTTTTCGGATTGCCCTTCATCGTCAGCAGCGTGTCGGGAATCTGGTATTGCGGATCGGCGAACGCCACTTGCTTGCAACGTTCCGGCGTGATGTACATGCCCGCCGCGATCACATCGAAGCGCCCGGCCTTCAGGCCCGGTATCAGCGCGCCCCATTCGGTGAGCACCGCATCGACCTTCTTCACGCCGAGCTTGGCGAACACTTTCTTCGCGATCTCGGGCGATTCGCCGGTCACGGTGCCATCGGGCGTCGTGTAGGCGAAAGGCGTTTCGTTCGCATAGCCGATACGCACCTCGCCGGTGCGCTGGATGCGCTGCAACGTGGTTTCCGCGCTCGCGCTCGTGGCATAGGCGGCAAGGCTAGCTGCCGCGACGCACGCTGCTGCCAGCATTCCAGACAGTCGCTTCGTGTTCATATCGTTCCCGTAGTGATGGTTTTTCAAGCGTGATCGAGTAGGCCATCCGATGGCGCGAATGCGCGAATCACCGAGAAAACCCTTATCCCGCAGGGCTTTGAATCGACTCGCAGCGCAGCCACCGACGCAGAATACAAAGCCATATATTTGTTCCGATTGCTCTAGGACAATTATTTTCACGCGCGCTTTTGCGCCACTATTGCGCATGGAACCAGGCATGCGAGGAGCAGGCACGTGAATGAAAGATGGCGCGACGCCGTGCGCACGGTGCAAGGCGTGCAGTCCAAATACAAGCGGCTCGTCAAGGCGATGGCGGCCGACATAGAAAGCGGCGCGCTCGCATCGGGCGCACGTTTGCCGCCGCAGCGCGAAGTCGCGTCGGATCTCGCGATCAGCGTGCAGACCGTGACCAACGCGTACAAGGAACTGGAGCGGCAAGGGCTGATTCGTTGCGAAGTCGGGCGCGGCAGCTTCGTCACCGCGCGCGTGACCGAAACGATGTCCAATTACATGCTCGACACGGCCGAGCGTTCGGTGGTCGATTTTTCCATTGCGCGCATCGTGCATACGGCCGAGCACGACGCGATGTGGCGCAAGGTCTGCGCGACGTTGTCGACCATCGACGATCAGCCGTGGATTCGCGCAATCAGGCCGATAGCGGGCTTCGACAGTCATCGCCAGGCGGGCGTCGAATGGCTCGCGTCGCTCAACATGCCCGCGAAGGTGGAGACCCTGCTCGTCACCAATGGCGCCGCGCATGGCATCTTCCTCGCGCTGGCGAGCATCGTCGGGCCCGGCGATACGGTGCTGTGCGAAAGCCTCACGGATCACGGCGTGATCGGCTCTGCAAATGTGTTGGGGTTTACGCTCAAAGGCCTGGAAATCGACGAGCACGGCATTCGCCCGGAGCACTTCGAGGAGGTCTGCGACAGCGAGCGCGTGAGCGCGCTCGTGTGCACGCCGACACTGAACAATCCCACGGTTGCGCTGATGCCCGATTCGCGCCGCCGCGCCATTGCTCGTATCGCGGAGCGCTATGGCGTGTATGTAATCGAGGACGATGTCTACGGTGCGCTGCCCGCCAGGACGCAGACACCCATTGCGAGCCTGATTCCGGAACTCGCGTTTTACTGCACGAGCATGACCAAATCGGTGCTGAGCGGCCTGCGTACCGGCTTCATGACGGTGCCGCGGCGTCTTGCATTGCGCGCGGAAAGCGTGCTGCGCGTCAGTTGCTGGATGGCGACATTGCCGATTGCGGAAGTCAGCGCACGCTGGATCATGGATGGCACGGCGCAACGTCTCGTGCAGATTCAGCGCGAGCGGCTTGCCGCGCGCCAGGGCGTAGTGCGCGAAGTGCTCGGCGACTATGTACTCGGCAGTCATCCGAACGCGCTGTCGGTCTGGCTGCGCGTGCCCGACGAATGGGAAGCGGATCGCATCACGCGCGAGCTGCGCAATCGCAATATCGCGGTGACATCGCCCGATCCGTTTCTCGTGCGCGGCGCGGACCGGCCCAATGCCGTGCGGCTGTGCGTGGGCGCGGAAGTCGGCGAGAGTACGTTCCGCACGGCCGTGGAAACCATGCGCGAGGTCTTCGGCCAGTACCCGCACGTGCACGACTTCAACTAAATGAACTAGGACAATCGAAAACGATTTTTTAGGACATTAGACTGGGTTGCATCGTTACCCAACACGCGACCCAGTCACTCATGTCCGCACTCACGCTCGCCGATGTCTACCGCGCCCGCCAGCGCATCGAAGGCCGCGCGCTCGTCACGCCGCTGGTTCATTCGTTGTCACTCTCGCGCATCGCGGGGGTGCCGGTCCATTTGAAGCTGGAAACGTTGCAACCCACGGGCAGCTTCAAGTTGCGCGGCGCGACCAATGCGCTCGCGCAACTCGCCGAGCAGGGATGCAACCGTGTCGTCACGGCATCGACGGGCAATCATGGCCGCGCGGTCGCGCACGCGGCGCGCGCGCTCGGCATGGAAGCGGCGGTGTGCATGTCGTCGCTCGTGCCGAAGAACAAGGTCGATGCGGTGGCGGCGCTCGGCGCGCGCGTCGTCATCCACGGCAAGAGTCAGGACGATGCGCAGGTGCAAGCGCAACGTCTCGTGCGCGAAGAAGGCTATGCATTCGTGCCGCCTTTCGACGACGAACGCGTGATCGCGGGACAGGCCACCATCGGCCTCGAAATTCTCGAAGCGCTGCCGGATACGGCGAGCATCGTCGTGCCCTTGTCGGGCGGCGGGCTCTTCAGCGGCATCGCGTTCGCGGCAAAGAACATCCGTCCCGGTACGAAGCTGATCGGCGTGTCCATGCAACGCGGCGCCGCGATGCACGCGAGTCTCGCGGCGGGCAAGCCGGTTTTCGTCGATGAACTGGAGACGCTCGCCGATTCGCTCGGCGGCGGAATCGGCCTCGAAAACCGGCATACCTTCGCGATGACGCGCGATCTCATCGACGACGTCGTGCTGCTCGATGAAGTGTCGATCGCGCGCGGCATCGTGCATGCGTATCGCGAAGAGCGGCTCGTCGTCGAAGGCGCGGCCGCGGTGGGCATCGCGGCGCTGCTCGATGGCGCGATTGCGGTGCAGGACGGGCCCATCGCCATCGTCGTGAGCGGCAGCAATATCGATATCGAAACGCATCGCCGCCTGATCGGAGCGGCCTGAACCCATGTCCAACATCGATACCTCCACCGTGCTGCTCGGGCAGGCGCAATTGCGCAAGCTCGTGCCGCTCGACCTCGACGCGATCGAGCAAGTCGAAGCCGCGTTCAAATCGCTCGCGACCGAAGCGGTTGCGATGCCGCCGATCCTGCGTCTCGACATACCCGAGCACGAAGGCGAAGTCGACGTGAAAACCGCTTATTTGCCGCGCTTTCCGAGCTTCGCGATCAAGGTCAGTCCGGGCTTCTTCAACAATCCGTCGCTGGGTTTGCCGAGCCTGAACGGGCTGATGCTGGTGCTGTCGGCGCGCACGGGCCTCACCGAGGCCGTATTGCTCGACAACGGCTATCTCACCGCGGTGCGCACCGCGGCCGCGGGCGCGGTCGCGTCACGCTGGCTTGCGCGCAAGGATGCGAGGCGCGTGGCGATCATCGGCGCGGGCGAGCAGGCGCGTCTGCAATTGAAGGCGTTGCGTCTCGTGCGCGATATCGAGCACGTCACCGTATGGGCGCGCGATGCCGAAAGCGCGCATCGATTTGCGCGTGACTGCGAAGGCTTGCCATGCGATGTCGCGGACAGTGTCAGTCAGGCGCTCAAGCATGCGGATATCGCCATCACGACGACGCCGAGCCGCGAGCCCTTGATTCACGCGCGGGATCTGCATCCCGGCCTGCATATCACGGCGATGGGCTCCGACGCCGAGCACAAGAACGAGATCGCACCGGATGTCTTTGCGAAGGCGCGCTATGTATGCGATCGCGTGCAGCAAGTGCGTGTGCTGGGCGAATTGCATCACGCGATCGAGGCCGGCGTGATCGCTGCCGATGCGTCTTTCCCGGAGTTGGGCGACGTCATCGCGAAGAAGGCGCAGGGCCGCGTAAACGACGATGAAGTGACCGTGTGCGATCTGACCGGCACCGGCGCGCAGGACACCGCGATCGCAACGCTCGCCATTCAGCGTGCGCGCGCGGTCCAGGCAGGAACCATTTTTCACAACGATGTGACCGCTTGATAGAGGGGACGATGTCCGAAATCATGCAACAGAAGAAAGCGGATGAACGCAGGGCGCCCGTGGTACGCCTGCCGTTCGAGCGCGGCGAGTACGACGCGCGCATCGCGAAGACGCGGCGTGCGATGGAGAAGGCGGGCATCGATCTCATGATCGTGACCGACCCGACCAACATGGCATGGCTCACCGGCTACGACGGCTGGTCGTTCTACGTGCATCAATGTGTGCTGCTCGCGATGGACGGCGACCCTGTCTGGTACGGCCGCGGGCAGGACGCGAACGGCGCGAAGCGCACGGTGTTCATGTCGCACGACGATATCGTCGGCTATCCGGATCACTATGTGCAGTCGCCGGTGCGCCATCCGATGGATTACCTGTCGACCGAAGTGATCGCCGCGCGCGGCTGGGACAAGAAGCGCATCGGTGTGGAGATGGACAACTACTACTTCAGCGCGAAGGCGTATGCGTCGTTGACCCAGCATCTGCCGGACGCGAAGTTCGTCGACGCCACCGCGCTCGTCAACTGGCAGCGCGCGGTGAAGTCGGCGCGTGAAATCGAGTACATGCGGGTGGCGGCGCGCATCGTCGAGAAGATGCATGCGCGCATCCTCGACAAGGTCGAGCCGGGCATGAAGAAGAGTGACCTCGTCGCACAGATTTACGAGGCCGGCATCACGGGCGCCGACGGTTACGGCGGCGACTATCCCGCGATCGTGCCGCTGTTGCCGACCGGTGCCGATGCCGCCGCGCCGCACCTCACATGGGACGACTCGGTATTCACCGCGAATGCGGGCACGTTCTTCGAAATCGCCGGATGCTTCAGGCGTTATCACTGCCCGCTCTCGCGCACGGTGTATCTCGGCAAGCCTCCGCAGCATTTCATCGAAGGAGAGAAGGCGGTTGTCGAAGGCATCGAAGCGGGCCTTGCGATGGCGAAGCCGGGCAACAAGACCGAGGACATCGCCAATGCATTCTTCGCGGTGCTGCGCAAGTTCGGCATCGAGAAGGACAGCCGTTGCGGTTATCCGATCGGCGCGAGCTATCCGCCCGACTGGGGCGAGCGCACGATGAGCCTGCGTCCCGGGGACGAGACCGTCCTCGAACCCGGCATGACGTTTCACTTCATGCCGGGCCTGTGGCTCGACGACTGGGGCCTCGAAATCACGGAGAGCATCCTGATTACGGACACCGGCGTCGAGACCTTCTGCAACACGCCTCGCAAATTGTTCGTGAAGGAGTAGCACGATGCGCGCGTCACCGATCAGCCCGACCGTCGACTTCGACGCCGATGGAGAACAGCACGGCTTCCTGAAGCTGCCGTATTCGCGCGACGATTCGGCGTGGGGCGCGGTGATGATTCCGGTCACCGTGATCAAGCGCGGCGACGGACCGACCGCGCTGCTCACGGGCGGCAATCATGGCGACGAGTACGAAGGGCCGATCGCGCTGGCGAAGCTCGCATCGACACTCAGGGCCGGCGACGTGAACGGCCGCGTGATCATCGTGCCGTTCATGAACTATCCCGCGTTTCGTGCGGGTTCGCGCACCTCGCCGATCGATGCGGGCAACCTGAATCGCAGCTTTCCCGGCAAGCCGGACGGCACGGTGACCGAGAAGATCGCGGATTACTTTCAGCGTCATCTGTTGCCGCTCGCCGATTATGTGCTCGATATCCACGCGGGCGGCCGCACGCTCGACTTCCTGCCGTTCGCGGCGATTCACGTGCTGAGCGACGGTACACAGCAATCACGTTGCGAAGCTGCGATGCGCGCGTTCGGCGCGCCGTATTCGATGCGCATGCTCGAGCTCGATAGCATCGGCCTCTATGACAGTGCAGCGGAGGAGGCGGGCAAGGTGTTCGTATCGACGGAACTGGGCGGCGGCGGCTCGTCGACGGCGAAGAGCGTCGCGGTCGCGGAGCGTGGTGTGTACGGATTTCTCGCGTATGCGGGCATCATCGAGAAAGATGTGACGCATGATCAGGCGCGCACGACGACGCTGCTCGACATGCCGGATGGCTCCTGCTACACGACGAGCGAGCATGCGGGCCTGCTCGAAATGTGCCGTGATCTTGGCGACATGGTGAAGGCGGGCGACGTGCTGGCGCGCGTGTACGACATCACGCGCACGGGGGCGGCGCCGGTTGAATATCGTGCGAAGCGTGACGGGTTGCTGGCGGCGCGGCACTTTCCGGGCCTTGTACAAACGGGCGATACCGTGGCCGTGGTCGCGGATATCGTCGAGCGCAACATTGCCGTGAGCGTGTGACTTGATCAAGCTCGACCGCTACGATCTGGCTATTCTGCGGATTCTTGCGCGGGATGGCCGCATTACGAAATCGCGCCTTGCGGAGGAGGTCAATCTGTCGATCTCGCCTGCGTGGGAGCGCGTGAAGAAGCTCGAAGACAGCGGACTCATCAGGGGGTATCGCGCGGATATCGACTGGACCGGTGCGTTCAAGGGCAGCCGCATCGTCGTCGAGGTGACGCTATCGCGTCATACCGCGCAGGATATGCGGCGCTTCGAGGAGCGCGTCGCGGCGGCTTCCGAGATCGTGCAGTGCTATGCCACCGGGGGTGGCGTGGATTACGTGCTGCAGGTCGTGTCGCGGGATATCGATCACTATCAGCGGTTCATTGATTCACTGCTCGTGGAGGAGTTGGGGATCGAGAGGTACTTCACCTATATCGTTACCAAAGTCGTGAAGGATGTGGCTAGTGGGCCGCCGGATTGGGCTGATGATGTGATGTGACTTTGTGGTTTCGCCGGATCCCGTTTCGTTATTGGTTTATTAGCACTGCCCCGCACAGGGGCAACGCTAATAAACCAACGAGAAAACAGGATTCCACGCAAATGCCCCGCCCCAAAAACCCCCAAAAACCCTCAACCCAGACAGAAAAAACAACAACACGCCCAGCCGATAACAAAAAATCCCCCGACCGCACGAACCGTAGACTAGATGCATCGAATCAATCAAGCGAATGCACGCTTCGAGCAAGGAGACGAACATGCTGCTGGGTCATCCCGTTCTATTCAAATCGCTTTGTTATATCGACGGCCGCTGGGTCCATAGCGACAGCGCCGCATCCATCGCAGTGACCAATCCCGCCGATCAAAACGTCATCGGTCATGTGCCGATGCTCGATCGTGCGCAAATCGTCGGCGCAATCGACGCCGCCGATCGCGCATTCCAGTCCTGGCGCTGGATGCCGCAGCAAAAGCGCAGCGCACTGCTGTTGCGCTGGCATGAGCTCATCATGCGTCATCAATCCGACCTCGCGGGCATTCTGTCTCTCGAACAAGGCAAGCCGCTTGCCGAATCGAAAGGCGAGATCGCGTATGCGGCAAGTTTCATCGAATGGTTCGCGAACGAAGCGAAGCGTCTGACGGGCCGCACCATTCCGACCCATATCGACGGCGCGCATCTCGGCACGGTGATGGAGCCGGTCGGAGTCGCCGCGCTCATCACGCCGTGGAACTTCCCTGTGGCGATGATCACGCGCAAGGCCGCCGCCGCCATTGCAGCGGGCTGTTCCGTCGTCGTGAAACCAGCACACGAAACGCCGTTCTCCGCGATCGCGCTGGCGCAACTCGCCGAAGAAGCCGGCTTTCCCCCGGGCGTGTTCAACGTCGTCATCGGCGAACCGCAAATGGCGATGGAAACGCTCGTCAGCGATACGCGCGTGCGCGCCGTGAGTTTCACGGGTTCGACGCGCGTCGGCACTCTCGTCGCGAAGACGGCGGCGCAGGCGGGCATCAAGAAGCTCGCGCTCGAACTGGGCGGCAATGCGCCTTTCATCGTGACCGAAGATGCGGACCTGGAGCACGCCGTGCGCGTCGCAGTCGGCGCGAAGTTCCAGACCTCGGGCCAGGACTGCTGCGCCGCAAATCGCATTCTCGTCGCGCGTTCGCTTTATGAACGATTCGTCGAACGCTATACGGAAGCGGTTAAGGCGCTGAAAGTGGGGACGGCATTCGAAGCCGATGTCGATGTCGGCCCGCTCATGCATCAGGCCGCTTTCGATGCGACCGTCGCGCGTGTCGAGGATGCGAAAGCGCAGGGCGCGCGCATCACCGCAGGCGGCAACGCCCATGCGCTCGGCGGCTGGTTTTATGAACCGACCGTCGTCGCCGATGCCAAACCGGGCATGCGCATATACGACGAAGAGAACTTCGCGCCTGTTTCCGCGATTTCCGCGTTCGATACGCTCGACGAAGCCGTCATGCGCGCGAATGACACGGAATACGGTCTCGCCGCCTACGTGTGCGCGAATCGCATCGACACGATCTTTCAGCTCGTGCGTCGACTCGACTTCGCAATGGTGTCGGTGAACGGCGTGAAATTCACCGGCGCGCCGATTCCCTTCGGCGGCATGAAAGCATCGGGTCTCGGCCGCGAAGGCGGCGCGGAAGGCTTCGAGCCCTTCGTCGAAACGAAATATTTCTGCCTCGGCAATCTCGGCCTGCCGCTCACGAGCGCGGCCTGAAAGAACTATCCTCAAAGACACGCATCATCGAATCAAGGAGAAGCACATGACCCAGCACAATCAATCGCTCGAGCAACTGTTCGCCGAAGACCGCGCGCACTTCATGCATCCGTCGACGCATGCGCACGATCATGCAAGCGGCGCGCTGCCCGGCAAGATCGTCACCGGCGCGAAGGGCATCCGGATCCAGGATCATCAGGGCAAGAACTATATCGATGCGTTCGCGGGTCTCTATTGCGTGAACATCGGCTATGGCCGCACCGAAGTAGCCGAAGCGATCTATGAGCAGGCGAAGAAGCTCGCGTATTACCACACGTATGTCGGTCACTCGACGGATACGATCATCGAATTGTCCTCACGCATCATCGGCTGGTCGCCCGAAGGCATGAAGAAGGTGTATTACGGCATGTCCGGGTCGGACGCGAACGAAACACAGATCAAGATCGTCTGGTACTACAACAACGTGCTCGGCCGCCCGAACAAGAAGAAGATCATTTCGCGCGAGCGCGGCTATCACGGCTCGGGCATCGTGACGGGCAGTCTCACGGGACTGCCGAGCTTCCATCAGAACTTCGATCTGCCGATCGATCGCGTAAAGCACACGGTTTGTCCGCACTGGTATCGCAAGGCGCCGGCCGGCATGAGCGAAGCGCCGTTCACCGCATATTGCGTGGAAGAGTTGGAAAGGCTGATCGCGAAGGAAGGTGCGGATACGATCGCCGCGTTCATCGCGGAGCCGGTGATGGGCACGGGCGGCATCATCGCGCCGCCGCAAGGCTATTGGGAAGCAATCCAGGACGTGCTCAGGAAGCACGACATCCTGCTGATTTCCGATGAAGTCGTGTGCGGCTTCGGTCGTCTCGGCTCGAAGATGGGTGCGCAGCATTTCGGCATCAAGCCGGATCTCATCACCGTCGCGAAGGGGCTCACGAGCGCATATGCGCCGTTGTCGGGCGTGATCGTCGGTGAGAAGGTGTGGGATGTCATCGAGAAAGGTTCGCAGGAGTTCGGTCCGATGGGCCACGGCTGGACCTATTCGGGGCATCCGATCTGCGCGGCCGCGGCGATCGCCAACCTGGATATTCTCGAGCGCGAGAACCTCACGCAGAATGCCGCCGATGTCGGCGGGTATTTGCAGCAGCAACTGCATGCAGCGTTCGATGCGCATCCGCTCGTCGGTGAAGTGCGCGGCGCGGGCATGCTCGCGGCGCTCGAATTCATGGCCGACAAGGGCGAGCGCAAGCCGTTCGATGCGGCGTTGAAGGTCGGCCCGAAGGTATCGGCGGCGGCGCTTGAACGCGGCGTGATCGCGCGTGCAATGCCGCATGGCGATATCCTCGGCTTCGCGCCGCCGCTTGTCACGACGCGTGCAGAAGTGGACGAAATCGTCGGCATCGTGAAAGAGGCCGTGGATGCGGTGGCGAACGAAGTGATCGGCTCGGCACTGTCGACGCAGGCAATCTGAGCTTCTCACTGCAGTGGTGCTAACGGAGGCCCGCAGCAGATGCGGGCCTCTTTGTTTTCGCGTAGTGGTACGCGCGTTGCTCTCGTATCTTCGACGTAACAAGCGAAAGGAGACTTACGATGAGCGATAGCGAAGAGAAGCGCCATGAGCAACCGCATTCCGCTCCCAAGCCGAATGCAGCGGAAATCGAGCCGGAGAACCGGCGGCTCGATCAACACCCGCATCAGACGGCGGAAGTGCCGTATGGGTCGGGCAATGAGCCGGAGGTCCCGGGCAAGGGCGGGCTCGATGCGCAGAACGCGGATCTTCCCGATCCGGCGAATAAACATACCGAACCGTTACAGCGCAAATGACGGCTATCCGATAAGCTGAAAAACAAAACGGCCATTTTTATGGCCGTTTTGTCATTTTCGATTTAGCGTGTGGCGATATACATCGTGATTTCAAAGCCAAAGCGCATATCGGTGAAACTCGGGGTTTCCCACTTCATAGAGCCTCCGTGTGCAATGATTGGCCAGACGGATGCCGGGCCATTGCGCGGTTCAACTGCTGCGGGCGCCGTGCAAAGCCGCGCATCCCAAATCGACGCATTCTCATCCTAGCGCGATAAAGACATATGCACGATTGGAAATTGCACCGGCGTTCATTTAATTTATTTATAGCGGTGATGGAAACCCTCGAACACCGTCCGGATGAGGGATAACCCTGTCGGACCTGCCAAGAATAGCTATTGCTCAGACAAGTGTCGGTCGCGCGATGCAACACGATGGATGCCGCATCGCGGAGTACATTTGAAAGCCGCGCATATCACTCCGCACGGGCTGCTTCACGCAGCACGGCGTCTGCGCTATCAAAATTACGATCGGTCATTTTGTTGAGTACGGCGATAACTTCGCCGTCCGCGCCATTGCTTTTGGCCAGCGCCATAAGTTTCTCCTTGCCCATCGGATACTCGGCGCCCTTGAGCGCGCGGGCGATTTCTTGGGGTGGCGGCTCGTCCGGATGCCGATGATTCTGCGAATGCGCGGGATGCTGTGCCATTTACGCCTCCTGTTCGACGCGACGATAACGCTTACGAATCAGCAACGGCTGTACCCGTCCTCGGCGCGCTTGATGCTGTCTCGTCGGCGCGACTCAACGAAAATGGAGGCAGCGCAACATGACTATCTCAGCAGACCGCGTGTCCGACACAGAAATAAAGGTCGGCGACACTATCTATACCTTCGACGCCAAGGCCACCGCCGACAGCTTTCAGCAATGCCTCGGCAACGACAGCGTCGAGACCTGCGCGAAGAATCACGCGCCCGTTTCGACACGCGCCGCGTTCGATGAAAGCGGCGAGCCCAAGGGCGAGCCGGGCAGCATCATCTCGCCGTCGCTGGGCGGCATGCCTTGAAGCGCGGTGCACTCATAGCGCCGCGCTTGCCGTCGTCGAGCGCGGCGCAAGCGATGCGCGTGTGAGCGCGTCGAGCGGCAGCGGCTTGTCGAAGAAATAGCCTTGCGCTTGCGCGGCACCCATGTCGCGAAGCACGGCAAGCGTCGCTGCGTCCTCGACGCCTTCGGCAACGAGCGTCAGATCGAGCGATTCGGCCATGCGGACGATTGCGCGCACGATCGCACGGCTGCGCGGACTTTCGGTGAGTTCGAGAATGAACGACTTGTCGATCTTCAGGCCCGTGAACTGGTACTGATGCACGTAGCTCAACGATGAGAAGCCCGCGCCGAAGTCATCGAGCACGACGGACATGCCGTTGTCCGCGAGGCGCTGCATGGTGCGGCGCGCAAGCGCAGGTTCGGCGACGAGCGCGCCTTCCGTCAACTCGAGACACACGCGCGACGGCGACACGCGATAACGCCGCAACAATGCAAGCACGTCGTCGGCGAATTCCGGACGCGTCATGCTGTAGCTGGAGCAGTTCACATGCACCGGCGGCCAGTGCGCAAAGCGCGCATTGGAGAGGATGGCCGCGACACGCTCCAGCATATACAGATCGAGCCTGCCGATGAGCCTCAAGCCTTCGACCGAAGGAAGAAATTCACCCGGCCCGACGAGGTGACCATCGGGCTGACGCCAGCGGATCAATGCTTCGAGCGCAACGACTTCGCCGCTTTTCACATCGACGATAGGCTGGAAGTAGGGCACCAGTTCGTCGTCGCGTTTGATGGCGTTGCGCAGCGCGCCTTCGCGTTCCACCTGATCCGACACCTGACGTCGCAGTTCCTGATTGAATACGACGAAGCTGTCGCGGCCCGCGTTCTTCACGCGATACATCGCCGTATCGGCATCGCGCAACAGATCGGCGGGCTCGGTATGAAACTGACTGTCCGCACTCACGATGCCGATACTGCACGACGAGAACACGACATGCTCTTCGATATGAAACGGCAGATCGAACGCGGCCAGGATGCGCTTGGCGATCGATACCGCGTCGCGCACGTGCGCATTCGGCGAGAGCACGGCGAATTCATCGCCTCCCAAACGCGCAAGCAGATCGGTCGAGCGCAGGCAGTCGCGCAGACGCGCGGCCGCCTGCACGAGCAGCATGTCGCCGAAGTGATGGCCGAGACTGTCGTTCACGACCTTGAAGCGGTCGAGGTCGATGAACATCACCGCGAGCTGGTCGCCGCGCGTCTGATAGTCGCGCCATGCGCAGCGCAGCTTTTGCATCAGATGGCTGCGATTGGGCAGGCCCGTCAGTGAATCGTGCGAGTTCTCGTAGAGCAGGCGCGCGTTGACATCGTCGAGTTCGCGCGTGCGGGCCTGCACGCGCGCTTCGAGTTCCAGATTCGCGGCATGCAGCGCTTCGGCATCGCGACGGCGCGAGAGCGCGGTGTCGATATGGCGCGACACGAAGGTCAGCAACTCCTGATCGCGCAGCGAATAGCGCACGAGCGGCGAATAGCTTTGCACGGCGAGCACGCCGCGCACGACGTCGCCATCGAAGAGCGGAATGCCGAGCCACGAACGCAGGCGCACTTCGCGATGCTCGATCTCGAATGCGCCTTCTTCGATGAGACGCAACGCTTCCGAATGATCGATGAGGCGGGGACGCCGCTCGTGTATCACGTATTCCGTGAGGCCGCGCTGACCGCGTCGTGGCGCGGGGCGCTCCTGCACGATCTCGTCGACGTAATACGGGAACGACACTTCGCCCGTTTCCGTTTCGAAGAGCGCGATGAAGAAGTTTCGCGCATACAGCAACTCGCCGACGATGCCATGCAGGCTGCGAAAGAATTCCATCATGTCGCCCGGACGGCTCGACAGCTCGGCGATCTGATACAGCGCCGCCTGCAAGTGCTCGGAACGCTCGCGCTCCGCGATGCCATGACGCAGCGCCGCGTTGAGCTTCGACAGTTCGGAGGTGCGGCGCGCGACCTGCTCTTCGAGATCCGCGCGGTGCAGGATTCGGTCGAGCGCCATCGCCACATGGCGCGCGACGACGAGAAAGAGTGCGCGGTCCTCGGCGGTGTAAATGCGCGACACGTCGTAGACCTGCATCGCGAGCATGCCGAACACTTCGTCGCTCGCATTCTTGAGGGGCGCGCCCATCCAGAACTCGGGGCGATCGCCGATACAGTAGAAACGGCCCGCGCGCTCGGCCGCGCGGATATCGGCGGCGGTGATGAAAAGCGGCTGCGCGCTCGTGAGCACTTGGCCGGTCATCGACAGGCGCGCCGGATTCAGAATGTCGTAGTTCTCGGCCGCGACGACATCGGTATCGATCACATCGACGTAATACGGGTACGTGATCTTCCCCGACTTGCGATCGTAGAGCGCCAGATAAAAATTCTCGGCGTCGATGAGCGTGCCGAGCCGTTCGTGCACGCCACGCAGAAAATCGGCGCGCTCGGGCACCGAGCTCGCGAGATAGGCAATCTCATAGAGCACGCGCTGCGTGAGTTGCGCGCGCGCGAGCGCGTCGGCCTGCACGCGCTCGCCGAGCGTGCGCGCGAGTTCGATGAGATGCGCGTCGTCGCGATGCGCGACGGGCGCAAGCAGCCAGCCGAGCACGCTTTCGCCGCGCCCGGTCGGCCAGCAGTGCCAGCCCTGCGCGCCGCAGATCTCCGCGAGCCGTTCCTCGGCGATGCTATGCGGCCATGTCTGCGCGCCGGGCAGCGGCGTATCGCCGCGCCGCTCGAGATGCAATTGCTCGCCCGCGCGATACCACGCCCACTGTTGCGGGCAGCCCATCGCGGCGGCCTCGTGCAACAGGGCGTCGATCGATGGCGCGACGCTGGCGAAGACCTTGTCGTCGGTCGCCGTTACGGCTGCAGGTTCGACCGCGGTTGCGCGGGCAACCTGCGCGTCGTACGCGGGAAACACACTCATCGGCGCTCCAGGCCATTTTGTCGCCACGGCGGGCGGTTCTCGTTCAGCGACTGCGCTCGCACGCCGCCCGGGGCGCGCGCCTCAAGCAAACGTTCTTAATGGGGTAACGGCAGCGAGCTTACAGCCTTGAGTACGCAGGACAAAAAAAGCCGTCGCGCCGGCACGTGCGGGCGTTCATGCGGGTTGCGCGGCGTCGGCGCGGTCGTGCCCGGTGAATCTCTCGCGATAAGCCTGCGGCGACACGCCGAGCGAACGCAGAAAACCACGGCGCATGGTTTCCTCGGTGCCGAAGCCGCAGCGCGCGGCGACGCGCTTCACGGGCAGCGCCGTATCGCCGAGCAGGCGCCGCGCGGCTTCGAGCCGCATGCGTTCGATCGCGCGCGCGGGCGTCGTGCCTGTCTGCGCTCGGTAATGGCGCACGAAGCTGCGCTCGCTCATGCCGACGCGCGCAGCCAGCACGCCGACCGACAGATCCCCCGCCAGATTTTCGGCGATCCACGCATGCAGTTCGCCGAAGCGTTCGCCTGATTTCTGCAGCGACAGCGCCGCGCTGAACTGCGCCTGCCCGCCGGGGCGCTTCAGGAACACGACGAGCTGGCGCGCGACGTCGAGCGCGAGCGTGCGCCCGAGATCGTCCTCGACCAGCGCCAGTGACAGATCGATGCCCGCCGTGACGCCGGCGGAAGTCCACACGTCGCCGTCGCGGATGAAGATGGGATCGGGCTCGACGTGGACCGACGGGAAGCGCGTGGCGAGTTCCGCGCAGCGCGTCCAGTGCGTGACGGCGCGCCGCTCGTTCAGCAGGCCCGCCGCCGCGAGCAGAAATGCGCCGGTGCAGACCGACGCCGTGCGCCGCGCGTGCGCCGAGCGCGCGCGCACCCAGTCGACCAGTTCGCGATCGTGCACCGCTTCGTGCACGCCCCAACCGCCCGCGACGATCAGCGTGTCGCACGCTTCGTTCGGCGCGGGCAGCGCGTCGCCGACGAGCCCCAGTCCAGCCGAGGCGCGCACCGTACCGCCTCGCGCGACGACGCGCGGACGATACGGCGGCGGCAAGCCCGCAGCCTTTGCAAGATCGTTCGCCGATGCGAAGACCTGCAACGGACCGGCGACATCGAGCAACTGGACATCAGGGAAGGCGAGCACGTCGATGGTGCGTGGGGCGTCGGCCGGCATGGCGGTCTCCGGAAACGAAGTTGGCGGAAAACGTGGGGCGTGTGTCAATTTCGCCATAGCCTAGCGGCGTAGCATCGGTTCGTCCACTGCACACACCATCGACCAAGGAGAAGACCATGACGCTACATATCGGCCTGTTGCTGTTCCCGCGCCTGCAGCAACTCGACATGACCGGCCCCTACGACGTTTTCGCGCACATGCCCGACGTGAAGGTGCATCTCGTCTGGAAGAGGCGCGAGCCGGTGAAATCGAGCGCCGGCATGATCCTCACGCCCGACGCGACCTACGCCGATTGCCCCGCGCTCGATGTGTTGTGCGTGCCCGGCGGCTCGGGCGTCGGAGATCTGATGGAAGACGAGGAGACACTCGCGTTCCTTCGCGAGCAGGCGGCGAGCGCGCGTTACGTGACGTCGGTTTGCACCGGTTCGCTCGTGCTCGGCGCGGCCGGCCTGCTGCGCGGCAAGCGTGCGACGACGCACTGGGCCTACCACGAACTGCTCGCGGAGCTGGGCGCCATGCCGGTGCACGAGCGCGTGGTGCGCGACGGCAATCTGTTCACGGGTGGCGGCATCACGGCGGGGATCGATTTCGCGTTGACGCTCGCGGCGGAACTCGTCGGCGAGCACGAGGCGCAGGCGATCCAACTGCAGATGGAATACGCGCCCGCGCCGCCGTTCGACGCGGGCGATCCGGCGCATGCGCCCGCGGCCGTCGTCAGCGATGTGCGCGAACGTTGCGCGCCGTCGCTGGCGGCGCGCGGCGCGATCACGGCGCGCGCCGCAGCGCGACTGAAATTGAATGCGTAATACAAAACGCATCATGCAAGAAGGCTCAATGAATGCAGAATGCAAAACGCCGGGTGTTCAGAATCGCTTCTGCATGAAATAGCGCGCCTGGCCCGCGTGAAAATCGGCAAGCTCGCCGAAGGTCTCGTAACCGCAGCGCGCGTAGAGCGCGCGCGCCGCGGGGTTGACCGTATCGAGCCACGCGGCGCGGCAGCCGCGCTTTCTCGCCTCGTTTTCGGCGGCTTCGAGCGCGCGTGCGCCGAGTCCGGCGCCGCGCGCGTCCTCGCGTATCCACAGCCATTTCACGAAGAGCCAATCCCACGCGGTGTAGCCCGCGAGCCCCCCGAGAAAATCGTCATCGCGATACAGCGACACGGCGAGATCGCGCTGCTGGCTCGGCCCGAGCCGCGCGCGATTGAATGCGGCGAGGGCGCCCGCGACGTCTTGCTCGAAAGTCGCGTCGATCCAGTCGGTCACGGCGACGGTGACGTCTGCGCTCATATCGGATCGCTCAGCTCTGCGCGGCCGGCGCGACCGACGCGCCCTTGATGCCGTGCCGCGCGAGCGCCTCGGCGACGAAGCCTGAGCGTTTGACATCCTCCACGAATTCGCTCAGATAGCGCGCAGCTTCGTCGCTGCGGGTCTTCGACAGGCCCATCGCCTGCTGGATCACCATGAAACGTCCTTCGAGCAGGCGCAAGCCGGGCGTGCGCGCTGCATCGGCTTCGAGTTGCTGCTTCACGCCCGCCGCGACTTCCAGGTTGTCGCGCAAAAACTCATCGACGACGGTCTGCGACAACGCCGTGCGCACGATTTGCGCATGTTTGATCTCGCGCGTGAGAAAGAGATCGTATGCGCTGCCCTTGCCGACCATGATGCGGTTGCCTTCGCGATCGACATCCTCGTTGCGCGTGAGCGGCGACGCATCGCGCACGAGGTAGCAGCCTTCGATCAGCACGTAGGGTGCGGTGAACGCGATGCCCGCGCCGCGCAGCGGATCGATCGCGAAGAAGCCGATATCGGCGCCATCGTTCGTGACCGCTTCGACCGACTCCGCGGCCCGGTCGAACGACGTGAAGGCGACAGGCACGCCGAGCCGCGATGCGAGCTCGCGCGCGATATCCACCGATACGCCGCCCGGCTCGCCGCTGTCGGTTCGATGCGCGAGAATCGGATTGCCGAGATTGATCGATGCGCGCAGCGTGCCTGTCGGCGCGAAGGCGTTCAGCAAGGAAGAGGAGAGAGTCATGGTGTCCGTCGCTTGAATGAAGGAAAGTATTCACACGGGCAATCCGATGCAGAATACGCGAACCACGACCGCTCTGGCAAAGGAACGACATGCAGCGCACACGCATCGACAGCCGGGAATTGATCGCGCGGCTGAAGCTCGAACCGCATCCTGAAGGTGGGTTCTTCCGGGAGACCTATCGCGCGAGCGGCAACGTCACGCGCGAAAGCGAAGGCGAATTGCGCTCGGCCTCGACCGCGATCTATTTCCTGCTCTGTGACGGCGGGCATTCCGCATGGCATCGCATCCGCTCCGACGAAGTCTGGCATTTCTACGCCGGCGATCCCATCGACGTCCATGTGCTCGATGCGAACGGCACGCTCGTCACGCATCGCCTCGGCAACGCGCTCGAGCATGCGGATACCCTGTTTCAGGCCGTCGTCAAAGCGGGCGACTGGTTCGCGGCCGAATGTCACGATGAAGAAGGCGCGGCGCTCGCCGGCTGCACGGTCGCGCCGGGCTTCGAGTTCAGCGAGTTCGAACTCGCCACGCCTGGGACGCTGGAAGCACGCTATCCGCAACATCGCGAGTTGATCGCCAGGCTAGGCCCCAAGCCGTGACGATGCGGTTATCATCGCGCGCATCATCGACAACAACAGAAGGTCAGGCATGAGCGGAGTGCGCCGCGGGATTCAATCGATCGAAGTCGGAGGCGCGCTCTTGCGTGCGCTGGTGGATCATGGCGGCCCGATGCTGCTCGGCGATCTTGCGAGAAAGGCGGGCATGCCCTCGGCGAAGGCGCATCCGTATCTCGTGTCGTACGGCAATCTCGGCCTGATTCAGCAGGACCCCGCAACGGGCCGCTACGAACTCGGCCCGTTCGCGCTGCAAATGGGGCTGATCAGCCTGCAGCGCGTCGATCCGGTGCGTCTCGCGATTGCGGAAGTGGCGAACATGACGCCGCGCATCGAGCATACGGTCGCGCTCGCGAGCGCGGGTAGTTATGGACCGACCATCGTTCACATCCAGCAGGCGAGCGTGCCCATCCACGTGACAATGCGCACGGGCACGGTGATGTCGCTGCTGCAGACCGCGACGGGCCGCGCGTTCGCCGCCTACCTGCCGCCGATGACGGTCGATGCGCTCGTCGCGATCGAGCGCGCGGGCGCGTTGCAGACCGGCGCCGAGCGTCGCGAGTACACGCGCGCGCAGATCGACGCGATGCTCGCCGAAGTGCGCGAGCACGGTATCGCGAGAGCGATCGACGAACCCGTCGCCGGCATCAGCGCGATCAGCGCGCCGGTGTTCGATCACACGCGCCATATCGTGCTCGCGATCACGGCGATCGGACCGAGCGGCTCGTTCGACGGCGCATGGGATGGCGACATCGCGAAGGGACTGCACGCGTGCGCGCAGCGCGTATCGAAGATGCTCGGTTTCGTCGCTGTCTGATTCGGTGCGTTCCGAGCGTCCGTAGGTGGTTCCTCTCGGTTTGACGCCGGATCCCGTTTTGTTATTGGTTTGCTAGCGTTGCCCCTGTGCGGGGCGGCAGTTACTTTCTTTGCTGCTGCAAAGAAAGTGACCAAAGAAACAGCTTCTCCCATCCAAAGTGCTTCATGCCGGCCGCCGCACAGGCGATTGACTTAATGGCCCGGCAATAGCGAGTGCCCCCACAAAACGCCCGGGGCTTGGATCGCGCACGGTCTGTCACCTTGCGCTGGACGACAAACGGGTTCGGCGCGAAATAGCTCCGGCCCGCTTTGCGGCCGATGGGTCAACCGGGTCCGCGTGTGCTCCCTTTTGATGGTTTCCCCCGCGTATCCCTCGGCAGCGGCGCGGTCCTAAAGAAAGTAGGTGCTGCCCCCACAGGGGGAACTATTAGACCGACACGAAAACGGGATCCAGCCGAAAGTTTGCAATCGTCAAGAGCCAGCACCGGTCGACATACGGGTAAACCTAAATTCAACAGTATAAAACGACTTGTACAATGATGAACAGATAACCGAGAGCGAAGAAATTCGCGCGTGAGCCGAGCCAGGCTCGACGATGGAGACGATCGAATGTCCGTAAATTACGCCAGTCTGCGCTTTGAATACGAGCGCGCGCCCGAGCACGATGCGCCCGCGTCCTCGCCTTATCCCGTCGCCGTGGTCGGCGCGGGCCCGGTCGGTCTTGCAACGGCCATCGACCTCGCCCAGCAAGGCGTGCGCACCGTGCTGCTCGACAACGACGACACGGTGTCGACCGGCTCGCGCGCAATCTGCTTTGCCAAGCGCACGCTGGAAATTTTCGATCGCCTTGGCTGCGGCGACAGGATGATCGAGAAGGGCGTGAGCTGGAACGTCGGCAAGGTATTTCTGCATGACGACCTCGTCTACACGTTCAATCTCTTGCCGGAAACAGGACATGCGCGGCCCGCGTTCATCAACTTGCAGCAGTACTACGTCGAAGGCTTTCTCGCCGAACGCGCGATGGAGCTGGAGCAACTGCAATTGCGCTGGAAGAGCACTGTCACCGGCGTCACGCAGCATGACGATCACGTCGAATTGCAGATCGAAACGCCCGATGGAAACTATTCGCTCAAGGCGCAGTATGTCGTGGCCGCCGATGGTGCCCGCAGCCCGATGCGCAAGTCCCTCGGTCTCGACAGCCACGGGCGCACGTTCAAAGATCGCTTCCTGATTGCCGACGTGAAGATGAAGGCGCCGTTTCCCACCGAGCGCTGGTTCTGGTTCGACCCGCCGTTTCATCGGAACCAGTCTGTGCTATTGCATCGTCAGCCGGATAACGTATGGCGCATCGACTTTCAGCTCGGCTGGGACGCGGACCCCGTCGCTGAAAAAGCGCCCGAGCGTGTGATTCCGCGCGTGAAGGCGCTGCTCGGCGAAGACGCCGAATTCGAACTGGAATGGGTGAGCGTGTACACGTTCTCGTGTCTGCGCATGGACAGCTTCAGACACGGGCGCATCATTTTTGCGGGCGATTCGGCCCACGGCGTGTCGCCATTCGGCGCGCGCGGTGCGAACAGCGGCGTGCAGGACGCGGACAATCTCGCGTGGAAACTCAGGCTCGTCGCGAACGGCGATGCGCCGCACACGCTGCTCGATACCTACGCGTCCGAACGCGAATACGCCGCCGACGAAAACATCCTCAACTCGACGCGCGCCACCGACTTCATCACCCCGAAGAGCGCGGTATCACGCCTCTTTCGCGATGCGACGCTCAATCTCGCGAAGGATTGCGCATTCGCGCGGCGCATGGCGAACAGCGGGCGTCTTTCGGTGCCCGCGGTGCTGCGCGACTCGACGCTCAATACACCCGACGCGGATGGCGATGCCTTCGATTGCGCGATGATTCCCGGCGCGCCGTGCGTGGATGCGCCCGTGCGCGTCGATGACCGCGACGCATGGCTCTTGCCTCAGACTCACGGCGGCGCGTTCACGGGCATCTATTTCTGCGGACTCGGTCACGGCCCGGAGGTTTGCGCGCAAAGCCTCGCGGCGTTGTCGAAGGCGCCGTTGCCCGTGCGTGCGCTGATCGTCGTGCCGAGAGGCATGACCTGCGCGGTGCCGGGCGTGACCGTGATCGAAGACGTGGAAGGCATGGTCGCGCATCGCTTCGATGCACGGCCCGGCACGTTCTATCTGCTGCGTCCCGATCAACATGTGTGCGCGCGCTGGCGCGCCTTCGATGCCGCATCGGTCGCAGCGGCGGTCAAACGTGCAACCTGCAACGGATGATGAATCGTATGAAGCTCAATCTCGAACTGAATATCGCAGATCACGATGCGTTCTACGAGCGCCTCATCGACGCGCACAACGGACTCTCCGACGAAGCGAGCCAGATGCTCAACGCGAAGCTCGTGCTGCTGCTCGCGAACCATATCGGCGATAACGACGTCTTGAAAGAAGCACTCGCGATGGCGCGTCACGGCCTCGCCGAAAGCTGATCTTTCAGCACGATGCCCACGCGCTCGCAAATGAACGCGCCGATGCCCGCGATGTCATTCAGATCGAGTATCGGCAAGCTCGATTCGATCGCGGCGGCATCATCGGTTGCAATTGCAACGATCTCCACATCGGTCTCGTAAAGCGGATCGCGGCCCGCCGAGGGCCGCACGACTTCGAGCCGCGGCATCGCTTCACGCGCGAATCCCTCGACGATCACGAGGTCCGCGTGAGACAGCCGTGCTGCCAGTTCGGCAAGCGGCGGCTCCGCGTCGCCGTTCAATTCGCGCACGATCGCATACCGGTAAGGCGATGCGATCAGCACTTCCGCGGCGCCCGCGCGGCGAAAGCGCGCACTGTCCTTGCCCGGCGGCTCGAGTTCGATCGAGTGATGACTGTGCTTGATGACATTGACCATGAGGCCGTGTGCGCGCAGCCACGGCAGCAGCGCTTCGATCAACGTGGTCTTGCCCTGGCCCGAGCGGCCCGAAATGCCGAAGAACGGCGGATGACGCGAATTCATGCGTATGGTCGGCTGATTGAACTGGTTTCGATCAGACGAGTTTAACGGGTCGATGGCGAGCGTCGAGAAATCGCGCTATCGTCGGGCATTGCCTTTGCGGCAGTTCATGCCAAGCGCGCGCAACGCCTTTCCGACCCCATCGCGCAAGGCTCAGCAATCAAAGGATCTCCGACATGGCTGAAGACAATCCCAGCACCGCTCTCGCACCGCAGCAGTTCTCCGTCGACGTGATGCTCGAAAAATATGCCAAGGGCGACGAGACGCGCGTCGAGGATATTTACCTGCGCGTGGCGCGCGGTGTCGCGCTTGCCGAGCCGAAAGAGTCGCGCGCGAAGATCGAAGCGGAGTTCGTCGATAACTTCAAGCGCGGCGCGCTCGGCGCGGGGCGCATCATGAGCGCGGCCGGCGCGGGCATCGACGCGACGCTCATCAATTGCTTCGTGCAGCCCGTAGGCGATGCGATACAGAACGTCGACAGCAACGGCTTGCCGGGTATTTACGTCGCGCTGCTGCAGGCAGCCGAGACGATGCGTCGCGGCGGCGGCGTCGGGTATAACTTTTCGGCGATCCGTCCGCGCGGCGCGCGTGTGCATTCGACGGGATCGGCGGCATCGGGTCCATGCAGCTACATGGACGTGTTCGACGCATCGTGCCGCACGGTCGAAAGCGCGGGCTCGCGGCGCGGCGCGCAAATGGGCATTCTCGATTGCTCGCATCCCGATCTGCTCGAATTCATCGCGGCAAAACATACGAAAGGGCGCTGGAACAATTTCAATGTATCGGTCGCGGTGACCGATGAGTTCATGCAGGCCGTCGCCGACGACGCCACATGGCAGCTCGTGCACAAGGCCGAACCGTCACCGGCGCAGCGTGCCGCCGAGGACATGCACCAGCGCGAGGACGGCCTTTGGGTCTATCGCGAAGTGCAGGCGCGCGAAGTATGGAACACGATCATGCGCTCGACTTACGACGTCGCCGAGCCGGGTGTCGTGTTCATGTCGCGCATGAACGACGATAACAATCTGCGCGCGGTCGAATCGATTCGCGCGACCAATCCATGCGGCGAACAGCCGCTGCCCGCATACGGCTGCTGCAATCTCGGTCCGCTCAATCTCACGCGCTTCGTGCACGATCCGTTCGCGCAGATGCGCGGCGGCGCGCCGTCCTTCGACTGGGACGGCCTTGCACGCACGACGCGCACGCAAGTGCGCTTTCTCGACGACGTGCTCGACGTCACGCTCTGGCCACTCGAAGAGCAGGCACGCGAAGCCGCAGCGAAGCGCCGCATCGGCGTGGGCTTTACCGGCCTCGGCGACACGCTCGTGATGCTCGGGCTTCGCTATGACGCGCAGGAAGGGCGCGACTTCGCCACGCGGGTCGCGCGCACGATGCGCGACGAGGCGTACCGCGCATCGGTCGAACTCGCGAAAGAGCGCGGCACGTTTCCGCTCTTCGATGCGAAGCATTATCTGGCAGAGGGCACGTTCGCCTCGCGCCTGCCCGACGACATCAAGCGCGCGATACGCGAGCATGGCATTCGCAACAGTCATCTGCTGTCGATCGCGCCGACGGGCACCGTGAGCCTCGCGTTCGCGGACAACGCATCGAACGGCATCGAGCCGGCGTTCTCGTGGACCTATCAACGCACGAAACGCATGGCGGACGGTTCACGTCAGACCTTCCCCGTCGAAGATCACGCGTACCGGCTATATCGCGAGATGGGCGGCGACGTGAACGCGCTGCCCGACTATTTCATCAGCGCGCTGCAGATGTCCGCGCACGATCACATGGAGATGATGGCCGCGGTGCAACCGTTCGTGGATACATCGATTTCGAAGACCGTGAACGTGCCCGCAGATTATCCATTCGACAAGTTTCAGGATCTCTATTTCGAGGCATGGCGGCGCGGACTGAAGGGGCTTGCGACATATCGGCCGAACGAGACGCTGGGCGCGGTGCTCTCCGTCACGCCCGCCGAGACGCCGAGCGATTCGCCCGACCCCGAACTCGATCTCGATCCGTTGCGCATTGCGATCGATCATCGGCCGAGAGGCGAGTTGCCCGCGATCATCGAGAAGGTCGAGTATCTGACGCAGGCGGGAAAGAAGTCGCTTTATCTCGCGGTCTCGTTCATCGAAGTGACGGGGCGTATCGGCGGCGAGGACGTGACGATCGAGCGGCCCATCGAGTTCTTCATTCCCACGGGGCAGCGCGACGAATCACAGCAATGGATCACGGCGACGATGCGTTCGCTGTCACTGGCCGCGCGCGGCGGTTTCGCGGCGCGCACGCTGCAGGACATGCGAAAAGTGTCGTGGGACCGCGGACAGGTGCGACTCGGCGATGTCGAACGGCTCGACGGACATCGCAGTCCGCGCTGGCACGATTCGGAAGTCGCCGCGTTAGCGTATGCGATCCAGCAGATTCTTTATCGTCGCGGTTTTCTCGACGCAGAAGGAAACCAGGTACCGTCGCGCGTGCTTGCGCGCAAGCGTGCCGATTGCGCGCCGCATCCGGTAGCTGTAGCCGATGAACGCGAGGAGGTATCCGAGGGTATCGCGGGAGGTGAGATCGATCCGCATAGCCTTTCCCTGATGCACGGCCGGAAATGCGCGACGTGTGGTGCAAATGCAGTGATCCGCAAGGACGGCTGCGACTTCTGCACGGCATGCGGCGAAATCGGCGCGTGCGGTTGAGTTGAATAAAAAAGGCGCGGGCTTTTGTCCGCGCCTTTCATGTCTCGCTCAGTGCGAGCGTTCAGTGCTCTCCTGCTTCGTCTCTTGCGCAACGGCCGGCGCATGCGCAGCGTGCTGCGTGAACGGGTGCCACACCGGCGTGAGTGAAGGCAGTTCGTCGAGAAGCGAGAACTGATCGAGTGACGTGTTTTCGAACATGATGGCCTCTTGAATCCTTTCTGACGCGACGATCAGCGCGTCGTCACATTGCCTTGCGCCGCCGAGCCATTGGCGTACTCGACGATCTCGCGGTTGCGCGCTTCCGCCTGCGCCGCATCGCGTGCGCGTTGCTCGCTTTGCGCAGCGACGGCATCGCCCCACATGCCGCGTTCCGGATACGAGTTGCGATTCAATGCCGGCAGGGAGCCGTTCGAATACGCTGCAACGAGTTCGGCACGCACCTGGGCGCGCGTCTTGGGCGTATCGCTCGAGGTCGCTTCCGTCTGCGTCTGGACCTGATACGTGCCTGCGCGGCCGATGCCTTGGCCGCCTTCCGCGAATGCGGTAGTCGTGACGACAGCGGAGATGGCTGCGAGAGAAAATCCCGTGATGAGCTGTTTCATGCTTGCGACTCCTTTCATTCCGATTGCGGCGTGCGGGCAATTGCGAATTGCAATTGGAAAATGAGCACGCTGCGTTGGGAGTGAATGTAGTCGCGCGGCACACGCGGATAAATGCCGTATCCGCGAATAGATTTATCGATTTCGGCGAATAATGGCGCGAGGGCTTGTTGGGCGGGCGTTTGCACCGCCCCGGAAGATAATCGGCTATGCGACGATATCTTCGGTGCCCGCGACTTCAGGCGTGCCGTGCCGCACGATGGTCGGCGATGACGTGCTCGTAGGAAGGCAGCGTTCTTCCGCATCCTTCTGGCCTTGCAGAAGCGGGCAGCGTTCGAACAATTCGGCTGCCCAGTCGACGAACACGCGCACCTTCGGCGACAGATGCCGGTTATGCGGATACACCGCGGAAATCGGCATTGGCAGCGGATTCCATTGCGGCAGCACTTCGACGAGCTCGCCCGCCCGCAGATGCGGCAACGCCATGAAACGCGGCACCTGAATGATGCCGACGCCCTTCAGCCCGCAACTGAGATACGCTTCCGCGTCGTTCACCGCGATCATGCCGCGCATCTTCACTTCGATGGTTTCGTCGTCGATGACGAAATCCATATCCATGACGCGCCCGGTGCGGCTCGAAAAATAATTCACCGCCGTGTGATTCTGCAAATCCTCGATCGTTCTCGGCGTGCCGTTGCGTTCGAGATATTGCGGGGCCGCTACCGTCACGCCCTGAAACACGCCGATACGGCGCGCAACGAGACTCGAATCCTGCAGCGTGCCCACGCGAATCACGCAATCGACGCCTTCCTGAATGAGATCGACCGGCTTGTCGCCAAAGCCCATCATCAACTCGATCTCCGGATAGCGCGTATGGAAATCGCATAGCTGCGGCATCACGATGAGCCGCCCGATCGCCCCCGGCATATCCACACGCAACTTGCCGTGCGGACCCTTTCCGTTGTTCGAGAACGAGCCTTCGGCTTCCTCGATGTCCGCGAGGATGCGCACGCAGCGCTCGTAATACGCGGCGCCATCGGGTGTGAGATTGAGCCTGCGTGTCGTGCGCTGAAGCAGACGCACGTTCAGATGCGCTTCCAGATTCTGAATGATCGTCGTGACGGAGGCGCGCGGCAGATTGAGCGTATCCGCTGCGCGCGAAAAGCTATTGGTGTCCACGACGCGGGTGAATACCTGCATTGCTTGTAGCCGATCCATGTTCTCTCACCTTCTTTACTTAGCGACGCAACTATTTAAGCGAGCGCTAAAAAATAACGGAATGAACGATCGCAAGGGATAACCACGATTGTTCGGTGCGACCGAATTGTGTTGCCGGATTATAGGCATTTATTAAAAAAGGCGCGGACTCCAGAATTCGCAGCATCGCAACTTATGCGTGCAGGCCTTGCAGCACAGGCCTTGCACCGGAAATAACCATGGCATCACTGTTGGATCTGGAGTCGAGCTCCCGCTTGTGCATCGAAGATGTGCACATCACGGGACACACGCAACCCATCACGCTGCGCAGCTATCGTCCCGCATCGGATGGCACGGTGTTGCCCATCGTTCTTTACTTCCACGGCGGCGGTTTTATTCGCGGAGGGCTCGACGACGCGGATATTGCCGCCGCGACGATCGCACGCGATACGCCCGCGTGGGTCGTATCGGTCGGCTATTCGCTCGCGCCGGCGTTTCCGTTTCCGGCCGCGCCCGAGGACGGCTATCGCGCGGCGCAATGGGCCGTCGCGCAGGCCCGCGCGCAGCGCGCCGATCCGCAGCGTATCGGCGTCGCCGGTCATGACGCGGGCGGCAATCTCGCGACTTGCGTCGCTGCCATCGCACGTGATCGCGGCGATATTCGCATGTCCGCGCAAGCGCTGCTCGCGCCGCTGCTCGATCCGAGCATGACGCGTCTCGCCGACGAACGCAAAGTGCTGTGCCCCGATTTCGAAGCATGCGAATGCGCGCAGTGGTATCGCGCGTATCTGCCAAATGCTTCGCAACGCCTGCATCCGTATGCCGCGCCGCTCGAGTCGCGCCGTCTCGGCGGCTTGCCGCCAGCGATCATCGCGAGCGCCGAGCACGACCTCCTGCATATCGAAGCGGAGAAATACGCGGGCGAACTGATCGCGGCGGGCGTGCCGACCGAGGTTACGCGTCATGGCAAGACGTCCCATCAGGCGCTCGCCGCGCATCCCGATGCGCTCGCCGACGTCGTGACGTTCTTCAGAAAACGGCTGGCGCGCGCGAAGTAAATACGGAAGCAAGCGCAAGAAACGGCGCGCATCGCACGCAATACACAACAACAATCTCAACGCAACCGGAGCTCTCACCATGTCTTTCACTCGCAAACGCATCTACGCCGCGCTAGGCGCGACGCTGATCATCGTGGGCGCGGGCGGATATACCGCCTGGCGCGGACACGGCGATTCAGCAATAAACGAAGCCAAGGCTGCCGCTCACAGTCCGACCGCGACGGAAGTCGACGTCGCGGCCGTGGTGTCGAAGACCATCACCGACTGGCAGAGCTATTCGGGCCGTCTCGAAGCGGTCGATCACGTCGACATTCGCCCGCTCGTGCCGGGCACGATCGTCGCCGTACATTTCAAGGATGGCCAGCTCGTGAAGAAGGGCGATGCGCTCTTTACGATCGACCCGCGCCCTTACGAAGCCGAAGTGGATCGCGCACAGGCGCAGCTCGCGGCGGCGCAGGCGCGCAATGGCTACACGTCGACGGATGCGGCGCGCGCAGAGCGGCTGCTCGCCGATAACGCGATCGCCAAGCGCGACTACGACGAAAAGCAGAACGCCGCGCGCGAGGCCGTCGCCAACCTGAAGGCCGCGCAGGCTGCGCTCGAGACCGCGAAGATCAATCTCGCTTACACGCATATCGTCGCGCCGGTGGCGGGGCGCGTGTCGCGCGCGGAGCTCACCGTCGGCAACATCGTGTCTACGGGCGCGAATGCGCCGTTGCTGACGACGCTCGTGTCCGTGTCGCCGATCTACGCATCGTTCGATGTCGATGAACAAACGTACTTGCGCTATCTCGGCCGCGATGCGGGCAGCGCGGTGCCAGTGTCGCTCGGTCTCGCGAACGAAGACGGCTATTCGCGCGAGGGCGTTGTCGATTCCGTCGATAACCGGCTCGATACGACCTCCGGCACGATCCGCGTGCGCGCGCGCTTCAGCAACCCGGACGGCACGCTGGTGCCGGGCCTCTACGCGCGCGTGAAAGTGGGTGGCGGCACGCCGCATCCGGCCGTGCTCGTGGAAGACGAAGCCATCGGCACCGATCAGGACAAGAAGTACGTGATGGTCGTCGACAAGGACAACCGCGTGCAGTACCGCGAAGTGACGCTCGGGCAGACGCATGAAGGCTTGCGTGTCATTTCGAAGGGCCTGCAACCGGGCGAGCGCATCGTCGTCAACGGCTTGCAGCGCGTGCGTCCCAACGACATGATCAAGGCCAACAACGTCGCCATGAACGACAGCGGCGCTGCGCCCGCGCCCGCCGTGAAGACCGCATCGGCACAGTGATGCGCGTCATCCGCAACACACAGAACCCGTCATGAACATATCCAAATTCTTCATCGACCGCCCGATCTTCGCGGGCGTGCTATCGGTGGTCGTGCTGCTGGCAGGCATCATCGCGATGTTCAAGCTGCCGATCTCCGAGTATCCGGAAGTCGTGCCGCCTTCGGTCGTCGTGCATGCGCAGTATCCTGGCGCGAACCCGAAGGTGATCGCGGAGACCGTGGCCTCGCCGCTGGAAGAGCAGATCAACGGCGTGGAGGACATGCTCTACATGCAGTCGCAGGCCAATAGCGACGGCAACCTCACGACCACGGTCACGTTCAAGCTCGGCACCGATCCCGACAAGAACACGCAGCTCGTGCAGAACCGCGTGAATCAGGCGTTGCCGCGTCTGCCGCAGGACGTGCAGCGCCTGGGGGTGACGACGATCAAGTCATCGCCGACGTTGACGATGGTGGTTCACTTGAACTCGCCCAACGGCCGCTACGACATGACGTATCTGCGCAACTACGCGCTGATCAACGTGAAGGACCGGCTCGAACGCATTGCGGGCGTGGGCGAAGTGCAGCTATGGGGCTCGGGCGATTACTCGATGCGCGTATGGCTCGATCCGCAGAAGGTCGCGCAACGCGGCATGACGGCGACGGATGTCGTCAACGCGATCCGCGAGCAGAACGTGCAGGTCGCCGCGGGCGTGATCGGCGGTTCGCCGACGCTGCCGAACGTGCCGCTGCAACTGAACGTGAATGCGCGCGGCCGCCTGCAGAACGAGTCGGAGTTCCGCGACATCGTGCTGAAGACATCGCCGGATGGCGCGGTGACGCATCTGAGCGATGTGGCGCGCGTCGAACTCGCGGCATCGGAATATGGCTTGCGCTCGTTGCTCGACAACAAGTCGGCGGTTGCAATCGCAATCAATCAGCAGCCGGGCGCGAACTCGCTGCAGATCTCCGACGAAGTCCGCAAGACGATGAAGGAGCTGAAGGCCGACATGCCCGCGGGCCTGGAATATCAGATCGTCTATGACCCGACGCAGTTCGTGCGTTCGAGCATCGAAGCGGTGATTCATACGCTCGCGGAAGCAATCGCGCTCGTGGTGCTCGTGGTGATCGTGTTCCTGCAGACGTGGCGCGCGTCGATCATTCCGTTGCTCGCCGTGCCGGTGTCCATCGTCGGTACGTTCTCGCTGCTGCTCGCGTTCGGCTTCTCGATCAACGCGTTGTCATTGTTCGGGATGGTGCTCGCGATCGGTATCGTCGTGGACGATGCGATCGTGGTCGTGGAGAACGTGGAGCGCAACATCGAGGCGGGCTTGTCGGCGAGAGAAGCCACGTATCAGGCAATGCGCGAGGTGAGCGGGCCGATCATCGCGATCGCATTGACGCTGGTTGCAGTGTTCGTGCCGCTCGCGTTCATGTCGGGTCTCACGGGCCAGTTCTACAAGCAGTTCGCGATGACCATCGCCATCTCGACGGTGATCTCCGCGTTCAACTCGCTGACCTTGTCGCCCGCGCTCGCAGCACTTCTGCTGAAAGGCCACGACGAGCCGAAGGACTGGCTCACGCGCGGGATGGACCGCGTGTTCGGCGGCTTCTTTCGCGGCTTCAACAAGGTGTTTCATCGCGGCTCGGACGCGTATGGCAAGGGCGTAAAGAGCGTCATCAATCGCAAGGCCTTGATGATGGTGGTGTATGCCGTGCTGCTCGCCGGCGCCGTGCTGATGGGCAAGGTCGTGCCGGGCGGCTTCGTGCCCGCGCAGGACAAGGAGTATCTGATCAGCTTCGCGCAACTGCCGAACGGTGCATCACTGGATCGCACCGAAGGCGTGATCCGTCAGATGTCGGATATCGCGCTGAAGCAACCGGGCGTGGAAAGCGCGGTGGAGTTTCCGGGCTTGTCGGTGAACGGCTTCACCAACTCGTCGAGCGCGGGCATCGTGTTCGTCACGCTGAAGCCCTTCAAGGAGCGCGTGCATGACAAGGCGCTGTCGGCGAATGCCATTGCGGGTGCGCTGAATCAGAAGTACGCGGGCATCAAGGGTTCGTTCATCGCCGTGTTCCCGCCGCCGCCGGTCCTCGGTCTCGGCACGCTCGGCGGCTTCAAGATGCAGCTCGAGGATCGCGGCGCGCTCGGCTATGCGGCACTTGCCGATGCGACGCAGGCGTTCATCAAGCGCGCATCGCAGACGCCCGAGCTCGGACCGACGTTCTCCAGCTATCAGATCAATGTGCCGCAGTTGAATGTCGATCTGGATCGCGTGAAGGCGAAGCAACTCGGCGTGTCCGTGACGGACGTGTTCGACACGATGCAGGTCTATCTCGGCTCGCTCTACGTGAACGACTTCAATCGCTTCGGACGCGTGTATCAGGTGCGCGTGCAGGCGGATGCGCCGTTTCGCGCGAACCCGGAAGACATCGGCCTGTTGAAGACGCGCAACGCGAATGGCGACATGGTGCCTTTGTCGTCGCTCGTGAAGGTCACGCCGACGTATGGCCCTGAAATGGTCGTTCGCTACAACGGCTATACCGCCGCGGACATCAACGGCGGCCCGGCGCCGGGCTATTCGTCGGGCCAGGCGCAGGCGGCGGCGGAACGCATCGCGGCGGAAGTGCTGCCGCGCGGGATCAAGTTCGAATGGACCGATCTCACGTATCAGCAGATCCTCGCGGGCAATGCGGCACTGTGGGTGTTCCCGATCAGCGTGCTGCTCGTGTTCCTCGTGCTTGCCGCGTTGTACGAAAGCCTGACGCTGCCGCTCGCGGTGATCATGATCGTGCCGATGAGCATTCTGTCGGCGCTGCTCGGCGTATGGCTCACCGATGGCGACAACAACATCTTCACGCAGATCGGCTTGATGGTGCTGGTGGGCTTGTCGGCGAAGAACGCGATCCTGATCGTCGAGTTTGCACGCGAGCTGGAGATGCAGGGCCGCTCGATCGTGCAGGCCGCGATCGAAGCGAGCCGCCTGCGTCTGCGCCCGATTCTGATGACGTCCATCGCGTTCATCATGGGCGTGGTGCCGCTCGTGCTCTCGACGGGCGCGGGTTCGGAGATGCGTCACGCAATGGGCGTCGCGGTGTTCTTCGGCATGCTGGGTGTGACGCTCTTCGGTCTGATGCTGACGCCGGTGTTCTACGTGATCCTGCGCAAGCTGTCCCGCACCGAGCATGTGACGGACAAGCACGGCTCGCATCCGCAGATGCGCGGTATCGGTGCCTCCTACGAGGCGCAATGAGGTCGATGATGAATAAGCTACATGTGTTATCGAGTCTGATGGCTTCGCTGTTGCTGGTGGCGGGCTGCTCGCTCGCGCCCACTTACGAGAAGCCGGACGTGAATGCGCCGTCCGCGTACAAGGAAACGCCGCAAAAGCCGCTCGATGCATCGGAAGCGGGCACCTGGAAGACCGCGCAGCCTTCGGAAGAGATGATGCGCGGCGAATGGTGGACGATCTTCGACGACGCCGCGCTCAACGATCTGGAGAAGCAGGCGCAGGACGCGAACCAGAACCTGAAGGCGGCAGCGGCGCGCGTGAAGGAAGCGCGCGCGATCAACCAGACGGCCCGCGCGGGCCTCTTTCCGACGCTCGACGCGGGTTTCGGCCCGACGCGCGAGAAGCTCTCGCCGGCATCGCAGTTCCTGCCGGCCGATGGCAACGTGCCCGCGCAGACGTTGTGGCGCGCGCAGGCGAGTGCGTCGTATGAAGTGGATCTGTTCGGCCGCGTATCGAACTCGGTGCAGGCCGCGAATGCGGACACGCAGCAGAGCGAGGCCTTGTTCCGCTCCGTGCAATTGGCGTTGCAGGCGGACGTCGCGCAGAACTACTTCAATCTGCGCGAGCTCGATGCCGAGACGGATGTCTTCACGCGCACCGTGCAGTTGCGCGAGGAAGCGCTGAAGCTCGTGCAACGCCGCTACACCGAAGGCGATATCAGCGAGCTCGATGTTGCGCGGGCGAAGTCGGAACTGGCGACGGCGCGCTCGGATGCGATGACGGTGCAACGTCTGCGCGCGGCATCGGAACATAGTCTCGCCGTGCTGCTCGGCAAGGCGCCCGCCGAGTTCTCTATAGCCGCGAACCCGCTCAAGCCGGTCACGGTGCGCGTGCCGCCGGGGCTGCCCTCGGCGCTGCTCGAACGTCGGCCGGATATCGCATCGGCGGAACGCGCGATGGCGGCGGCGAACGCGCGCATCGGCGTGGCGAAGGCGGCGTTCTTCCCGTCGCTGACGCTCACGGGCTCGGGCGGCTTCGAATCCGCGACGCTCGGCGATCTCTTCAAGTGGTCGAGCCGCACGTTCCTGCTCGGGCCGTTCGCGGGCACGGCGCTGAACATCCCGATCTTCGATGGCGGCCGGCGCAAGGGCAATCTCGCGAATGCGCGCGCCATTTATGAAGAGGATGTCGCGAGCTATCGTCAACAGGTGCTCGTTGCGTTCCGCGAGGTGGAGGACAACCTTTCCGATCTGCGCATCCTCGAAGACCAGACAGCGACACAGGACGATGCCGTGAAAGCATCGGTGCGTGCCGCGCAGCTTTCGCGCACGCAGTACACCGAAGGCGCGGTGAACTACCTCGACGTGATCGATGCGGAGCGTACCGTGCTGCAGACGCAGCGCGCGTCGGTCCAGCTGCGTGGGACACAGGCGGTATCGACGGTGAATCTGATCCGCGCACTGGGCGGCGGCTGGGGCGATGCAAAGCCCGCGCCGGTGCCCGAACCGAGTCTCGCTCAGAAGTGACGTGAATATGGCCCCGCATTGCGCGGGGCCAATTCGTTAGTGTTCGCTGAAAAGAAGGATCGGAGAGACGCAGTGGATTGTTCGTCTCCCGGAACATATGTCTTCACCTGGGCGGCGTTTATCCGCGAGGCTCCATTCCTTAGAATTCTGATCATGGGATAGGGAGCCGATGATGAAAGACTTGATCGCAAGACAACTGTATCAGCCGGCGGTGGTGCTGCCACTGCTACTGTTGACGCGCCTGATGGTCACGCTCGACTTCAATCTCGCGCAGGTCATGTTCGTGATGGTGCTCAAGGGTTCGCAGCACGCATATCAGTTCGCGCTGCGTCACACCGTGGCGCGTCAGCGCGGTAATGTCGCCGTGAAGCGCGTTCCCTGCAGCAACTGCTGCTGACGCGAGCCGTATCATCGAACGTCAATACACCTCAGGAACGTACATTTCATCCGGCACGGGTTGCCGCAGATAATCGGGATTGAATACGCGCTCGGGCAGCTTGATCGGCTCATGCTCGATCTCGTGATACGGCACCTGGCTCAACAGGTGATGAATGCAGTTCAGGCGCGCACGCTTCTTGTCGACGGCCTGCACGACCCACCACGGCGCTTCGGGAATGTGCGTGCGCTGGAGCATGACTTCCTTCGCGACCGTGTACGCTTCCCAGCGGCGTCGGCTCTCCAGATCCATCGGGCTCAGCTTCCACTGCTTGAGCGGGTCTTCGATACGCGCCTCGAAGCGCACTTCCTGTTCGTCGTCGGTGATCGAGAACCAGTACTTGATGATCTGGATGCCGCTGCGCACCAGCATCTTCTCGAACTCGGGAACCGAGCGGAAAAACTCCTCATATTCTTCGTCGGTGCAGAAGTTCATCACGCGCTCGACGCCCGCGCGGTTGTACCAGCTTCGGTCGAACAGCACGATCTCGCCCGCCGCGGGCAAGTGCGACACGTAACGCTGGAAATACCACTGCGTGCGCTCGCGATTATTCGGCGCAGGAAGCGCCGCCACGCGGCACACACGCGGATTCAGGCGCTGCGTGATGCGCTTGATCGCGCCGCCTTTGCCCGCCGCATCGCGTCCCTCGAACAGCACGACCAGACGATGCCCCTTGTTCACGACCCAGTCCTGCAGCTTCACGAGCTCGCCCTGCAGACGGAACAGCTCGCGGAAATAGGTTTTGCGCAAGCGCCGTTCTTCTTCCGAGAAGGTCGATTCGCCGTCCAGGAAGCGGTCGTCGACTTCCATCTCGAACTCTTCGTCGTAGCTGTCGATGATGTCGGCGTGGAAGCGGCGCTGTTTTTCCGTCTGATTCATGAAGGGCTCCGTGGGCGTTCCTGGGCTGCCGCCGTCGCGTTTGACCGGTCGCGGCGCGGGCCGGGCGATTATGACGGTATTCGATGGCATTCATACGACAACGGTCGATTCAAACATTGTAGAAAGCCGCGCGTGCGGCCTCAAATCCGGCGCACGGCTTTGTGACACGGCGCCGCGCGCCGTTAGAATGTTCCGGCATTTCGATGGCATGCCAATGGCATTGTCGACCTCATCTCAACATCTACCGCGAGCGAACACGATGACCGCAACGATCCAGAGTTTCGACGAAGCCCAAACCGCGCGCCTCGTGCCTTATGACCGGCTCGTGGACACGCTCGCCGCAACGATGCTCGACTACGCGGCGGGCCGCATCGTGAGTCCGGAGCGCATGGTCGTGCCGATCGAGGGCGGCGTCATGCTGTCGATGCCCGCGAGCGCCGCCGATATCGCGATGCACAAGCTCGTCAATGTATGCGCCGGCAATGGCGCACGCGGCTTGCCGACGATCCACGGTCAGGTCACCGCGTACGACGCCACGACGGGCGTGCCGCAATTCATGCTCGACGGTCCCACCGTGACGGGGCGGCGCACGGCGTCCGTGTCGATGCTCGCGATCCGCGCCCTTCACGTCGTCGCGCCGCGCGAGGTGCTCGTGATCGGCACGGGCAAGCAGGCTGCGTATCACGTCGAGGCGCTCGCCGCCGTTTATCCGGATGCGCGCATTCGCGTACAGGGCTCCCGTCCTGAACGCGCACGCGATTTTTGCGCCGCGCATGCGTCGGCTTCGGGCAATCTCGCCGTGCTCGAAGACACCACGATTCCCGATTCGGTCGATGTCGTCATCGCCGCCACCACGAGCAAGACGCCCGTCTACACGATGCCCGCGCGTGCGGGGCGGCTCGTGATCGGCGTGGGCGCCTTTACCGCCGATGCCGCAGAGATCGCCGCCGCGACCGTCCACGCGAGCGAGCTTTATGTCGATGACCTCGCGGGCGCGCGTCACGAAGCGGGCGACTTCATTCTCGCGGGCGTCGACTGGAACGCGGTGCATGCGCTCGCCGAAGCGCTCGCCGCTCCGAAAAAGGCCGAGCGGCCCGTCGTGTTCAAATCGGTCGGCTGTGCGGCGTGGGATCTCGCGACCTGTCGCGTGGCGCGGGCGGTTTTGTCGGAGGAAAGCTCGCAGGTGCGATAGACCGCACGAGGGAAATGCTGCTTGGAACGCGACTTGCTAATTGTTTGTCTATTGAAAAGAGGGGCGACAGCGTCCCGAGACTAACGGCGCGCAATGTGCGCCACAGCAATCAAGCCAGCGAACTGACCCATGACAAGTCGATATGACAGCAAATGGCACCCGTGGATTCCGGCGCAAGGTGACGGGCGCGAAAGCGCTAAAGGGAAGCGCCCGGCGGCTCCCCAGGCGAGCGCCGCGCCGCCCGCGGGCTACTTCATCTCCGTGCTGGAGCTTGCGACAGGCGAAAAGCTCGGCAACGACGAGCGTCTGCGCGCCGTGGCCATGCTCGAATCGCAGTTCGGCGAGGGCCGGCCGCGCACGCTGAAAGAAGCGGTGCGCATCTGCGCCGCAGCGATCGATTCGTCGACGTTGCAGCGCATGGCACGCGGCGCAAAGGCCTGACGAGAGTTCGCTGAACGCGCGTTTTTTCACATCAGTGTAAAACGCGCGTGCTCACGGAAAAGCGCCCGGTCGTTCGAGGGCACGCTCGGAGCGCTTATTTGACGGTCTGAATCACTTCGAAGCCTTCGAATTCGGGGTGGCCGAGATAGAGTTGGCGCGTCTCGCCGCCGGCGTTGCGATGCGCGGCGCGAAACGCGTCGGATCGTGTCCAATTCTCGAAGGCCGCCTGGTTCGCCCAGATCGTATGACTCGAATAGAGGACGTGGTCGTCCTTGACCGGTCCTTTGAGCAGATGAAACTCGACGAACCCCGGCACATCCTTGAGATGCGTGTCGCGGCTGCTCCAGAGGCGTTCGAAGTCGGCTTCGGCGCCGGGCACGATCTTGAAGCGGTTCATGGCGATATACATGTCGAAGCGTTTCCTTCTCGTCAGGTCAAAAACATAAGAATCAGCTACGCCCCAGTTCCACGAGCGTCGTGAAACCGCCGAAGAACATGCGCTGCGGATCGAATGGCGGATCGCCGGATTCCATCATCGCCTTGAGCCGCGGGTCTTCCATCACCTTCGCGTTGACGCTGTCGCGCTGCTCGCGCGACGCGTAGACGATATACGAGAACGCCACGGTCTCGCCTTCCTTCATTTGCACGCTCTGCGGAAACGACGTGAGCTTGCCGGGCTTGACGTCGTCGGCGATGGTCTCCACGAACTGCAGTGCGCCATGCTCGAGCCAGATCTTGCCGGCGGCCTCGGCCATGGTGCGGTAGGCGTCGATCTTGTCGATCGGCACGGGTACGACGAATCCATCCACGTAATGCGGCATCTGAGTCTCCTGAATCGGTTCGAGAGCGGACCGCGCGTGCGATGCGCTGCTCGTTTGAGCGATGTGTCAGCAACGAAGTTCAGGCCGCTTCATGCGGCGATTCGGCGGTCCATGCGTCGGCGGGCGAGGCGCGTTTGAGCACCGTCGATGAAAGCGGCGCGAAATTCATTCCGTACACGGACTGGAGCGGCATGCCGAGCATATGCGCGAGCGCCACTTTGACGACGATCGCATGCGTGACCACGATGCAGCGCTCGCGCGCATTCAGGCGATCGACGAATGCAAGCCCCTGCGCGACGCGCGCTGCGAGCATGGCAACGCTCTCGCCGCCGTGTCCGCGCGCTTCTGGATCCGCAAGCCACGCGGCGACCTGCTCGGGCTCGCGCTCGGCTGTCTCGCGTATCGAGTGCCCGCGCCAGCGGCCATAGTCGATATCGTCGAACGCGGGCGCGATTTCGAAAGCATCGGCGATCCATTGCGCGGTCTGGCGCGCTACGCGCGCCGGGCTCGCGATCACGCGTGTATCCCGCACGGAGCGTGGCCCCACCCGCAGCGGCGCGAGTTGAATGCGTGCATCATGCTCGGCATGATCGTCGCCTCCGGGAAAGTGGCCGGTTTTCATCGCGCGCGTAGCGGCGTGGCACAACAGAATGAGTTCCAAGGGAGTCGCCGGGCGAATCGGAATCGTTTTACTTTGCCGCCGATCATCATAGAATGGCAAGCTTGCAGTGCGAGGAAGCCGGTGCAAATCCGGCACGGTCGCGCCACTGTATGCGTTCGTCAGCGTGAAAGCGTTGCGCCGCGAGTCAGACCCCGCTGCATGCTCTTCGTCAATCGGGACGCGCTTTTCCCTGGAGAACCACCATGAATGCTTCCAACACGCCGGCCTTTTCCGCTCCGGTTTCCCCGTCGCTCGACGCACCCGTGCCCCTTCCGGTGCGCGAAGTGCTCCCGTGGGCCGTTTTCATCGGCCTTCTTCTGTTGATCGCAATCTATTTCGTCGGCGCGGAGCAGGGCGCGACGTCGATCTTCTCGGGCATGTACGTCCACGAGTTCGTTCACGATGGCCGGCATCTGCTCGGCTTTCCGTGCCACTGAGGACGCGTCATGATTCGCACTTTGCTGATACGCGGCATGATCGCGGGGCTGATCGCGGGCCTGATCGGCTTCGGTTTCGCTCGTGCGTTCGGGGAGCCGTCGGTGGCGCGCGCCATCGCGTTCGAGCAACATCACGAGCAGGCGCACGACCATGAGCATGCCGATGCCGCGAGAGGCGCCGCGCATTCGCACGATCACGGCGACGAAGAACTCGTCTCCCGCGATACGCAAGCGGGTCTCGGCCTCCTGACGGGCGTTGCGGTGTTCGGCACCGCATTGGGCGGTCTCTTCTCGCTCGTGTTCGCGTTTGCTTATGGGCGCCTCGGCGCGTTGCACGCGCGCGGCACGTCGGCGCTTCTGGCGTTGTTCGGCTTCGTGAGCGTCGCCATCGTGCCGTTCCTCAAGTACCCGCCGAATCCGCCGGCGGTCGGCAATCCCGACACCATCGGGCCGCGCACGGCGCTCTTCTTCGGCATGGTGGCCATTTCCATCGCGGCGGCCGTGTTCGCGCTGTGGCTCTGGCGGCGCATGGCGGCGCGACATGACGGCTGGAACGCGACGCTTATCGCCTCGGCCGCGTATCTCGTCGTGATCGTGGTGGCGCAGCTTGCACTGCCGCGCATCGACGAAGTGCCCGCCGATTTCTCCGCGTCGCTCTTGTGGAACTTCCGCCTGGCCGCGATCGGCATTCAGGCGCTGATCTGGACGACGCTCGGTCTCGTGTTCGGCGCACTCGCCGCACGTGAACTGGACCGGCCGGCTGTCAGGAGAATGGCGGCGGCTTGACGCTTCTTGCAGGCTCGATTGTCCGGCCCACGTTTCGATCGAAGCGTGGGCTTTCTATTTCGCGCTTGCCGCACGCCGTGCGAGCAACGCGTCGAATAAATCGAGCTTCGCGGCTTCGTCCATCGATTTGAAGGTCTTGATTTCTTCGCGGCTTCTGAAGCATCCAAGGCATAAGCCCGTTTCCGGATCGAGCTTGCAGACGTCGGTGCAGGGCGAGCCGATGGGTTCCTGCGTCTTTGCGCGCTCGATCGTGAATGCGAGATCGAGCGGCGTGCGAATGTCTTGCGTCGTCGTCATAGTGATTCGCCGCGAAAGAGCGCGGCAGCGGCGGCCGGATTCGACGGCCAGTAAGCGTGCATGTAAGTGGCCGTGACCGGCCCGTGTCGATAGAGCGCTTCGCCCGATGTGCCCGTCGTCGCGTGTTTCGCCTCGAGGACGGCCTGCATCGGCGTGTGCAGAGTCGAGTAATGGAACGTGTGGCCCATCATCGCGCCGTGCGTCGTGTCGATACGCTGCATCGCGAGGCGCGACAGCTTGCGTTGCATTGCGGCATCGCCCGGAAGAATGCCGAGCATCGCGTGCCGTGTGCCTTCGATGTCCGTCAGCGTGTCGAGCAGATAGAGCATGCCGCCGCATTCCGCGACGACCGGCTTCGCTTTTGCAACGTGTTCGGCGATCGACGCGCGCGCGTTCGCATTTACCGCGAGACTTGCCGCATGCAGCTCGGGGTAACCGCCGGGAAGATAGAGCGCATCCGCATCGTGGGGCGCGGATTCGTCGGCGAGCGGCGAGAATGTGCTGATGCGCGCGCCCATCTCGGCGAGCAGATCGACGTTCGCCGGATAGACGAACGAGAACGCTGCGTCGCGCGCAATCGCGATATGCATCCCGTCGAGCAGACGCGGGGGCGCGGGAAGGGTCGTATCGTCGAAATGAACGGGCGGCGGCAGATCCGCGAGCGCGGTTTGCGCGATCGCGTCGGCGGCGCGATCGAGGCGCGCGTCGAGGCCCGCGATTTCGTCAGGCTGCGTGAGACCGAGATGACGCTCGGGCAGCGCGATATCGTCCGCGTTCGACAGATGGCCGCAATAAAGCAGCCCCTCTGGAATGGTCTCCGACAGCATCTGCGCATGGCGCGCCGACGCGACGCGATTGGCGAGCACGCCATGAAACGGCACGTCCGCGCGATAACGCGCGAGCCCGAACGCGATCGCGCCGAAGGTCTGCGCCATGCCGTGCGCGCCGATCACCGCGAGCACGGGCACGTTGAACGCGGCGGCGAGGTCGGCGCTGCTTGGCGTGCCGTCGAAAAGACCCATCACGCCTTCGATGAGAATGAGATCGGCCTCGCGGGCGGCCTGTGCAAGCAAGGCGCGGCACGCGTCGAACCCGACCATCGAGAGATGCAGCGAATACACGCTCGCGCCGCATGCGCGCTCGAGGATCATCGGATCGAGAAAATCCGGGCCGGTCTTGAACACGCGCACGTTCAGGCCACGGCGCGTGTGATGGCGCGCAAGCGCGGCCGTCACCGTGGTCTTGCCTTGATGCGACGCGCTTGCGCCGATGAAAAGAGCGGGGCAGTCGGGCATTGCGTTCAGAACTCGACGCCGCGTTGCGCCTTCACGCCCTGCTCGCGATAGGGGTGCTTCACGAGCCGCATCTCGGTGACGAGGTCGGCGAGTTCGATCAGCGCATCGGGCGCATGCCGGCCGGTCACGACCACGTGCAGCATCGCGGGCCGCGCCTTGAGCACGTCGAGCACTTCATCGAGCGGCAGATATTCATACTTGAGCACGGTGTTCAGTTCATCGAGCACGACCATCTGATAATCGCCGCTTTCGATCATGCGCCGCGCCTCGTTCCAGCCTTTGCGCGCAGTGGCCATGTCGGCCTCGCGGTTCTGCGTGTTCCAGGTATAGCCGTCGCCCATCGTGACGAAATCGCAATGCGCGATCGCGCCGAGGAAATCGCGCTCGGACGTATGCAGCGCGCCCTTGATGAACTGCACGACGCCGAGCTTCATCCCATGACCGAGCACGCGCACGGCCATGCCGAACGCCGCCGTGGTCTTGCCCTTGCCGTTGCCGGTATTCACGATCAGCAGGCCTTTTTCATGATCGGCGGCGGCCTGCTTTTTCTCGTGACCTTCCTTGCGACGCTGGGTCATGCGCAGATGCGATTCGGTATCGGTTTTCACATCGACTCCATTCGAATGGGGTTGCAGCGGGTCTTTGCATGACGAAAGACGGCCGTATCGTACATCAGCAGCGGCCGCGTTTTCGGCTTAATTCTGCGCTAACAGACGGTGGGCATCATGCAGTCACGCAATCACCGACTTCAGGAGCAAGGAAATGGACGCGCTCTATCTCTATCTGGAACTCGTGGCGCTGGCCGTTCTCGTCTGGCTTTGCCGCGATAAGTTCAAGCCACCCGTTGCAAAGCCGCTCGCCGAAACGGCGCGCCCGCGCACCACGGCCAAACCGGTGTTCATGTTCCGTTCGCATCGGGTTCATGCGCCATTGCGACCGCGACAGTTACGCCGCAACCGATCGTCTTTGGCACGATGAGCGTGTGCGCGTTGCCTGCAAGCAGCGCGCATGGCTCGCATACGCCATCGACGTTCATATGTTTCGCCGCGTGATGTGACATCGCCGTGCGAGGCGTGCGCGCGATCTCATCGGCGGTATAAAAGCGCAGCGGCAGGCCATGACGTGCGCAGAAAGCGAGCAAGCCCGCTTCGTTTCGCTTCGCATCGATGCTCGCGACGATCGCGATGTCGCCGAATTCGAGCGTGCCCAGCGCGACGCGCACCGCATGTTCGATCGCATCGGCGCTCGTGTCGCGCCTGCAGCCGATGCCGACGGCGAGCCGCATGATTGCAGGCACATTCATGCGAACGATCGAAGATTTCATGGTGAATGACGAGAGTGCGCTGCGTGGGCCGACATTATGACACCGCGCGAGCGGCGTCATTTCTTGACGCTCGCGCGCGCCGGGCCTAGACTTTCACGCAGTTTTGGTGCTCGCGCGCGGATTCTCTCGTGCGCAGTTAAACGGGAAGCAGGACACGTTCCTTTCGACCGATCGAGCGGACGTCAACCTGCGCTGCCCCCGCAACGGTAAGCGATTCCCCGCGCGCGCGATGTTTTCATCGCACGATCGGGAAGCCGGCTTCGAGGCCACTGCGCGTAGTAACGCGCGGGAAGGCGAAGCGGCGCGGTCGTCAGCCCGGATACCGGCCAGACTTTCACGGAGGATCGCTGTCGCGGGGATGCGGCGCGGCCCATGTTCATTCAAGCGTGTGCTTTCCTTTTTCATGCCGCAGCGTTGCCACGCATCGCGCGACACGAAGCGCACGCATACGAAGCCACGGAGCTACGATGCAAACCCGCAAGATCCCCGTCACGGTCGTGACCGGCTTTCTCGGCAGCGGCAAGACCACACTGATGCGCCATATCCTGTCCAACGCGAAAGGAAAGCGCATCGCGGTCATCGTCAACGAGTTCGGCGAGCTCGGCATCGACGGGGAAATCCTGAAGGGTTGCGGCATCGGCTGCGACGACGAAGCCGGCTCAAAAGACCGCAATCTGTATGAACTCGCAAATGGTTGCCTGTGCTGCACCGTGCAGGAAGAGTTCTATCCGGTGATGGAGCAGCTCGTCGAGCGGCGCGATGGCATCGATCACGTGCTGATCGAAACATCGGGTCTTGCGTTGCCGAAGCCGCTCGTGCAGGCGTTCAACTGGCCGTCGATCAAGAACGCGTTCACGGTCGATGCGGTCGTCACCGTGGTCGATGGCCCCGCTGCCGCAAGCGGCCAGTTCGCGTCGAACCCCGTCGCCGTCGATGCGCAGCGCAAGGCCGATCCGAATCTCGATCACGAATCGCCGTTGCATGAGTTGTTCGAAGATCAGCTTTCGTCGGCGGATCTCGTCATCGTGAACAAGACCGACCTCATGGACGAGGCAGCGCTGCACAAAGTCGAAGCGCTCGTGCGCCCCGAGATCCCGCCCGAAGTGAAGATCGTGCCCGCGCAAATGGGCAGGCTCGACGTGCATACGCTGCTCGGCCTCGGAGCTGCATCGGAAGAAACGATCCATCTGCGGCACGATCATCACGGCTCGCCCGACGAAGAAGGCCATGCCGATCATCATCATGACGCGTTCGATTCGGTCGTCGTTCATGGCAGGGTCGAATCCCGCGAGCAGGCCATCGCGGCGTTGCACACGCTCGTCGAGCATCACACGATCTATCGCGTGAAGGGTTTCGCGGCATTGCCGGGCGCGGCGATGCGGCTCGTCGTGCAGGGCGTAGGACGTCGTTTCGACAGCTATTTCGATCGCCGGTGGCAAGCCGATGAAGCGAAGACGCAAAGCCGCTTCGTGCTGATCGGCGAAGACCTCGATCGCGACGCGCTGCAACGTGCCTTCGACGCGGCGCTCGCAAGCGCCTCCGTGCAGGCGTAACAGCGATGCATCTGCTTCGCACGACACCGGGAGGCTTCGTCGACGATGCGCAAGGCGTCATGCGCATCGAGCAGACACGTGCGCCGATCGTGGTGCTCAGTTCCGCCGACACGACGCTTGCGTTGCTCGCGAGCGTCTTTCCGCGACTCGAAGCGGGCTTTCCCGACGTGCGGCTCGCGAATCAATCGTTTTTACGCCAGCCGGCATCGGTCGATTTCTATGTCGACGACGTGTTGCGTCACGCGAGGGTCGTGATCGTCGATCACCTCGGCGGCGAATCGTATTGGCCCTATGGCATCGAGCGGCTCGTCGCGCTCGCGAAGCAAGAGCAACAGATGCTCGCTATGTTTTCAGGCGATCTCACGGAGGATCCGAATCTCATCGGCAAGAGCACGGCGGATGCGGAGTTTTGCCGCGAGCTGTCGCGCTATCTACGCGAAGGCGGCGCGCGCAATGCGGAAGAATTCCTGCGCTCGATTGCGCATCGCGCGTTCGGTTTCGGGCGCGAACCGCAACCGCCGAGGCCGCTGCCCGCGGTCGCGATCTATCATCCCGAACGCGATACCGCCGCCATCGAAGACTGGCAGGCACGATGGACAGAAGGCGCACCCGTCGCCGCGATCCTGTTCTATCGCGCGCACTTGCAGTCGGGCAATACCGCCGTGTTCGATGCGCTCATCGAAGCGCTCGAGAAAGAAGGCATGAATCCGCTGCCGATCGCAATTTCATCGCTGAAGGAAAGCGTGAGCCGCGAAGTCGTCGAACGTTTATGCGCGGAGCATCGCGCATCGCTCGTGTTGAATACGACGGCCTTCGCCGCGAGCGTGATCGGGCAAGACGAAACGTTCGAAGTCGCGGGCGATGCGCCTGTGCTCCAGGTCATCCTGAGCGGCGGCAATCGCGACGACTGGCAAAAGGACAATCACGGCCTGAACTCGCGCGACGTCGCGATGCATGTGGCGCTGCCCGAAGTCGATGGCCGCATCATCACGCGCGCGATCAGTTTCAAGGGACTCGCTTATTACTGCAAGCATACGCAGGTGGACGTGGTGCGCTATCAGGCCGATGCGGAACGCGTGCGCTTCGTCGCCGAACTGAGCCGCCGCTGGTGCAGGCTGCGCCAGACGCCGAACGCGCAGAAGCGCATCGCGCTCGTGCTCGCGAACTATCCGGCAAGCGAAGGGCGCATCGGCAACGGCGTGGGACTCGACACGCCCGCATCGACCATCGGCATTCTGTCGATGCTCGCGCGCGAAGGCTATCGCGTGGGCGACATTCCAGAGACTGGCGATGCGCTCATCGCCGCGCTGACCGAAGGCGTCACGAACGATCCCATCGTGCGCGACTTGCGGCCCGCGCTGCAAAGTCTTTCGGTCGATGAATATCTCGATGCGTACCGCACGCTGCCCGCCGATGCGCGCGCCGCGCTGGAAAAGACCTGGGGCGCGCCCGAAGACGACCCTACGGTGAGACGCGGCCGCTTCATGATCTCGGGCTATCGTTGCGGCGAAGTCTTCGTGGGGATTCAGCCTTCGCGTTCGCGCGAACGCAACGATTACGCGAGCTATCACGACGCCGAACTCGTTCCGCCGCATTCGTATCTCGCGTTCTATTTCTGGTTGCGTCTGCGCTTTCAGGTGGATGCGCTCGTGCATGTCGGCAAGCATGGCAATCTCGAATGGCTGCCGGGCAAGAGCATCGCGTTGTCGTCGTCGTGCTGGCCCGATGCGATCCTCGGACCGATGCCGCATCTTTATCCGTTCATCGTGAACGATCCGGGCGAAGGCAGTCAGGCGAAGCGCCGCGCGCAGGCCGTAATTATCGATCATCTGATGCCGCCGCTCACGCGCGCCGAGAACTACGGGCCGTTGCAGGATCTGGAGCGTCAGGTCGACGAATACTACGAAGCGCTGATGGTCGATGCGCGCCGCGCGAAGCTGTTGCGCAAGTCGATCCTCGCGACCATCGTCGAGAACAGGTTGCACGAAGAACTTGGCCTCGATGCGCCACGCGACGTCACGAGCGAAGACGCCTTGCTCACGCGCGCCGATGCGTATCTGTGCGAGTTGAAGGAAGCGCAGATTCGCGACGGGCTGCACGTGTTCGGCGTATCGCCGCAAGGCGTGCAGCGCCGCGACACGTTGCTCGCGCTCGGCCGCTTTCCGATCGGCGATGGACAGGGCGCGAACGCGAGCCTCATCACGGCGATCGCGCGCGATCTGCAACTGCCCGATCACTTCGATCCGCTCGACGCCGACTGGGCGGCGCCGTGGAGCGGGCCGCGCCCGCGCGCGCTCGTCGAAGTGAACGATGCGCCGTGGCGTCATCAGGGCGATACGCGCGAACGCCTCGAATCGTTAGCGACGCAACTATTGTCAACTGACGATGCCGCCGCGCCCGGTTCGCATACATCGCTCGTGCTCGAACGCTTGCGCGGCGACGTGCTCGCACGCCTCGACGCATGCGGCCCGCAAGAGCTTTTGCAACTCAAGCGCGGCCTCGAGGGGCGTTTCGTGCCGCCGGGTCCGAGCGGTTCGCCATCGCGCGGCAGGCCCGATGTCCTGCCCACGGGCCGCAACTTCTATTCCGTCGATACACGCGCATTGCCGACGCAAGCGGCCTGGTCGCTCGGGCTCAAGTCGGCGAACGCGCTGGTCGAGCGTCATGTGCAGGATCACGGCGATTTTCCGCGCGCGATCGGCTTGTCGGTGTGGGGCACGGCAACGATGCGCACCGGCGGCGACGATATCGCGCAGGCGTTCGCGCTGATTGGCGTGCGGCCGAAATGGGCGGCGGGCAGCCATCGTGTGACCGACTTCGAGGTTCTGCCGATATCGATCTTCAACCGGCCGCGCATCGACGTGACGCTGCGCGTATCGGGCTTTTTCCGCGATGCGTTCGCGAACCTCATCCATCTCTTCGATGCCGCCGTGCAGGCCGTAGCCGAGCTCGACGACGAGACCGACGACGTCAACCCGATCCGCGCGCGCATCCTGCGCGAACGCGACGAATTGATCGCACGCGGCATCGAAGGCAAGGAAGCGCGGCGGCGCGCGGGCTGGCGCGTTTTCAGCACGAAGCCGGGGGCCTATGGCGCGGGTTTGCAGGAACTGATCGACGCAAGACAATGGCAATCCGACGCGGATCTTTCCGCGGCTTATCAAAGCACGGGCGGTTACGCGTATTCGCAGACGGGCGATGGCGTCGAAGCGCGCGCGACCTTCGGCACGCGGCTTTCGACGCTCGATGTCGTCCTGCAGAATCAGGACAACCGCGAACACGATCTGCTCGACTCGAACGACTATCATCAGTTTCAGGGCGGCATGGTCGCGGCCGTGCGTTATTTATCGGGCTTGCAGCCGCAGGCGTATAACGCGGATCACAGCAATCCCGCCGCGCCGCGCGTGCGCACATTGAACGAAGAGATCGCGCGGGTGGTGCGTTCGCGCGTCGTCAATCCGAAGTGGATCGATGGCGTGAAGCGGCATGGCTACAAGGGCGCATCCGAACTCGCCGCAACCGTCGATTATCTTTTCGGCTACGACGCCACCGCGCGCGTCGTGTCGGATCATCAATACGCGCTCGTCACCGACGCCTATGTGAACGACGCCGACACGCGCGACTTCATCACGCGACACAATCCGCACGCGCTGCAATCGATCTGCGAGCGCCTGCTCGAAGCGATGCAACGCGGCCTGTGGCAGGAACCCGCCGGCTACCGCGAGCAGATAGAACGGCATCTGCTCGATGTCGAACAAAGCATCGAGGGCCGACACAATTGAACCCGCTCACTTTTCCCTTCACCGCGTTAGTCGCACAAGCGCCCTTGCAGCAAGCGCTTTTGCTTGCGGCAGTCGATCCCTCGATCGGCGGCGTGCTCGTCAGCGGGCCGCGCGGCACGGCAAAATCCACGGCGGCGCGCGCACTCGCGGAACTGTTGCCCGAGGGAAAGCTCGTGACCTTGCCGCTCGGCGCAAGCGAAGAGCAGTTGATCGGCACGCTCGACATTCAAAGCGCATTGCGTGACGGCGGCGTGAAGTTTTCGCCCGGCCTGCTCGCGAAGGCGCATCTCGGCGTGCTGTATGTCGATGAAGTGAATCTTCTGCCGAATCCGCTCGTCGATCAGTTGCTCGATGTCGCGGCGAGCGGCGTCAACATCGTCGAACGCGATGGCATTTCGCACCGGCATGACGCGCGCTTCGTGCTGATCGGCACGATGAATCCGGAAGAGGGCGAGTTGCGCCCGCAACTGCTGGATCGTTTTGGTCTGGCTGTGGAGATGAGCAATTGCTTCGATGCGCTCGTGCGGCAGCGCATCGTCAAGTCGCGGCTTGCATTCGATACCGATCCCGATGCGTTTCGCGCGCGGCACGCGACCGAACAGGCGTCGCTGGCCGAGCGCATTCATGCGGCGCGCGCGGCGCTCACGCAATTCGATTTCGACGATGCGGTTCATGCGCGCGTGAGCGAGCTTTGCATCGAGGCGCATGTGGACGGCTTGCGTGCGGACATCGTGATGCTGCGCGCGGCGCGGGCGCTGGCCGCGTTGGAGAATGCAGCGAACGTGGCCGTAACGCATGTCGAGCGTGTCGCCGATGCGGTGTTGAAGCATCGCCGGCGAGAAGCCGGATCGCCTTCACGCGAACCGGCCGGACGTGAACCCGCGCCGCGGGATGCGAGCGCGGCGGAATCCGACTGGGGCTACATGCCGCCGGAGCCGGCCGGAACCGCGAAGGTCAAGGAAGTGAGGTCGCTCGCCGCAAAAAAAGCCTGATCCATCGAAGGCGAGACGCGGATGCCCTCGACGCAGGGCGTCGCCCTCGATGGAACGAATCGCGCACGAAAGGCCGCTACGCTGGGCGCGAGGGTGACGCGAGCGCGTCGATCGACTGGCTGTCCACGTTGCGCGCGAAGCGGTCGATGCGTTTCGAGGCGCGGCATCTTCGCTATCGACGCACGCAGGGCGAGGGCGCGGTGCTGCATTGCTTTCTCCTCGATTGCTCCGGCTCGATGCTCGCGGGCGAGCGGCTTGCGCGCGCGAAAGGCATGCTCGTTGCGTTGTTCGATCGGGCCTATCGCGAGCGCGCGAAGATCGCGCTCGTGTGCTTCGGCGGCGGGCGTGCCGAAGTGCGTCGGCAGCCGGGCGTGGCGCATTGGTTCAATGAACGCTGGGTCGCGCCGATCGGCGGCGGTGGCGGCACGCCGCTTACGCTCGGGTTGGCGAGCGCCGCCACGGTGCTCGAACGCGCGGCAAGACAAAGACCGTCGCAACGGCGCTGGTTGTGGGTGCTGACCGACGGGCGCACGAATGAAAAGCCGCAGGCGCCGGCGTCGGCGGATGAGATCGTCGTCGTCGATTTCGAAGAGGGTTCGATTCCAGCCGGACGCGGCAAGGCACTCGCGCATGACTGGGGCGCACGATACATCACCGCCGATGCGCTGAGCGAAGGCGATGATTACTCATACCATCGCGGCGTATAGACCCAATCACCGACTACACGCGTGGTCGATGAACCGACGATCACCATCGTCCGCATATCGACGAGTTCGCTTTTCAGTTCGCCAAGCGTGACGACGCGCAACGCTTCAGCCGGGCGTCCGATGTCTCTTCCCAGCACGACGGGCGTGTGCGGATCGCGATAACGCTTCACGATGCCGATCGCACGATCGAATTGCCACGGCCGCGCTTTCGACAGCGGGTTATAGAACGCCATCACGAGATCGGCTTCGCCCGCATGCGCGATGCGTTTCTCGATCACGCTCCACGGCTTCAGGTTATCCGACAGCGACAGCACGCAGAAATCGTGGCCCAGCGGCGCGCCTGCACGCGCGGCGGTCGCGAGCGATGCCGACACGCCCGGCACGATGGCGAGTTTCACCGCGCTCCATTCGGGATGCGCCGCGTGGCCTTCGTCCAGTGCTTCGAGCACGGCGGCGGCCATCGCGAAGACGCCCGGATCGCCCGATGACACCACGACCACGCGCCGTCCCTCGCTCGCCAGTTCGAAGGCGTGACGCGCGCGTTGCAGTTCCTCGCGGTTGTCGGTCATGTGCACGCGCTGATCGTCACGGAAAGGACCAGCCATGCGCACATAGGTTTCGTAGCCGAGCACGTCTTGCGCTGCGACGAGCGCGGCGCGTGCGGCCGGCGTCATCAGTTCCGCGCTGCCGGGGCCGAGTCCGATCACGGTCAGCGTGCCGCGCGCACGCCCGATCGATTGCGCGTCGATGGGCGCATCGCTTACGTGCAATGCGATGCGCGGCGCATCGCCGGCGTCGAATGGCGCGGCATCGCAAAAGCGCAGGGGCACATTCAAGGCATGCGCGGCGTCTTCCAGTGATCGCGTCGTCATGTAACGCACAGGCGCTGCCAGGGCCGCGAGCGCAAGCGGCGATAGTCCCTGCGCGCGCATGACCGCACGCATGCGTTCAGCGACATCGTCATCGGGCGATACATGCCCGATCCACGCGAGCACGCAACGCGGATGGATCACGAGATTGTCATCATCGTGCGCAGCGAAGGGCGTGATGCGCACGGCAAAACGCGCATGGTCGGCGCGGGGCAGGTCGGCATCGTCGAGCCAGGGCGCGTGGCCTTCGATGCGCGTGGCGTCGCCCGCGAGCAGACCGGACACGAAGCGCTTGCCTTGCTCGATATCCGCGAGGGCGTAACCTTCGGGCGGCGCGAGCAGACATTGACCGAAGCGCAGTTCGCCGCTCGTCGTGATCGCGGGCGCGACACCGAGCGCAGTGCCGATTTCGCGCGCCAGCACGTTCACGCCGCTCATGCCGCCGAGCAGCGGGACGACCGCGCTGCCATCCTGTGCAACGGCGAGCACGGGTGGTTCGGCGCCCTTGTCGGCAAGAGATGACGCGAGCGCGCGAATCACGATGCCCGCCGAGCACAGCGCGACGACCGGCGTGCCCGATGCATACAGCGCGCGCACGTGCGCCCCGAAGTCGTCATACGCGATGTCCGCGTTCACGCGGCGGGCGAGGCCATGCACGCGCGATTGCTGGAATTTCGCCTGAATGCGCCGCGCCGTGTCGAGCGCCCCCGCACCGAGCACGACGATCGCCATCGGCATGGAAGAGCTCACGCGCGCCATTTCTTCCCCGGCACGACGAGCAGCGAGAAATACGGCGACGCCATCGGATCGACTTCATCGAGCGGCACGATGCGTTGATTGGCCATCGTCGCGCGCTCGACGTATAGCGCGCGTTCATCGAGTCCGAGCTCGCTGAGAACGCGCCGCACCTTCTCGAAGTTGCGGCCGAGCTTCATGATGACGGCCGCGTCCGCCGCTTCGAGACGGCGCTTCAGATCGTCTTCCGGCAACACGCCCGACAGCACCGAGAGACTCTGGTTGCGATACACGAGCGGCACGCCCAGCACCGCGACGCCGCCGAGCATCGAGCATACGCCGGGCACCACATGCGCATCGAAGCGTCCGGCGAGACGGTCGTGCAGATACATGTACGAGCCGTAGAAGAACGGATCGCCTTCGCAGATCACCGCGACATCGCGCCCGGCTTCGAGATGACCGGAGATCGTGAGCGCGGCTTCGTCGTAGAACGCGCTGATGATCGTCTCGTAGCAGAGCGGCGGTTCGAGCGCCTCGGTCGTCACCGGATAGACGAGCGGCAGCCGCGTCTGCGTATCGTCGAGATGCGATTCGATGATGCCGAACGCATTGCCCTTCTTGCCCTTCGCGACGAAATAAGCGACTACGGGAGCTGACTTGAGCAAGCGCAGCGCCTTCAGCGTGATCAGCTCGGGATCGCCCGGGCCGACGCCCAATCCAAAGAGATGCCCGCGCATCATTCGGCCTCCGAAGCAAGTGCGTTCGCCGCCGCTGCCGCCATCGCGCTGCCGCCGCGGCGGCCGAGCAGGGCGACGAAGGGCACGCCGCGGCTATCGGCGGCGAGCATCGCCTTGGATTCCGCCGCGCCGATGAAACCGACCGGAAAGCCCAGGATGAGCGCGGGTTTCGGTGCGCCGGCATCGAGCATGTCGAGCAGATGAAAGAGCGCGGTGGGCGCATTGCCGATCGCCACGATCGCGCCTTCGAGATGCGGCCGCCACAACTCGAGCGCGGCGGCCGAGCGCGTGTTGTTCATCGCGCGGGCGCGTTCGGGAACCGATGGATCGCTCAACGTGCAGACGACACGGTTATCGGCGGGAAGCCGCGCGCGCGTGATGCCTTCGGCGACCATGCGCGCATCGCACAGGATCGGCGCGCCGGTTGCGAGCGCGCGTCGGCCGGCGATGCCCGCACCGCAAGAGAAGCGCAGATCGCTCACGATATCGACCATGCCGCACGCATGGATCAGGCGCACCGCGAGCTTTTCAAGATCGGCGGGAATGGCGGCGAGGTCGGCTTCGGCGCGGATCGTCGCAAAGGACTGGCGATAAATCTCCGCTCCGTCGCGGATGTAGTCAGGCATCGGCATGGCTCCGGGCGAGCCGTCCGGCCGCCTCTTCGATGGTCAGATCGTGCGCAACGGTTCGTGCGCCGCGATGTAGGTCATAGCGCCCCGGCGCGACTGCATAGAGCGTCACCGGGACCGGATGCGCCGCCGCGCACGAACGCTCGCAGCCGCTCAGATGCACTTCGCCTTCATCCGAAGGCAGAAGCGAAGCGAGGCGATGCGCGTCCGCTTTGGTGTCGGCGCGGCTTTTCGCGCAGCCTTCGGAGCCCGCGCACGCGATGAGGCGCGCGAGCGGTTCGCGCGGGTCGATCGCAAGGCCGAGCGCGTGAAGGCGCTGCAGTACGTCATGCGCGTCATGCGCAGCGATGCCGGGTATCAGCACGCTTTGCCACGGCGTCATCGTCAGGCGGCCTTCGGCTTGCGTGTCGGCGATATCGGCGAGGGCTTCGAGCGTGGTCGCGTCGAGGCGTCCGAGGGGTGTTTGCGCGCCTGCGTACCACGTCGCGCGAAACGGCTCCGCGTGGGCGCCGAGGCGCAGCGATGCATCGGCGGGTCCGCGTCGCCAGTTCTGAACGGCTGCATCGACATCGAATGCTTCGAGAAAGCGCGCGACGCCGATACGCGCGAGCAGATCGCGCATACGATGCTCTTCTGGCGTGGCCAGCGCGAGAAACCTGCGCAGCACGCCCGACACGAACGTCACCACATCGCTGCGATGAATCGCGCCGGACGGACGCTGCCGCATCGTGCCCGCGAAGCCGAACGCGAAGCGCGCGCCATCGTCGATTGCGCAAAGCCACAGGTCGTGTGGATGATCGAGCATCGCGAGGCGCTCGCCGGCATCGAGTTGCAGCGCGAACTTGGGCGAGAGCGCATGAAGCGATGCGTCGGCCTGCATCGCGTCGATGATCCGATCGGCGAGCGCGCGCGTGTCGTCGCTCGCGAGCGGACTGAGCATCACGTTGCGGATGTCGTCGGCGCCGGCCGTCGAGGGGCCGAGGCCCGCCTCGAGCGCAATGTCGATCAGCGCGGCGTGGGCGTCGTCGCGGATGCCGCGCAACTGCAGATTCGCGCGATTGGTCACCTCGATCACGCCGGAGCCGCATTCGCGCGCCGCCCGCGCAACGGCCCGCGCCGCGTGCGCGCTCGACACGCCGCCCGCCAGTCGCAGGCGCGCGAGGCCGCCGTCCCGCGCGGGCACGATGCGCATCAGGCCCGGGCACGCAAAAGCGCGCGGCGCGGTCGTGAGCGATGAGCGGTCGAATGAAGTCAAAAGCGTGACCCGTTGGGCTTCGCGCGTCATGAGCGAACCGGTACACCCCGCCCGGTCGGCGTCGCGCGAATGCGGTGAGTCGGCAGGTCTCTTGGCTGGCAGGTCTTCATTCGCGCCGGCCTTCCCGGTAGAAACCAGTGGCAGTGGAGCGCGGACTCGCTGCGTACAATTGCGGGGGCAGCCACAGTTTTCTGTGTTCCCTCTTAGGCCCTGGGTCTCTTCGACTCCGGGCACCGACGGACCTGTATTATGCCCGCTTTTATCGACCATCCAGGCGCTTCAGGGCCGCCGCCCGAAGCGCATTCCAAATCGCATGAAGGAGGCCGCGCATGTCGAACTGGCTGACCGTGGTAGGGATCGGCGAAGATGGCTGGCACGGCCTGTCCCGCGTCGCGCGCCGCGCGCTGCTCGACGCCCAGTCGATTCACGGCGGCGAGCGCCATCTCGCGTTGCTGCCGGCGCGCATTGCCGCGAGCCGTGTGCCGTGGCCTAAACCCTTTTCACTCGACGCCGTGCTCGCCGGACGCGGCGACGGCAAGACCCGCATATGCGTGCTCGCGAGCGGCGATCCGATGTGCTTTGGCGTCGGCGCGACGCTCGCGCGTGAAGTCGCCAACGGCGAAATGCGCGTCATTCCCGCGCCGTCGTCGCTGTCGTTCGCGGCGGCGCGTTTGCACTGGGCGCTGCAGGATGCCGTGTGCGTATCGCTTGTCGGGCGGCCGGTCGCGTCGCTGCTCGCGAGCCTGCATCGCGGCGTGCGTCTGCTCGTGCTGAGCGCCGACGGCGCGACGCCCGCCGCCGTGGCCGCGCTCCTGACCGCGCATGGCTTCGGCGCGAGCCGCATGACCGTCTTCGAGCATCTGGGCGGGGACGAGGAGCGCCGCATCGACGAACGTGCCGACGACTGGCGCGAGCCCCTCGTCGCCGCGCTCAATCTCGTCGCGATCGAATGCCGCACGCACGCCGGGCACGCGGGTCCGCCGCTCACGCCGGGCCTGCCCGACGACGCTTATCGTCACGACGGCCAGCTCACGAAGCGCGACGTGCGTGCCGTGACGCTCGCGCGCCTCGCGCCGCAACCGGGCGAACTCTTGTGGGATGTCGGCGCGGGTTGCGGCTCGATCGGTATCGAATGGATGCGCGCGCATGGCGCGTGCCGCGCGATTGCGATCGAAGCGAACGAAAGCCGGCAGCGTCTCATCGAGCACAACCGCGACGCGCTCGGCGTGCCCGCGCTGCAGCTCGTGAAGGGCGAGGCGCCCGACGCGCTCGACGGCCTGCCCGCGCCTGACGCCGTATTCATCGGCGGGGGATTGACGGTGCCGGGCGTGCTCGATGCGTGCTGGGCGCGCCTGCGTCAGGGCGGGCGGCTCGTCGCCAATGCAGTGACGCTGCAAAGCGAGGCGGCGCTCGTCGAATGGCGCGGGCGGCATGGCGGCGAGCTGACGCGCATCGGTGTCGCGCAGGCGGAGCCGCTCGGCAGCTTCGATACGTGGCGTCAGGCGCTGCCGATCACGCTGTTGCATGCGAGCAAGCCGTGACGAGTCATGCGTAAGGAAATGCCGGGAAACTCGAAGCGCGTGCTGCTGCTCGGCGGCACCGGCGACGCGCTCGCCATCGCGCGCGAACTGCCCGCCGCGCATGTCTACAGTCTCGCGGGCCTCGGGCGCGTGCCGGGCGACCTGACGTGCACGGTGCGCGTCGGCGGCTTCGGCGGCATCGACGGACTTGCCCGCTATCTGCGCGCGGAGAACATCGCGCTCGTCGTCGATGCGACGCATCCGTATGCCGCGCAGATGAGCCGTCACGCGCACGCCGCCTGTGCGCTCGCGGACGTGCCGCTCTGGGCGGTGCGACGTCCCGCGTGGCAGCCGCAGCCGGGCGACGACTGGCGCGATGCCGCCGACTGGCGCGAAATCGTGGCGCGTATCGCGGCATTTCAACGGCCGCTTTTCACGCTCGGGCGCGAGGCGCTCGCGCATCTGCATGAAATTCCCGCGTCGCAGCGCTGGACGGTTCGCTGTCTCGAAGCGCATCCGGGCAACGAACGCGCGAAGATCATCGACGCGCGCGGCCCGTTCGATCTCGAAGGCGAGCGCGCGCTGTTCGACGCGGCGGGCGTCGATGTGGTCGTCAGCAAGAACAGCGGCGGCCGCGCGACCGAAGCGAAGCTCGCCGTCGCGCGCGAACGCGGCTTGCCGGTCGTGATGCTCACGCGGCCGTCGCTGCCGGACGCGCACAGAACGTTCGACGACGCCGCGAGCGCGCGCGACGCGCTGCTGCGCTGGCTCGACTCAATCGACACATCGGAAACATGACGATCTATTTCATCGGCGCGGGGCCGGGCGATCCCGAACTCATCACCGTCAAGGGACAGCGGCTCATCCGCACGTGTCCCGTGATTCTCTATGCCGGCTCGCTCGTGCCGAAGGACGTGCTCGACGGGCATCGCGCGGCGAAGTGCATCGACACGGCCGAGCTCGACCTCGACGCCATCGTCGCGCTGTTGCAGGACGCGCACGCGAACGGGCAGGACGTGGCGCGCGTGCATTCCGGCGATCCGTCGCTCTACGGCGCGATCGGCGAGCAGATCCGCCGGCTCGACGCGCTCGCGATTCCCTACGAAGTCGTGCCGGGCGTGACGGCGACGGCGGCATCGGCGGCGGCGCTGAAGCGGGAACTGACGTTGCCGGGCATCTCGCAGACCGTGATCCTCACGCGCTACGCGACGAAAACGTCGATGCCGGAAGGGGAAAGTCTCGCGGATCTCGCACGTCATCGCGCGACCCTCGCGATCCATCTCGGCGTGCGGCATATCGAGCGCATCGTCGCGGACCTGGTGCCGCACTACGGCGCGGATTGTCCGGTGGCGGTCGTGTTTCGCGCGAGCTGGCCGGACGAGACGCGCATCGAAGGAACGCTCGCGGAGATTGCGTCGAAAGTACGTGCGGCGGGCGTGGAGCGCACGGCGATGATTCTCGTCGGCCGCGTGCTGGCCGCCGACGGCTTCGCGGATTCGACGCTCTACGCGAAGGACTGATCACGCCATGCGCGACCTCGACACCGTGTTCGACGCGCTCGCGAAATCGGCTTTCCGGCGGCGTTTCGCGCTCGGCGTGCGCGAGGGGAAATATCTGCGGGAAAAGGGCGTCGACACGGTGATCGCGCAGGCGCATGAGTTGATCGGCAAGCGGCTCGCGCCGCAAGCGCCGTTGAACGACGGCAAGCAGACGCCGTTTCGCGGGCATCCGGTGTTCATCGCGCAGCACGCGACGGCGACGTGCTGCCGTACGTGCCTCGCCAAGTGGCACGGCATCGCGGCAGGCAAGGCGCTCGACGACGCCGGGCGACAACATGTCGTCGATGCGATCGCGCGCTGGCTGCGCGCGCAACCGCTGCCGGCTGCGAAGGACGCCGCGCCCGACAATCCGCAGCGCGAATTACCTTTCTGATGCGCCGTTCAGCGTGACTCGTCCGGCGGGCAGGACGATGGCGCAACAGGCGCTCCCGCGCACGGCGCCGGGTGAGCGCTAGCCGCGTTCGCGAGCAAGGGCGCCGTTCATCGCGGGCCCGGGGCTCGTCGTCCCCTCGCCCGGCGAGACAGCATGTTCAGCCCCTCGACCAGCGCCGAGAACGCCATCGCCGCGTAGATGTAGCCCTTCGGCACATGCGTGCCGAATCCTTCGGCGATCAGCGTCATCCCGATTACGAGCAGGAAGCCGAGCGCGAGCATCACGATCGTCGGATTGCGCTCGATGAAGCGCGACAGCGGGCCTGCGGCGAAGAGCATCACGGTCACGGCGGCGATCACCGCGACGAACATGATCGGAATGTGCTCGGTCATGCCGACCGCGGTCACGATGCTGTCGATGGAAAACACGAGGTCGAGCAGCAGGATCTGGCCGATCGCCGACAGCGGCGTCAGCGACTTGGCCGATTCGGCGCCGGCATGACCGTCGTCGTCGTGCGTAACGTGGTGATGGACTTCGGTCGTCGCCTTCCAGACGAGAAACGCGCCGCCCGCGATGAGAATCAGGTCTCGCCATGAGAAGCCGTGACCGAACGCTTCGAAGATGGGCGTTGTGAGCCGCACGATCAGCGCGACGGTGCCGAGCAGCCCGAGCCGCATGACGAGCGCGAGCGCGATGCCGATGCGCTGCGTGCGCTCCCGGTGCGCCGCAGGCAGCTTGTTGGTCAGGATGGAAATGAAGATCAGGTTGTCGATGCCGAGCACGACTTCCATGACGACGAGCGTTGCGAGCGCGGCCCAGGCGGCGGGATCGGCGAGAAGGGCGACGAGATAGTCCATGGTCCGGGGAATGATTCGACAGGTGAGGGCGAGATATTAGCCTGATCGCCGCCGATAGTGAAAGGAACTTGAAAACTTCATGCAAATCGTGATGCTCAAGCCGCGGTGACAAGCCCACCCGTCGTCGCGCTGTGGTCGTTATCGGTCGCAAATACCGGAATTAAAACGATTATTTGCGCCTGTTCTGATGATGCGCCGCCGCATTTACGGGTAAACTCCTATGCTTTCGTGCCGCGTGTCCGTGGCCGCCGTCCAACTTCCTGTCGCCAGGACACACCGAACTCAAGCCGCATGCAGGGAAAATCACAACGTCTCGTCGAGCTGGACTTCTTCCGCGGACTGGTGTTGCTCATCATCGTCGTCGATCATATCGGCGGCAGCATGGTGTCGCGCTTCACGCTTCATTCGTTCGCGCTGAACGACGCCGCCGAAGTCTTCGTGTTCCTCGGCGGTTTCGCCACGGCGACGGCGTATGGGTCGCTCGCGCAGCGACGCTCCGAAAGCGTGGCCCGCGTGCGCTTCCTCAAACGCGCGTTCGAGCTTTATCGCGCGTTTCTGGTCACCGCCTCGCTGATGCTCGTCGCGTCCTTCCTGCTGCGGCCGTTTTTCGGCCACGCGCCGAATCTCGCGCTGCATGACCTCGACAGCCTGATGTCGCAGCCGCTTTCGTCGATCGCGCAGATTCTCACATTCGAGCGCCAGCCGTATCTTGCCGCCGTTCTGCCGATGTACGCGCTCTTCGCGCTCGCCGTGCCGCTCATGCTGCCGCTCGCGCGCAGCAAGCCCTGGCTGTTGCTGGGTCTGAGCCTCGCGTTGTGGGCCTTCGCATCGCAGATTGGCGAATACATGCCGTCCGTCGATGACAACCTGTGGGATTTCAATCCCGCCGCGTGGCAGTTGATGTTCGTGCTGGGCGTTTTGGCGCGCTGCCAGCCGGTTTACCGGCGAGTGAGCACGAACCGCTTCGGCTGGATCGTGAGTGCGGGCGCGGTCGCGTTGATCGCGGGCATGGCGTACTACAAGCTGCTCGTGCTGCCGCCCGTGCTGGATAGCGCTTTCAAGCGCGATCTGGCCGGACCGCGCGTCGTCAATTTCCTGGCCATCGCGTGGATTGCAGCGAATCTGGCGCGTTACGGCGTCGTCAAGGCCGTGGCGCGTCGTTTGCCGTGGGTCGGCGCGTTGGGGCGTGACGGCATGGTGTCCTTCGTTGCGGGGACGGTGATCTCGCTCGTCGTCGATTCGATCCTGTTCACCCTCACCGATGGCCTCGTCAACGTGCCAGCCGGCCTTGCCGCCGATGCCATCGCGATCGGCGCGCTGCTCGCCGTGCCGCACGCGCACCGTCGGGTCGCGACGTGGCTCGGCACGCGACAGCCGGCGCCGGTAGCCACTGCCGCGCGTGCGACCGTCGCAGCAACCGCCGACACTCGGGCGCGGGCGGTACGCTGAGAACGCTATTCAGACGGGCAGTTCGCTGCCCGCTTTTTTCTGAGCCGATGCGCAACTAACTGTCGAATTTTCTCGTCGCACGCGACAAAAATCGACGATGACCGTCATGGCATGCAGCTTGCACGCTGAAGGCAGTTCAACACACAACGGACTCGTCATGCTGAAGCTCGCCATCCTGTTCGCAATCATTTCCGTCGTCGCCGGTTTCTTCGGTTTTACACGTGTGTCATCCGGCGCGGCGGGCATCGCCAAGATTTTTTTCTTCATCTTCTTGATCCTGTTCGTCGTGTTCCTGGTCATCGCGATCACGGCGGGTTCGCTCGTGCTGTAGCGCCGGGAACGTCGGAAACGCCGTGCGGGCGCGTCTGCGTGCTTCCTCGCATCGACCCGCACGCCGCGACGGTGTTACATTGCCGCGAGAGACAAGCGAGCGACAGTGAACCGGAAAGGAGGAGGCGATGCAGCATGCCATCGGCGCGGCCTTGCAGCCTGCGCAATGCGACGTCATCCGTCATTCGCACGAGCGCTCCGCCACATTCGGGTTGTGCGAGACGATGCGCCCGGATTACGCCGTGCTGTCGGGCGCGGAACTCGCCGTCAAGGTCGGCGAGAGCCGCGCGCTCTTTGCGCACGCACTGCCGGTGATGGAAACGCTGTATGCGCAGATCGCCAATACGCACAGCATGATCGCGCTGACGGATGCGAGCGGTCTTATCCTGCATTCGCTCGGCGACGACGATTTTCTCGCCCGTGCCGAAAAAGTCGCGCTGAGGGCGGGCGCGGTGTGGAGTGAAGCGCATCAGGGCACCAACGCCATCGGCACGACGATCGCGGAGCGCACCGCCGTCACCGTTCATGGCGACCAGCATTATTTGCGCGCCAATCATTTCCTCAGTTGTTCGAGCGTGCCGATCCTCGATCCGCACGGCAATCTCTCCGGCGTCCTCGATGTGACTGGCGACCGGCGCGGCTATCACCAGCACACGATGGCGCTCGTGAAGATGTCCGGGCAGATGATTGAGAACCGCCTGATCGCGAGCGCGTTCGGCGACGGGTTGCGCATCCGCTTTCACAGCCGGCCCGAGTTTATCGGCACGCTGATGGAGGGCCTCGCCGTATTCGATCTCGACGGCCGCCTTCTGTGCGCGAACCGCAGCGCGCAATTCCAGCTCGGGTTCGAACTGGCGCATCTGCGCTCACAGACGCTCGAGGCGCTGTTCGGCGAGCGCGTCGACTCGCTGATCGCGTGCGCGGGCGACGCACCGTGCCGTCTCGAACTGCATAGCGGCGTCGCGGTGTTCGCGAGTATCGAATTTCATGCGCGTCCGGCATCCAGCGTGTCGCCTGCGACAACCGCGATGGCCGTGCGCGAGCAAAGCGGGTCGAGCCTCGCCGATCTCTGCACCGGCGACGCGCAGATGAACGACATCGTGGCGCGCGTGCGGAAGGTCATCGGCAAGAACATCGCCATTTTGATCGGCGGGCCGACGGGCGCCGGCAAGGAAATGCTCGCACGCGCGATTCACCGCGATTCGCCGCGCCGCACGGGGCCGTTCGTCGCGGTGAACTGCGCGTCGTTGCCGGAGACGCTGATCGAATCGGAGCTTTTCGGCTATACGCAGGGCGCATTCACGGGCGCGGCGAAGCGCGGCGCGATCGGCAAGATCGTGCAGGCGAACGGCGGCACGCTCTTCCTCGATGAAATCGGCGATATGCCGTTCGCGATGCAAAGCCGCTTGCTGCGCGTGCTGCAGGAACGCGTCGTCGAGCCGCTCGGCGCGGCGCGCGCGGTGCCGGTCGATTTCACGCTCGTCTGCGCGAGCAACCGCCGGTTGCGTGAGTGCGTTGCGCAGGGGACGTTTCGCGAGGACCTGTATTACCGAATCAATGGCCTTTCGGTGACGCTGCCGCCGCTCGCGGAACGGACGGATCTGCGCGCGGTCGTCGACGAGATGCTGCGCCACGAGCGTTTCGCGGGCCGCATCGTCGGCATCGATGACGACGTGCTCGCGCTCTTCGCGCGTCATCCGTGGCCGGGCAACTTCCGGCAATTGAGCAATGTGCTGCGCACCGCGTCGGCCATGCTCGACGATCACGACACGCATATCGGTGTCGAACATCTGCCGCATGATTTTCTCGATGAGCTCGGTGAAGGCGGTTTGATCGAAGACGCGCCGCTGCCGGTGAGCGGGGCGCGTCTCGTGGATATCGAAGCGAGCGCGGTGGCCGCGGCGCTCAGGGCGCACGGGGGCAATGTGTCGGCGACGGCGCGGGCGCTCGGCATCTCGCGTACGACGTTGTATCGGAAGTTGCGGGTTTGACGACGCTTCGGTTTTTTTTGCTCGGCCAGCGAGATTGCCGTGGATGGCTGGTTTTTTTCGCCGGATCCCGTTTTCTTTGTGGTTTATTGGCGTTGCCCCGCACAGGGGCAGTGCTAATAAACCAATACGAAAACGGGATCCGGCGAAACAAAAACCTAACCCTCAACAATCCCATCATCCCGCGCGGGTAACGAGCCGCTATGATCCTTCAGACCGACACCTGTGAGCTTCAACCTGCGCGCTTCATTCAACAGCCACATCAGCCTGAAGGCCGCATTCTCGTAATCGAGTCCTTCGGGCCGCACGTTCGAGATGCAGTTGCGCTCGGCATCGTGGCGCCCGGCGCGCGGCGCGTAAGTCACATAAAGCCCGAGGCTGTCGGGCGAACTGAGTCCCGGCCGCTCGCCGATCATCACGACGACGATCCTCGCCCGTAAAAGCTCACCGATGCGATCGCCCAGCGCGACACGCGCCTGCGTCGCGATCACGACGGGCGCCACCTTCCAGCCGTCGAATGTTCCGCGCAGACACATAAGCAACGGTGCGACATGACGTTGCGCAGCAAAAGCCGACAAGCCATCGGCGGCGACGAAGACGAGTTCGGGCGGATCGTCGGTCGCGGCGGAGTGCGCGCTCAAACGGGCAACGCTCGCCTCGTCGAGCATGCGGCCGAGATCCGGGCGACGCAGATAATGATCGCGATCCGGCGCGGCGCTTTGCACGTCCAGCGTCTCGAAACCGGCGGCGCGCAGTGTCGCGCCCAGCGCGGCCGTATCGAGCGGCTGATGCACCGCGTCGCGCGCCTGGGCATGCGCCAGTTCGAACGCGAGCAAGGGCGCGGTCGGCAGACTGCTGCCCGCGCGGCCGAGCGCGATGCGCGCGTTGGTGAAGCGCCGCAGCGCGTTCCATGCGTCGGCGTCCGTCATGAGTCGATCCATTCGAGCAGAGGTTGCGCGGGCGCCGCGAGAAGGCTGCCGTGACCATCGGTGACGCGCATCTTCGCAAGCCATGCTTCGAACTCCGGCGCGCGCTTCAGGTTCAGCACGCGGCGGATGTAGAGCGCGTCATGAAACGACGTGCTCTGGTAGTTGAGCATGACATCGTCCGCGCCCGGCACGCCCATGATGAAGTTGACGTTCGCCACGCCGAGCAGCGTGAGCAGCGTGTCCATGTCGTCCTGATCCGCTTCGGCGTGATTGGTGTAGCAGATGTCGCAGCCCATCGGCACACCGAGCAGCTTGCCGCAGAAGTGATCTTCGAGTCCGGCGCGGATGATCTGCCGGCCATCGAAAAGATACTCCGGGCCGATGAAGCCGACCACCGTGTTCGTCAGAAGCGGTCTGAAGCGCCGCGCGAGCGCGTATGCGCGCGCTTCGCACGTTTGCTGATCGAGCCCGTGATGCGCATTCGCCGACAGTGCGCTGCCTTGTCCCGTCTCGAAGTACATGACATTGTCGCCAACTGTGCCGCGCCGAAGCGACAGCGCCGCATCGTGCGCTTCCTCCAGCAGCCCGAGCGATACGCCGAAGCTCGCGTTCGCCCGCTCGGTGCCCGCGACCGACTGAAACACGAGATCGACGGGCGCGCCTTGCTCGATCGCCGCGAGCGTGTTGGTGACGTGCGTGAGAATGCACGATTGCATCGGCACGTCGTAGCGCTGGCGGAAGTCGTCCATCATCGCCAGCAACTTGCCGATGGCGGCGGGCGAATCCGAGGCGGGATTCACGCCGATGACCGCATCGCCGCAGCCGTAAAGGAGGCCGTCGAGCATGGATGCGGCAATGCCCTTCGGATCGTCGGTCGGGTGATTCGGCTGCAGGCGCACCGACAGATGTCCGGGCAATCCGATGGTCGTGCGAAAGCGGGTGACGACCGGGCGCTTCCTGGAAGCGAGAATCAGGTCCTGGTTGCGCATCAGCTTGGAAACGGCCGCGGCCATTTCCGGCGTGACGCCCATGGTGATGCTTTCGAGCGCGGCGGTGTCGGTGCTGTCGGCGAGCAGCCACTCGCGGAATTCGCCGACGGTCAGATGCGCGATCGGTGCGAAGGCCTCGCGCGAGTGCGTATCGACGATCAGGCGCGTGACTTCGTCGTCTTCATAGGGGATGAGCGGCTCGTCGAGAAACGCGGCGAGCGGCACCTGCGCGAGCGCCATTTTCGCGGCGACGCGCTCTTCCTCCGTCGCCGCGGCGACGCCCGCGAGTTCGTCGCCGGAGCGGCGCGGGCTGGCACGCGCGAGCAGCGTCTTCAGATCGTCGAAGCGGTAGCGGCGCGCGCCGATCGTCTCGTGATAGCTCATCGCTTCCCCCGGATGGATCGATTGATGCACTTTAGCCGCTTCGCGCGCGCCGCGCCGCGCTCAAAAATGCGCCGTCGGGCCGAAATCCGCCTGCATGCGATAATTTTCCGCTTGATTCAGCCAAAACCCGCCCGCAGCCCGTGAAAAACCTGCTCGTTTCCATCGATCGTCTGAGCGATTTCGACGAAATCGTCGACGTCCGCACGCCGCTCGAATTCGCCGAAGACCGCATTCCCGGCGCGATCAACGCGCCCGTGCTCAGCAACGAGGAGCGCGTGATCGTCGGGACGATGTACAAGCAGGTGTCGCCGTTCGAGGCGACGCGCGTCGGCGCGGCGATGGTCGCGCGCAACATCGCAACGCATCTCGACACGATCTTCGCCGGCAAGCCGCGCAACTGGCGGCCGCTCGTCTATTGCTGGCGCGGAGGAAAACGCTCGGGCTCGATGACGACGTGGCTCAACATGATCGGCTGGCAGGCGCGCCAACTCGACGGCGGCTACAAAAGCTACCGGCGCGACGTGATCGAGCGGCTCGGCACGCTGCCCGGGCGGTTTCGCTATATCGCACTGATCGGCCATACCGGCAGCGGCAAGACGCGGCTATTGCAGGCGCTCGACTCGGCGGGCGCGCAGACGCTCGATCTGGAAGCGCTCGCGGCGCATCGCGGATCGCTGCTCGGCGCGCTGCCGGGGCGCGCGCAGCCGTCGCAAAAAGCATTCGATTCGGCGCTCGTGCACGCGCTCTCGGGTTTCGATCCCGCCAAGCCGGTTTTCGTCGAGGCGGAAGGGCGGCGCATCGGCTCGATCACGATGCCCGATGCCGTGCTCGACAATCTGCACGTGGCGTCGTGCGTGCAGGTGGAAGCGCGCCGCGAGGACCGCATCGCGTTTCTGTTGCAGGACTACGGCCATCTCTTCGACGATCCCGCGTTCTTCAAGGCGCAGTTGACGAAGCTCGTCGCACTGCATAGCCGCGAGCGCGTGGCGCACTGGCATCGGCTGATCGATGAGAACGCGCGCGCCGCGCTCTTTGCCGAACTGATCGACCACCATTACGATCCCGCGTACCGGCGCAGCAATCAGGCGCTCTACACGCAATTGCCGCACGCGGCGCACGTGCTGTTCCGTCCGAACGACGCCGACAACATCGAGCAGGCGAAGGCCCTTCTCGCGCAACTTGCCGAGACGACGCCCGCGCTCGGCTGACCCATTTTCACCCCACGAAACAAAAAATTATGACCACGCTCCGACAACCGCGCGTCGCCCTCGGCTGGATGGTGTTCCTGCTGATCGCCGTCGCAGGCCTCTTCTACGTGAAATGGTTTCCCTACTACAACCGCGCGTTCGTCGCGGCGAGCCAGCATTCGATCGGTAAGTCAATTTTGATGGGCACGTCCGCCAGCGCGCCGGAACCTTCATGGCAAGCTGCGCTCGACTACGCGATGGCCTACGGCAAAGCGATCTGGCAGGCCATGGTGCTCGGCCTGCTGCTCGGCTCCGCGGTGCAGGCGCTGATTCCGCCGCGCTGGGTCGCGCGGGCGCTCGGCGAGCACAATTTCGGCAGCGTCGTGAATGGCGGCCTCATGTCCTTGCCGGGAATGATGTGCACGTGCTGCGCGGCGCCGGTCGTCGCGGGCCTGCGCGCGCGCGAGGCGGCGCCGGGCGCGGCTGTCGCGTTCTGGCTCGGCAATACGGTGCTCAATCCGGCGGCGCTGGTCTTCATGGGCTTCGTGCTCGGCTGGCAATGGACCGGTTTGCGCCTCGTGCTCGGCGTTCTGATGGTGTTCGGCCTTGGCTACGCGGTGAACCGCATGGTGACGCCGGCGCAGGCGGCAGCGTCGCGTCAGGCGCTCGCGAAGCTGATCGAAGAAGACGAGCCCGGCACTGCGTTCTCCCGCTGGGTCAAGATCCTCGGCCGCATGACCTTGCGGCTCGTGCCGGAGTACATCGTGCTCGTGCTGCTGCTCGGCGCGGCGCGCGCGTGGCTCTTTCCGCACATCGGGCCGGATATCGGCAATGGCATGCTGTGGATCGCCGCATTTGCCGTCGCGGGCACGCTTTTCGTGATTCCGACGGCGGGCGAGGTGCCCATCATTCAGGCGATGCTGTCGCTCGGCATGGCGACGGGCCCGGCCGGCGCGCTCCTGATGACGCTGCCGCCCGTCAGCGTGCCGTCGCTCGCGATGCTCGCGCGGTCGTTTCCTCCACGCGTGCTCGCGTTCGTGGCGGCCGCGGTGGTGGTGTTCGGGATCGTGGGCGGGCTGATCGCGGCGGCGTGGTTCTGAGCGGGCGGGCTTCGCGCGTCAGTGAATCGCGGCTCCCGCCCGGATCAGCAACTTGAACGGGAGCGCGAGCAGCATCGTGCCGCCGACGCCCGCCATCCACAGCGCGACGAACCAGAAAATCTTCCGTGCGCGTTCAGTGGTAATGATGTTCGCCATGACGTACCTTTCCCCTGAAGACCCAATAACCGAACGTCGTATAAGCGACGATCACGGGCAGGATCACCGCCGCGCCGATGATCGTGAAGAGCTGGCTCGAACGGGGCGCGGCCACGTCCCAGATCGACACGCCGGGGAAAATCTCGTGCGGTGAAATGCTCGCGACGAGTCCCGCGTAGCCGAGCAGCACGAAGCCGAGCGCCACCGCGAACGGACGCTTCTCGTGACGCGACTGAATCGAGCGGCGCATCGCCCATGCACAAGCCGCGACGAGCACCGGCACCGGCAGCAGGCGGTAGAACAGCGGCGAATCGAACCAGCGCGACGCGATGCCCGCATCCTGCAGCGGCGTCCAGACGCTGACCACCGCGATCGTCGCGAGCTGCAAAAGCGTCAGCGGCCATACCACGCGATACATCCGCCGCTGCAGATCGCCTTCGGTTTTCGCGATCAGCCAGCACGCGCCGAGCAGCGCATACGTGACGACGAGCGCGCCGCCCGTGAAGATCGAGAAGGGCGAGAACCAGCCGAAGGGATCGCCGGCGAAACGGCCATCGGCGACGGGAATGCCGCCCAGGAACGCGCCGAGCGCCACGCCCTGAAAGAAGGTCGCGCCCGCCGATCCGCCGATGAACGCGAGATCCCACATGGGCTTCGTGCGCTGCGCCTTCGCGCGGATCTCGAACGACACGCCGCGGAAGATCAGGCACACGAGCATCAGCACGAGCGGCAGATAAAGCGCGGACAGCACGGTCGAGTAGACCATCGGGAAGGCGGCGAAGAGTCCCGCGCCGCCGAGCACGAGCCAGGTCTCGTTGCCGTCCCAGACGGGTGCGACGGTGTTCATCATCACGTCGCGATCACGCTGGTCGGGGAAGAACGGAAAGAGAATGCCGATGCCGAGATCGAAGCCGTCGAGCACCACGTAGAGGAAAAGACCGAACGCGATGATCGCGGCCCAGGCGAGTGTGAGGTCCATATACTTAGGCTCCTTCGATGGACTGATGCGGAAGGCTGAGCGGCCGGCGCGCGCTGCCGTCGGATGTGGGCGTGTGCGACCCCGGCAACGCGGGACCGTGACGCAGCAGCTTGAGCAAGTAGTAGATGCCGGTGCCGAACACGATCGTGTAGACGATGACGAACGCGAGCAGCGACACGCCGACTTGCTGCGCGGTGACCGGCGACACGGCATCGGCCGTGCGCATCACGCCGTACACGACCCACGGCTGGCGCCCGGCTTCGGTCGTGACCCAGCCCGCGAGCAGCGTGATGAATCCGGTCGGGCCCATCGCCAGTGCAAAGCGATGGAACCAGCGCGCATCGAACAGCCTGCGCTTGCGATGCAGCCACCACGCGGCAACCGACATCACGATCATCAGCACGCCGAGACCCGCCATCACGCGAAAGCTCCAGAACACGAGCGTCGAATTCGGGCGGTCCTGCTTGGGAAACTCCTTCAGTCCGCGAATCTCGCCGTCCCAGCTATGCGTGAGGATCAAGCTGCCGAGATGCGGAATCGATACGGCGTACTTCGTGGTTTCGGCTTCCATGTCGGGAATGCCGAAGAGATTGAGCGCGGTGCCGCCTTTCTCGGTGTCCCAGATGCCTTCGATCGCCGCGATCTTGGCCGGCTGATGTTCGCGCGTGTTCAGGCCGTGGGCGTCGCCGACGAGCGCCTGGACCGGCGTCAATGCGAGCAGCAGCCAGAGCGACATCGAAAACATCTTTCTGATGGCCGGATCGCGCCGGCCTTTGAGCAGATGCCACGCGCCGGTAGCGGCGACGACGAGCGCCGCGACGATGAACGCCGCAATCGCCATATGCGCGAGCCGGTACGGGAAGGACGGGTTGAAGATGATCGCCCACCAGTCCACCGGCACCACATGGTCGCCTTCGATGCGAAAGCCCTGCGGCGTCTGCATCCAGCTATTGGACGCGAGAATCCAGAACGTGGAGATGATCGTCCCGATGGCGACCATCAGCGTCGCACCGAAGTGCGCCTTCGGACCCACCTTGTTCCAGCCGAACAGCATGATGCCGAGGAAGCCCGCTTCGAGGAAGAAGGCGGTCATCACTTCGTACGTGAGCAGCGGCCCGGTGATGGGACCGGCGAAGCTCGAAAAGCCGCCCCAGTTGGTGCCGAATTCGTACGCCATCACGACGCCCGACACGACGCCCATGCCGAATGCGACAGCAAAGACCTTCGACCAGAAAAGACACAGCTCCTTGTAGACCGGCTTGCCGGTTTTGAGCCAGGCGCCCTCGAGCACCGCGATGAAACTCGCGAGTCCGATGGAAAGCGCAGGAAATATGATGTGGAAAGAGACGGTAAACGCGAACTGGATCCGCGCCAGATCGAGTGCTTCGGGAGTCGAATGCATGATGACTTGTGCCTTGAAGTTCACACCAGACGTGTAACGGGGCGGAGCTTAGCGCTATTTCGAGAAAGTGTTGCGCTGCGTCAGTGAATGTGCATTGCGCGCAAATGCCGCGGTTTCAAGGGGTTAGCGGTGCTATGAGGTTGATTCCTCGATTATTTCGGGGCGACGGCATAGTGCAGTGCGGCACGAGCGCGCACACGCTTTCGCGACAATCGACCGCACTGATCGCACGCCGCACGATGAAGCGCTGAGAAACAACTTTTACGTTGAAGCGGCACGAGACGTGCGGCGGGCGCGGGTACCATAATGGCTTTTGACCACGCGCACCGCGCGGGTAGGAGAAGCATCATGCGCCTCGATGACCAGCCAGAAAGTCAGAACGTAGAAGACCGGCGCGGCGGAGGCGGCTTGCGCATCGGCGGCGGGTCGCTCGGCATCGGGACGATCATCGTGGCGCTTGCAGCGTCGTATTTCTTCGGCATCAATCCGATGACGATCATCAACGGCGCGCAAGTCTTGCAGGGCAACGCGCCGCAACAACAGGCCGCGCCGCGCAACGCGCAGCCCGCCAACGATCCCGGCGCCGTGTTCGTGCGCCGCGTGCTCGGCAACACGGAACAGACGTGGCAGCACATCTTCCGGGCGCAATTGAATCAGGATTATCCGGCGCCCAGGCTCGTGATGTTCTCGGGCGCGACGCAGACCGCGTGCGGTACGGGACAGTCGGCGATGGGCCCCTTCTATTGTCCCGGCGACCGCAAGGTGTATATCGATCTTTCGTTTTATCGCGAGTTGCGCGACCGCTTCGGCGCGGGCGGCGACTTTGCGCAGGCGTACGTGATCGCGCATGAAGTCGGGCATCACGTGCAGAACGTGCTCGGCATCATGGGTAAGGTCGATCAGGCGCGCTCGCGGATGACGCGCGAGCAGGCGAATGGGCTGTCGGTGCGCGTCGAGTTGCAGGCGGACTGCTTCGCGGGCGTCTGGGCGGCGGTCGCGCAACGCGACAACGCGAAGCTGATCGAACCGGGCGATTTCGAGCAAGGGCTGAACGCGGCTGCCGCGATTGGCGATGATCGTCTGCAGCAGCAGTCGCAAGGGCGTGTCGTGCCCGAAGCGTTCACGCACGGCACGAGCGCGCAGCGCCAGCGCTGGCTGCGGCGCGGCATGTCGTCGGGCGACGTCGGCCAGTGCGACACCTTCTCGGCGCGCTCGCTCTGATCGTCATCGCGCGCGGCGACGGGCATGCCCGATTGGACTATTCTGGAACCGTCGCCGCGTCCGCTTACGCACGACGCTTACAAACGCTGACAGTGCCTTTGTCTCAAATTCATTAGAATCGCTGGTTTTCCGGTCCTGGCACAGCGTGTTGCTGTGCCGAAACATGCACCGGAGCATTCCCGTACCATCCATGAAGCGAATTCTGATCGTCAAAGTCACGTCGCTCGGCGATATCGTCGAGACGCTCCCGGTCGTGTCCGATCTGCGGCGCGCGTTTCCGTCCGCCAAAATCGACTGGGCAGCGGACGCCGCCTTCGCCGATATCATCCGCTGGAATCCGGGCGTCGACCGCGTGCTGAGCGCACCGCTGCGCAAGTTCAAGAAGGCGCGCAGCTGGAACGATCTCAAGGAGATCGCGGCGTCGATCGGCGAGTTGCGGGCAGAGAAGTACGACGTTATCGTCGATATTCACGGCGTGTACAAGAGCGCGATCATTGCGTTCATCGCCCGTGGGCGGCGGCGCTACGGCTACCAGAATCAGGATCTCGGCGAGCGCGGCGCGGCGTTCGCGTACAACGCGCGCTTCGGCCCTCGGCCGCTCACCGACGCGTGGCGCGGCATGCGCGTGAGTGTCGCCGACGCACTCGGCTATCAACTCGACGACACGCCGGACTACAACATTCGCCTTCCGGCTCTCACACGCGAACTGAATATTCCGCGTGACGCGCGTTTTGCGATGCTTTTTCACGCGACGTCGGCAGATGTGAAGAAGTGGCCGAAGGAGCATTGGGGCGAGGTGGGCCGCTGGCTCGCCGCACGTGGTTACTCGATCGCGCTGCCGTGGGGCACGGAACGCGAGCAGGGCGAAGCGCAAGCCATTGCAGCGCTCGTGCCGGGCGCCGTCGTTCTGCCGAAGCTATCCGTAGTCGAATGCGCGCACTGGATTCAGGCGTCGGAACTCGTTGTCGGCACGGACACCGGGCTCGTGCATCTCGCGCATGCGCTGCAGCGTCGCACGGTCATGCTGTTCGCCGCGACCTCGCGCGAACATTTCGGCGTAGACGATCCGGGGCGTTCCATTTCGGTCGGCGAAGAGGGCGCGCCACCCGATGTGCCGCAAGTACTCGCCGCGATCGAGAGCGTGACGAATGCGCGCTCCACGCCGCTCTCTCGTTCAGCCGAGTCCGGCGCGACGATTCGCTGAGAACGCATTCGCATCAAAACGTTTATGCGCATAAACCGGCGGCCGCCGCTAACCGGTAGGAAGTCCATTTGGCGATAAAAACCTAAGTGCGCCAACGTAAAATTTGCCAGGCGGCACTTGACGGCAAACTCGGCAAGCACGACGATTGCGAAAAACTTAAGAATCGTCCGAAAGATGACCGCCGAAACCGCCGTGGACGCGCGCCAGTCGCTGGTGCGCCTTGAAGCTTCCGAGATTCCGCTCAACGCCTGCCTCGAATGGCCGATCGTCGCCGCCGATGGCGCCCTGCTCTTCGATGCGGGCGCCACCGTGCCCGACACTCACTCGCTCGAATTCATGTTCCGCCATTTCGAGCCGCACCGCGCGCTCCGGGAGCCGGCACCGAGCGTGGCTGAAGACGACGCCGTCAAGGACGGACCGCTGACGCTCGAAGACATCGGTCTCACCATCGGCGCGCGGGTCGGGTTGCGCGGCACCGGCGGTACGGGCTCCGCAATGTACGCGAGCCGGGTGATCGGATTCTCGACGCCGCGTCGCAATGGAGAGCGCTCGCTATTCGTGACGCAACCGTTGATGGCCGGGTTCGATCCGCTCGATTTGACGCTCGGCGAGCAAGTCGATCTGGTCGCGCTCACGGGGCGGGGCGTGTTCCGCTTCGCCTGTACCGTCGATGCCACCTGTCGCGAGCCGTTCAACTACGCGGTGCTGTCCGCGCCGGGCGCGATCCGCAGATTGCGCACGCGCAAATTCGCGCGCATGCCGACGCGGCTTGCCGCGCACTTTGTGGCCGATGGTGAGCCGCAGACTGCGCGGCAACTGGGCCGTGTCAGCGACATCAGCCCTTACGGGATGTCCTTGACCGTCGCCAATCCCGCCGCGCAAGTGGGCGGTCGTCTGCACCTCGCGTTTCAGTTCAAGACCGATGGAGTCGACGTGAAGATCGACACCATCGCGATCGTGCGTCATGTGGGCTCGACCGATCCCGTCGACGGCAGTGCGGCCTACGGGCTCGAGTTCGAATCGCTCGAACCGGCGCAGCGCATCGCGTTGAAATCGTTCATGGCCGAGCACAGCTAGGCTCGCGCGCGACCGACCGCGAAGGCGGTTCAGACCCCCGGAAAGCCGTCCGGAAAGAGCCGCTCGACGGCCGCCTCGAAATGCTGGATCGGCGCGGCGCCGCGCAGCGCGATCGGCGGCGGCGGTTCCTGGCCGGGCGCGGCCTCTCGCGAGAGCACCGCGAACGGCACGCCGCTCACGCCCAGCTTCTTCGCGAACTCTTCATCTTCGATCACGAGATCGGTGTACGTGCCGTCATCGAGCGCTTCTTCGAGCATCTCCGGATCGACACCGCAGGTTGCCGCGATGTCGAGCAGCGAGTCCGTGTCGCCAATATCGATGCCTTCCTCGAAATACGCCTTGAAGATCGCCCGATGCACGAGATCGAAGCGGCCGGATTCACGCGCGAACATGGCCGTCTCGAAGGCCTTGCGGCTGCGCGGCGTGACCGGCGGCAAGCGCATCGTCACGCCGCGTTCTTCCGCGAGCGGACGGACCGAGTTTTCCCAGGACTCGACGATCTTCTCGTCGTTCGGATCGACCAGCGGCGCGGGCTCGGGGCGCAACTCGAACGCGTGCCAGCGGATCTCGACCGCATCGCCGTAGGCATTGCGGAACTGATCGAGCACGGGCGTCTCGAGATAGCAGAACGGACACACGAAGTCCGACCAGACGTCGATGTAAAGGACAGACGTGGATGCCATGTAAGCCTCAAAAACGAACGGCGCGTGTGCGCCGTTTAACTGAACCGGGCGAACGCCACGAGACGGCGGCGTCCGCAAAACCGGTATGTTAGCGCGTGCCGACCGCAGGCGCGCGCATGCCCGATGTATCAGAAGCCGCCGTCCATCTCGATCTTGCTGCCATCGAAGAATCGTGACAGGCGAAACGCGCGCGGATCGACGAGCGGTGCGTCGTTGGCGACGAGGTCCGCCATCAGCCTGCCCGCAGCCGGCCCGATGCCGAAGCCGTGCCCCGAGAAGCCCGTCGCGATGAAGAGCCCGCGCTTTTCGTCGACGGCGGAGATGACCGGCACGGCATCCGGCGTCACGTCGATGTATCCGGCCCACGCCTGTTCGATGCGCAGTCCGGCAAGCGCCGGAAAGAGCGCGCGGAACTCCGTGACCGCGGCCTTGTTGAAGGCCTCGACGGGCGCGGGATCGAGTGTGCGCGAGGTCTCGAAGACGGTCGGCCGATCGAGCGGCCAGCGGCGCGGCCGGCGCAATTCCTCGAAGAACCGCGCATTCAGTGCGAGCTTGGTCGAGCCGAACTGGCTTTTCAGCGCAGGCAGGAACTTCGTGAACAGGCGAAAACTGTCCGGCGTGATGTCGTGATAGCTATGAAACGCGTTGGCGATCGTGTAGCCGCCGTCGAGACGCTTGCGGTATCCCATCTCCTGATTGCATGCGCTCACGTCGGGGCCATTCTCCAGCGGCGACGTGCGCATCACCGATGAGCGCACCATGAGTTGCGGCACATCCACGCCGATGCTGCCGGCGAAATATCGCGTCCATGCGCCGCCCGCGACGACCACGCTCCCGCACGCGATGCGTCCGTACTCAGTGACGACGCCGCTGATCGCGCCGCCGTTCGTCTCGATGCCGCGCACCGCGCAGGGCGTCAGCACTTTCACGCCGCGTTCGCGCAATGCGACGGCCATCGCAGGCACGGCGCGTTGCGGCTCGGCGCGGCCATCGCTCGGGGTGTAGATGCCGCCCGCGAAGCGCCGCGCGGCGCCCGACATCAACGTGCCGGTCTCATCCGGCGAAACGATGCGCGAATCGAGCGCGTCGCGGCCGACGAGCGCCACGGCGCGCGCGAGCCATGCTTCGTGATCGGCGAGCGCTTTCGCATCGTCGGCGGCGTAGAGGATGCCGCATTGGCGAAACCCTGTGTCGATGCCGAGTTCGGCATCGATGTGTCGCCAGAGCTTGAGGCTTTCCAGACTCAGCTCGAGCTCGCGCAAGTCGCGGTGCGTCGCGCGGCACCAGCCCCAGTTGCGGCTCGACTGCTCGCCGGCGATGTACCCCTTTTCACATACGGCGACAGACAGGCCTTTCTCGATTAGCGCACGCGCGGTGCTGATGCCGATGACGCCGCCGCCTACGATGACGACATCGACGTGACTGGGAAGCGTGCGATCTTCGGGGATGCGTTCGGTGGGTGGACCCATGTGAGGTGGTGTTCGTTATCGTGTGGTTGCGGCGTGTCGATCCGCGGGTCAGAGGATGCTAAGTGAAGCAAGCGCTTTTGACCATACGAATGAAATCGACCAGCGGCAGCCGGACCCCGAGAATCCTCGCTGCACAAGGCAAAGCGGGCGGCATAGTCCGAACGCCATAGGCCGGTGCGCAAGCTCTCTGCGCCCGCTGGCGCGATCCGCTACGATGCAAGCGACGCGCTCGGAGCGTGCCGGTCCGGGCACGGCGCATGCGAATTACCAAGACGTGCATTACGCGTGCGCCGACATCGCGCGGCGCCGTTCATCGCAGTTCCACTTCATCTTCTGGAGAACTCTCGTGCAAAAGACAGCATCGGCAAAATGGAGCGGCGGCATCAAGGACGGCAAGGGTTTCATCTCGACGCAAACCGGCGTGCTCAACGAAGCGCCGTACGGCTTCAAATCGCGCTTCGAGGAAGGTCCGGGCACGAATCCGGAAGAACTGATCGGCGCGGCGCATGCGGGCTGCTTCACGATGGCGCTTTCGCTGCAACTGGAGATGGCCGGCATGAAGGCCGAGAGCCTCGAAACGAAATCGACGGTCACGCTGGAAAAAGACGGCGAAGGCTTCACGATCACCGCCTGCCAGCTCGATCTGAAGGCGAAGATTCCCGGCGCGGATAAAGCCGCCTTCGACAAGGCCGCGCAGGCCGCGAAAGAAGGCTGTCCGGTGTCGAAGCTCTTCGCGGGTAACGCGAAGATCACGCTGAACGCGGAACTCGTGTCGTAATCGGGCGGGCAGTCGGACAGAAATGCAAAGGCGCGGACGGGCACATCACCCGTCCGCGTTTTTTACGCGCGTCAGTTCTTCGATGACGAGGCGCGCGGGCGCCGGCAGCGTCGCGCCTTTCCTCGTCACGACGCCATACGGCTCCGTGCGCGATCGCACGGCGATTGCGAGCCGCCTTGCAAGTCCGTGATCGGCGAGAAAGCTCGCCATATCGAGCGGCATCATCGCGACGAGCGTGGGGTCGCGTTGCAGCAACAGGACGGTGGTGATGGTCGATGCCGTCTCGATCGGATGCAACGGCAGCGGCAGGCCCGCTTCCTTGAACTCGCGCTCGCAGAGGCTGCGGATCGGCATGATGGCCGGATAGACGATCCATCGGCTGGACGCCAGTTCGCTCAGTTCGACTCGCGGCGCATCGACGAGCGCATGCGCGACGCCCGCGACGATCGCGAGCGGCTCATCTCGCAATTCGACGTAGTGATATTGATCCGGCTGGCGCGCGACGCTCGCCCGGCAGATCGCGACATCCAGTCTGCCCTGATCGAGCAGGGCCAGAAGCCGGGCGCTCGTGTCTTCGACCACTTCGACGGTAAGCAGAGGCTGACGCTCGCGCAGGCGCGCGAGCGCATCGACGAGCACGCCCGAGACCGCACCCGTGATCGCGCCGATCGCGAGCCGCCCGCCCGTGCCTTGCAGAATCCCCGCCATTTCCTCGCGCAGGTGCGCAACGTCCATGTGAATCAGCCGCGCATAGCGGATCACGCAGCGACCGAGTTCGTTGGGCTGGATGCCTTGCGGCGAACGCGTAAAGAGCGTTGCGCCCAGCGTGGCTTCGATTTCGCGCAGCGACTTCGTGGCGCCTGGCTGCGTGAGCGCCATTTCGTCGGCGGCGCGATGAAGCGATCCATGATCGTCGAGGGCGATCAGGAGGCGCAGTTGCTTGAGCCGCAGGCGCGCGGCGATGGAATCGGCATTCGGCAGCATGGCTGAGAGCGGCTAGGGGGCTACGAGAAGATAACTGAAAGTTATCACCCAGGCAGCAGCTTTCATTATCCAGGCGTGAGCCGCTTCTCTACATTGTGGGCTTCTGTCCAACCGTCAAGGAAACACCGACTCATGAAGCTGCTTAGATACGGCGCGCCCGGCCGGGAAAAGCCCGGCATTCTCGATTCCAGCGGCGCGATCCGCGACCTGTCCGGCGTAATCGGCGATATTGCGGGCGACGCGCTGCTGCCCGAATCGCTCGCGCGCCTCGCGAAGCTCAATGTGTCGACGCTGCCGGTCGTGCCTTCGGGCGAGCGCATCGGCCCGTGCGTCGGGCGCATCGGCAAGTTCATCTGCATCGGGCTGAACTATGCCGATCATGCGGCGGAATCGAATCTGCCCGTGCCCACCGAGCCGGTCGTGTTCAACAAGTGGCTGTCGGCGGTCGTCGGCCCCAACGACGACGTGCGCATTCCGCGCGGCTCGAAGAAGACCGACTGGGAAGTGGAACTGGGCGTCGTGATTGGCAAAGGCGGCGCATACATCGAGGAAGCCGATGCGATGAGCCACGTCGCCGGTTATTGCGTGATCAACGACGTGTCCGAGCGCGAGTATCAGATCGAGCGCGGCGGCACCTGGGACAAGGGCAAGGGCTGCGACACGTTCGGCCCGATCGGGCCGTGGCTCGTCACCGCCGACGAAGTGCCCGATCCGCATAAGCTGCCGCTCTGGCTCGAAGTCGATGGCAAGCGCTATCAGAACGGCAACACCAGCACGATGATCTTCAAGGTCGGCGAAATCGTGTCCTATCTGTCGCGCTTCATGAGCCTGCAACCGGGCGATGTCATCTCGACGGGCACGCCGCCGGGCGTCGGCATGGGACAGAAGCCCGAAGCGGTCTATCTGCGCGCCGGGCAGACCATGCGCCTTGGCATCGAAGGGCTCGGCGAACAACGGCAACGGACGGTCGACGCATGAACCAGTACGACTTCACGAATCGCGCGGCCGTGGTGACGGGCGGCGCGCAAGGCATCGGCTACGCGGTGGCGGAGCGTCTGCGAGAAGGCGGCGCACGCGTCGCGCTGTGGGACCGCGATGAAGGCGCGCTGTCCGAGGCGCGGGTCTGTCTGGGCGATGTAGAGACCATGCACGTCGATCTGACCGATCGCGATGCGGTCGCCAACGCCACTTCGCGCACGCTGGATCGCTTCGGCAAGATCGACGTCCTCGTGCACAGCGCAGGCATCGCGGGCGCGAACGCGACGGTCGCCGACTACGCGCCGGAAGAATGGTCGCGCGTGATCGACGTCGATCTGAACGCCGCGTTTCACGTCAATCAGGCAGTCGTCAGGACGATGATCGCGCGCGGCTACGGACGCATCGTCAATATCGCGTCGATTGCGGGCAAGGAGGGCAATCCGAACGCATCGGCGTACAGCGCGGCGAAAGCGGGCGTGATCGCATTGACGAAGAGTCTCGGCAAGGAAACCGCGGGCCTCGATATCGCGGTGAACGCCGTGACGCCGGCCGCCGCGCGCACGAAGATTTTCGATCAGATGAAGCAGGAGCATATCGACTACATGTTGTCGAAGATTCCGCGCGGGCGCTTCGTCGAAGTGAAGGAGATCGCGGCGATGGTTGCATTCCTGGCGTCGTCGGAAAATTCGTTCACGACGGGCGCGGTGTTCGACTTGTCCGGAGGACGCGCGACTTACTGATAGCGGATAGCGTCGCACCCGACACAAGATCGAAGGCACGTGGATTGCATAGCCGCGCCGCGCGACTTCGCTCCGGTCCACCGCGAAGTGTTCGGGCGCTTCGTGCCGCTTTTCGTCGCGTGCTTCGTGTTCTCGTAGTCAGAAGGGCGACGAACTCGTTCGCCGCCCTTTGGTTCGATCACATCTCTTTCCCGCAACGCCTCCCGCAAGGCGGCGTGACCGACGGCGAGGCGCACGGCCGCAATCGGCACCTCCGCCGGTTCGCGCGCTGTCCGGCGGGCGTGCCGGCGCGAGGAGCAAGTCTCTCGAGTTTCCCGGCATAACCGACCGTGCACACGGGCGAACGCGCCACGCCGCGTTTTCGCTATCATGCCGATGGGTCTGCGGCCCCTTGTCACGGCAGTCACTTCGCACGCCCGGCGCCCGAGCGGGTCCGATTCATTCGGCGCGATTTGCAGACCTTGCGGCCACATCGCATTGAGCCGACGATCCCATTCACCCGATCCGCCCGGAGCGCCGATGAAACTCAAGCTGGACTGGACCCTCGCCACCCCGATTCTCGCGCTCGTCGTGCTGGCCGCCGCCGCGTTCATCCACAGCACCGTGATGATCGTGCTCGCGGCGATTGCGCTCGCGTTCGCCGTGTTCGCGGCCGTGCATCACGCGGAAGTGGTGGCGCACCGCGTCGGCGAGCCGTTCGGCACGCTGGTGCTCGCCATCGCGGTCACGGTGATCGAGGTCGCGCTGATCGTCTCGGTGATGCTCTCCGGCGGCCCCGAAAAAGCCGGACTGCCCCGCGATACCGTGTTCGCCGCGATCATGATCTGCAGTGGCGCGATCGTCGGCTTGTGTCTGCTGATCGGCGGCTTGCGGCATCACGTTCAGGACTTTCAACTGCAGGGCGCGGCGGCCGCGCTCGCGATTCTCTGCGCGCTTTCCGTGCTCACGCTCGTTTTGCCGAATTTCACGAGCACGGTCGTCGGTCCTGCGCTGTCCACATCGCAACTGATTTTCGTCGGCGTGATCTCGCTCGTGCTGTATGTGACGTTCGTGTTCGTGCAGACGATCCGCCATCGCGATTACTTCCTGCCGTTCACCCCGCCCGTCGCCGCCGGCGCGCACGACGAAGACGACGCGCCGCACGCGCCCCCGCCGAGCAACGGCGAGGCGTGGCTTGCGCTCGGTTTTCTGATGTTGTCGCTCGTGTCGGTGGTCGGCCTCGCGAAGCTTCTTTCGCCGGCGGTCGAGGCGGGCGTCGCGGCGGCGGGCGCGCCCGAAGCCGTGGTCGGCATCGTGATCGCCGCGCTCGTGCTCCTGCCCGAAGGCCTGGCCGCCGTGCGCGCGGCACGCCTGAACCGGCTGCAGACGAGCCTGAATCTCGCGCTCGGCTCGGCGCTCGCGAGCATCGGCCTGACGATTCCGACGGTCGCGGTCGTGTCCATCGTCATCGGCCAGCCGATTTCGCTCGGGCTCGCGCCCAAGGAAATCGTCATGCTGGCGCTGACGCTGCTCGTGTCCGTCATCACGCTCGGCACCGGGCGCTCGACGGTCCTGCAAGGCGTCGTGCATCTCGTGATATTTGCGACTTTCCTGTTTCTTTCGGTCGTGCCTTGACCGGCGTCGTGCGGCCAATCGTGTGCTTTTGTTACCATTCACGGTTTTTCGCGCGTTCGCGCGCGATGGTTCGCCGTCTCATCGAAAGTCCAGAAGGAAAAGCATGTCATTCAAGAAGTCCGCATCATTGGCGGTGCTGGCCGCACTCGCCGCTGTGTCATTCTCGGCGCACGCCAAAGAGATCACGCAAATCCGCTTCGCCGTCGATCCCTCCTATCCCCCGTTCGAATCCAAGCAGGCCGACGGCAAACTCGCCGGTTTCGACATCGACCTCGGCAATGCGCTTTGCGCGCAGATGAAGGTCAAGTGCGTGTGGGTCGAAAACAATTTCGACGGCATGATTCCCGGCCTGAAGGCCCGCAAGTTCGACGCCGTCTTGTCCGACATGGGCATCACCGAAGAGCGCCTCAAGCAGATCGATTTCACCGAGCCGCTCTACGACACTCACGCGCAACTCGTCGCGCGCGCCGGCTCGGGCATTCTGCCGACGCCTCAATCGCTCAAGGGCAAGCGCGTGGGCGTCGAGCAGGGCACGGTGCAGGAGCGTTACGCGAAGGTGAAGTGGGAGCCGCAGGGCGTGACGGTCGTGCCGTACGGCGATCAGGAACAGGTCGAGGCGGATCTCGTCGCGGGCCGTATCGACGCAATGTTTACCGACGCCGCGCAAGCCGCCATCGGCTTTCTGAAGAAGCCGCAAGGCAAGCCGTTCGCGCTCGTCGGGCCGATCGTGGAGGATAAGGCGATCATCGGTCCGGGCACGGCCATCGGGCTGCGCAAGGGCGACGCCGATCTGAAGAACGGCCTGAACAACGCGTTCGTCGAAATCAGGAAGAACGGCACGTTCAAGCGCATCATGGCGAAGTACTTCGAGACGGATATCTCGATCCACTAATCGCCGTCCGACGCATTCGACCGCAAAGGCATCGCTCGCGATGCCTTTTCTTTTCGACGAGAGAACTTTCGCAGATGCAGATTCATCACCATCCGCTCGTCGGTGCGTCGCTGGGCACCGGGCGGGCGATCACGAGCTATCGGTTCGGTCCGCAGGACGGCGATTTGCCCAAGGTTTATATCCAGGCGTCGCTGCATGCGGACGAATTGCCCGGCATGGTCGTCGCGTGGATTCTCAAGCAGCACTTTGCCGGATTGGAAGCCGCGGGACGTCTGGGTGCGCGCGTGGTGCTCGTGCCGGTCGCGAATCCGGCGGGCCTGAATCAGCACTGGTTCGGCGCGCAGATGGGCCGCTTCGAGATGCGCTCGGGTCAGGACTTCAACCGGCGCTTTCCCGAGTTCGGCGCCGGACTCGCGTTGCAACTGAAAGACCGTCTCGCCGATGACGAAGCGCACAACGCGCGCGTGATCCGCGCGGCGCTTTCCGATGCGCTCGCGGCGCGCCGGCCCGCGACCGAACTGGAGTCGCAGCGCCTCGAACTGATGAAGCTCGCGTGCGATGCGGATCTCGTCATCGACCTTCATTGCGACTGGGAAGCCGTTGCGCATCTTTATACGACGCCTGACGCGTGGCCCGCGATCGAGCCGCTCGCGCGCTATCTCGGCAGCGAGGCGCAGTTGCTCGCGGACGTGTCGGGCGGCGAGCCGTTCGACGAGGCGTGCACGGCGGCGTGGCGCTATCTGCGCGGCGCGTTCGAAGATCGTTTCCCGATTCCGATGGCCACGCGCTCCGTCACGCTCGAACTGCGCGGCGTGCGCGACGTGTCGCACGACATGGCTGCGCGCGATGCTCAGGCCATCGTCGATTATCTGACGCATATCGGCATGATCGCGGGCGAGGCGCAGGAACCGCCGCCGCTGCGTCATCGCGCGACCCCACTCGCCGGATGCGAATACGTGCACGCGCCGGTGTCGGGCGTCATTCTGCATCGGCGGGATATCGGCGAGACGGTGCGCGCGGGCGACGTCATCGCCGACGTGCTCGACCCGCTCGATGACCGGCTCGTGCCGCTCGTCGCGCAGACCGAGGGCGTGCTGTACGCGCGGCACTGGACACGTTTCGCGACGGCGGGAATGCTGGTCGCGCGCATCGCGGGCGACGGCGCGGCGCGGCAGGGCGACTTGCTCGTGCCCTAGCGGCGCGGCGGCGCGTACCATAAATCGACTGGGCCTAACGTCATGGAGAACAAGAAAACATGCTGAAGAATATCGATCCGCTGCTCAACGCCGACATCCTGCACGCGCTTTGCGCGATGGGCCACGGCGACGAGGTCGTGATCTGCGACGCCAACTTTCCCGCCGATTCGGTCGCTCGTCAGACCGTGCTCGGCCGCGTGCTGCGGCTCGATGGCGTTGGCGCGCCGCGCGCGGTGCAGGCGGTGCTCTCGGTGCTGCCGCTCGATACCTTCGTCGATCATCCCGCCGAGCGGATGGAAGTCGTCGGCGACGCGGCCGCGCTGCCCGCCGTGCAACGCGAGGCCCAGCGCGAGATCGACGTCGCCGAAGGTCGCGCCGTGCCGTTTGCGTCGGTCGAGCGCTTCGCGTTTTACGAGCGCGCGAAGAAGGCGTATTGCGTGATCGCCACCGGCGAGACGCGCGGCTACGGCTGCTTCATTTTCAAGAAAGGCGTGCAACTCGCGCCGGACGTGCCGCAGTAAGTCTGACCGGCGACCTAGGGGATACCCTGTTGCATTTTTGTGAAATTGTTGCAATGCAGCGTAAACGGCGTATAGTTAGGGTTATTCCCTAGCTACTTACCCTGAGAGCCGCTCATGAAAACCACTGCACAACAATCCCCGCTCGTTTCGTTCGGTTCCTGGCTGCGCGCGTCGAAGGCTGCGGTGCGTCGCGAGTGGAACCGTGCGCTGCAACTGCATCTGCAAAACTGCGAGATTCTCGTCGAATCCTATCGCCGCAAGTAAGCACCGCGCGACTGCATCCCGGTCAGAGCATCGAACAACGCCCCGGAAGCGCAAGGCTTCCGGGGCGTTGTTGCATTCGGGCCGCTGCTTTATCGAACGAAGCCGCTTGACATGCAACCAAATGGTTGCATAATGCGCTCATGGATGACGATTCGGTTTTTCGCGCACTCGCGGACGCCAGCCGCAGGCAACTACTCGACAGGCTTCATCAAGCTAATGGGCAGACGCTCGGCGAACTATGCGATGGCCTTCGCATGACACGACAGGCCGTGTCGAAGCATCTGGCGATACTCGAGGCCGCGAATCTTGTGTCGACGCAGCGTCACGGCCGCGAGAAGCGTCATTTCCTCAATCCGGTGCCGATCCACGAGATCGCGCAACGCTGGATCAGCAAGTTCGAGCGTCCGCGCCTGGACGCTCTGTCCGACCTCAAACGCACGCTTGAAGGAGACGATCATGAGTAGCGACACCTTTGTATATGTGACCTACATCCGCACGACGCCCGATAAATTATGGGAAGCATTGACGACGCCGGAACATATAAAACGTTATTGGTTCGGCATGCACCAGGAATCCGACTGGCAGGCCGGTTCGTCATGGAAGATGCTGTTCTCCGACGGGCGCGTCGCGGACGCGGGCGAAGTGCTCGAAGCCGAGCCGGGCAAACGCCTCGTGCTCAAATGGCGCAACGAGTTTCGCGAGGATCTGAAGGACGCGGGCTATTCGCGCTGCACTTACGAACTGGAGCAGCAGGGCGATGCGGTCAAACTCACCATTACGCACGTGAGCGACAGCAAACCGTTCATCGAGGCCGTGTCGGGCGGGTGGCCAAAGATTCTGTCGAATCTCAAGTCGTTGCTGGAGACGGGGCAAGTGGCGCTCGTCGACAAGTAGAAGCGCCCGAGCAACGCGTGCTGGCGGCCCGTGTCGCCAGCGCGCAGGTAATTCGAAAATTTACAGAAAGCCTGGATCGTGAGGATTCCTCTCAGAGATAATCGTACCGGTTCGCGCGAGCGGACGGTCTCGACTCCATGCCGCCGCGCCACGTGGTCGGCATGACAAAAAATCTCGAATAAGAGGGCGCACACGATGTACTTCATAAGCAAGCTGGAGAACGGCTATTTGCAACTCGTCAGAATCATCTTTCTGGTGCTCGCGACACTGGCGTTGATCGTCGCGGTCGTGGCTGGCGTGCCGGCCGCGATGAATTACAAAGCGAAGGCAGTGGCCGTACCTTCGGATATCTCAGTCAGCGCGTCGGCGTTCCATCTGGAAAACGCAGAACCAGCCGCCGATCAGCATGAAACCGACGCCGCGCCGACAGACCCGGCGGAAAAGGAAAGAGCCGCGCTCGTCGACGGCGTGCATACCGTCCTGCTCAAGCATGGAAAGCGTCTCGTGGGGACCGGATTCGCCTTGGAGAAGAGCGACCTGCAAGGACTCGTCGGTTCATGGATGGACAATCCCGATCGCGGCGCAAACTTCGGGAAAGCGGAAACGAAGTATCTGGACGACGTGCTGTCGCGGGCCGACGTGGGCAAGAAAGTCAACGGCTCGCAAGACCAATTCTTCTCGGTGGTCAGTTCGGCCATCACGCAGTTCAGTTCCGAGTGGGAGACGCAACACGCCGCCATCGCGTTGAAAAAGACCGCGGCGGAGGAAGAGGCTTCCGAAAAGCGTATTTCGGCGCTTCAGTCGCTCAGCGTAGTCGCCGGTGCGACAGCCCTGTTCATTACGCTGGTGCTTTCGCTGATCATGTTCCGTGTCGATCGCAGCATTCGCAAGATGGCCGGCACGCGCGTCGCTGGCTGACGGGCCCGCGGGCTTCAGAGAAAAAACGGCGCGCTGTCCTTTCGGACAGCGCGCCGTTTGCGTTTCAAACGATGCAGCCAGCGTTCAGATCGCCCAGCCGCCGAGATAGAACACCGCGAGCACGACCGCAATCGCCACGGTGCCGACATTCAGCTTGCGCCACTCACCCGCGACGATGCGCCCGATCACGAGCGTGGTGAAGCCGAGCATGATGCCCGTCACGATATTCGCCGACAGCACGATGTACACCGCGCAGACGAGGCCCGACATCGTGTCGACGGTATCCTCGAAATGCAGCTTGCTGACATTGCCGAGCATCAACAGACCGACGTACATGAGCGCGGGCGCCGTCGCATAGGAGGGCACGAGCGCGGCGAGCGGCGAGAGGAACATCACCACGAGGAACAACACGCCGACGACCGTGGCCGCGAGGCCCGTCTTCGCGCCTGCCGCGACGCCCACCGACGATTCGATGTATGCCGCCGCCGGCGCGCCGCCGAAGCACGCGGAGAAGATCGAGCTGAGCGAATCGGCGGTCAGCGCGCGGCCGCCGTTGACGATGCGACCGTTCTTGTCGATCTGGCCCGCCTGGCCGGCCACGGCGCGGATCGTGCCGGTCGCGTCGAACACGGCGGTCATCACGAGCGCCAGCACGCTCGGCAGCACGGCCATCGACAATGCACCCTTGATGTCCATCGCGCCGATCAGCGAGGCATGGCCCGGCGCCGACAGCGACGGCAGCGCGAAGATGCCGTGAAAGCGCACGGACGGATCGAAGATCAGGCCGATTGCCGACAGACCGACCACGACGAGCAGGATGCCGCCCGGCACGCGCCGGCGCTCCAGACCGAAGATCGCGGCGAGACCGGCGACCGACATCAGCACCGGAAACGCCGTGATATGCCCGAGCGAAACCGGCATGCCGGGCGCGGGATTCTTGATGATCAGGCCGACATCGTTCGACGCGATCAGCAGCAGAAACAGGCCAATGCCGATGCCCGTGCCGTGCGCGACGCCCGTCGGCAGATTGCGCAGGATCCACGAGCGCACGCCGGTGACGGAGATCGCCGTGAACACGACGCCCATCAGGAACACCGCGCCGAGCGCGATCGCCGGCGGGAGTCCCTTGCCGAGCACGAGGCCGAAGGCCGTGAACGCGGTCAGCGAGATCGCGCAGCCGATGGCGATCGGCAGGCGCGCCCAGACGCCCATCAGGAGCGAGCCGAATGCGGTGGTGAGACACACGGCGACGAACACCGCGCTCGTGTCGAAACCCGCCTTGCCGAGCATGCCCGGCACGACGAACACGGAGTAGACCATCGCGAGGAACGTCGTGACGCCCGCCACGACCTCACGCTTTTCCGTGCTGCCGGTTTGCGAAATGCCGAAGTAGCGATCGAGAAATCCGCCGCTCGCGGCCTGCTCGCTTTCGTCTCGTTCCGTGGAGGTGATATCGATGTCGCCAAGCTGCTGGGCGGGGGATTCCATCATGAGCTGCTCCTTTATCAGCACGCTGAAACGGCAACCGTGCGCCGCGCTCGTGGCGGGGCGGGCACTGCGGGGCCATCGTCAGGGTCGTCTCGTATGTAGTTCTGGATGATGCCGAGTGACGTGCGCTTGCGGCTGCACTCGGTCAGGACAGAGACTAGGGGAACAGAACGCGGGGTCCAATCCCATGAAAAACATGCCGGTCATGCCGAGGGGCTTATATGCCCGGAATCGCTCGCGGGGCGGGGCTTTGGCAAGACCGGCACGACGCCGGACTAGGGCAAACGCTAGTCCGGCGCGGTCCGCTATTTTACTTGCTCGCCGTTGTGCGGCGCATTACTGGATGACGCGCGACACGCCGCGTCCGCGCGGGTCGGACATCGGCTCGGGCTTGTCGCCGTCTATGCGGATCGCCTGAATGTCGCCGTTGAAGCCTTGCATCGTGAACTTGTAGCCCTTCTCCTCGAGCTGCTTGATGACCTCCGGATCGAGCTGATGGAACGGCTCCTGAAAGATCGTGTTCGGCGGCAGCAGCTGATGATGGAAGCGCGTCGCGCCCACGGCTTCGGCGAGCGGCATGTTGAAGTCGTAGACGTTGGTGATGACCTGGAAGATCGACGTGAAGATGCGCGATCCACCCGGCGTGCCGATCACCATCGCGACCTTGTCGTCCTTCGTGAGGATGGTCGGCGTCATCGACGAAAGCGGGCGTTTCTTCGGCGCGATGGAGTTCGCATCGCTTCCGACGACACCGAACATGTTCGGCACGCCCGGCTTCGACGCGAAGTCGTCCATTTCGTCGTTGAGCACGACGCCCGTGCCTTCCGCGACCACGCCCGAGCCGAAGTAGCCGTTGATCGTGTAGGTGTTGGATACCGCGTTGCCCCACTTGTCGACCACCGAGAAGTGCGTCGTCTCCGCTTTCTCGGGCATCGACGTGCCGAGTCCCGGCTGGACGCTCTTCGTGTCCGAAGGCGTATCGGGATTCACTTCCTGCGCGCGCTTCAGGATGTAGTCGTCGTTGATGAGCTGCGCGACCGGCACCTTGTAGAAATCGGGATCGCCGAGATATTGCGCGCGGTCCGCGAAGACGCGCTTTTCGATTTCGGAGACGAGGTGAATGTACTGCGCGGAATCGAGCGGCACGTCCTGAAACTTGTCCTTGATATCGGCCTTCATCTTCAGCAACTGCACGAGGCCGACGCCGCCCGAACTCGGCGGCGGCGCGGTGATCACGCGATAGCCGTTCCAGCTCGCGGTGATCGGCTGACGCCACACGGCCTTGTAGTCCTTCAGGTCGCGCGCGGTGATGAGGCCGTGGCCTTCCATCGACCGGGCGATCAGGTTGGCGGTCTCGCCTTCGTAAAAGCCTTTCGCGCCTTTGTCGGAGATGCGCTGCAGCGTCTTCGCGAGGTCGGGCTGCTTGAACACCTGGCCCGCCTTCATGCCGCCGAAGTAGAGGTCGAAGTTGGTCTTGCCGGCGAAATCCTTCGAGGCGTCGTCGCGGCGCTTGATCAATTGATCGTCGACTTCGAAGCCGTCCTGCGCGTACCTGATGGCGGGCGCGAGCACCTGCTTCCACTTCAGCTTGCCGAAGCGCTTCTGCGCTTCCCACATGCCGTCGACCGTGCCGGGCACACCGACCGCGCGGTGCCCGTAGAGACTCATGCCCTTGATGACCTCGCCCTTGTCGTCGAGGTACATGTTGCGCGTGGCGGCAAGCGGCGCGCGCTCGCGGTAGTCGAGAAAGTACGGGCGATGATCGACGTAGAGCGTCATGAAGCCGCCGCCGCCGATATTGCCCGCCTCCGGATACGTCACGGCGAGCGTGAAGGCGATGGCGACGGCTGCATCGACCGCATTGCCGCCCTGCTTGAAGATCTGCTCGGCGGTGTCGGCGGCGTATTTGTCCGCGACGGCGACCGCCGACGCGGTCAGAACGGCCGGCTGGTTGTCGGCGGTTTTCGCATAGGCCGGCGCTGTCTCGACGAAACCCGCCGTCATGAGCGCCGACGCGACGATGGCGCCGAGCGCGAGGGACCGGATGCGCGGTTCTTTTTTCAAAAGCATCTCCTGTATTTCTCCTTTATTGCATGCGACGAAAGAGCAGACGTTTTATATACCACGAGCGCCGCGGTGCGACGATCAGGGCATCAGCTGCCCGCCGTTTACGTCGATGATCTGCCCCGTCACATAGCGCGACATCGCCTCGGACGCGAGGTAGAGGAACGCGCCGCTGCAATCGTCGGGCTCGCCGATGAAGCCCATCGGAATCGACTTGCGGAACGATTCGAGCTGCTCGGGCGTCGTGAAGCGTTCCTGGAACGGCGTCTGAATCACGCCCGGCGCCACCGCGTTCACGCGGATGCGGTCAGGCATCAGTTCCTTCGCCATGCCTTTCGTGATCGTGCTGACAAAGCCTTTCGATGCCGCATAGAGCAGCGCGCCGGGGCCGCCGCCGTTGCGCGCCGCCACCGACGTCACGTTGATGATCGACCCGCCGCCGCCCGAGCGCAGCGACGGCAGCGCCGCGCGCGTGAACGCGACCACCGAGCGTGCGTTGATGTGCATGATCTCGTCGAAGAGTTCGTCGCTCGCGGATGCGATCGGCTCGCGCTTCACGAGGCTGCCCGCATTGTTGATGAGCACGTCGATCTTGCCGAAGGTATCGACGACTTGCGCGACGGCGGCGTCGATTGCCTTCGAGTCGCGTACGTCCGCGCCGACCGTGATGGCCGTGACGCCGAGCGCGCGCACGTCCTTCGCGACTTCCTCGGCCTTGTCCTTCGAACTGTTGTAGTGCACCGCGACATTCGCGCCATACTGCGCGAACGCCCTTGCTGCCGCCGCGCCGATGCCGGTGCTCGCGCCGGTAATGAGGATCGTTTTGCCTTTCAGATCGTGCATGAGTGCTCCGTGTGGATGGGGTTTGAAGCGACTACGACAAGCAAGAGTATGAAGCGAAGCGCGAATGCGCGTTCGAGGCGAGGCCGCCGGAATTGGCCCACAGCATGCCCGAGACGCGGAGCCGGATCAAGGCCGGGCACCATCGGCGGTGCATGCGTGTCGAAGCAGACGCGGGCAGGGCGTCCGCGACATTCCAGGAGAGTGACATGGCCTCGCAAGTCGATCCGATTCCACATGACCGTCGTGGCGTGATTCCCTACATGGCGGTAGCGGGCTGCGCCAGCGCCATCGACTTCTACACGAAAGTGTTCGGCGCGACCGAAACGTTCAGGATCGAGCAGCCGGACGGACGTATCGGACATGCGGAGTTGATAATCGGCGGCAACGTCATCTACCTGTGCGACGAGTTTCCCGATCACGGGACGATCGGGCCGCTCTCGGTCGGCGGCACGCCCGTGATGCTGCATCTCTACGTGACGGACGTCGACGCGGTCGCGCAACGCGCCACCGACGAAGGCGCGACGATCCTGCGCCCGGTCGAAGACCAGTTCTACGGCGACCGCGGTGGCAAGCTGCGCGATCCGTTCGGGCACGTCTGGTGGATCGCGACTCACATCGAGGATGTCTCCGCCGGGCAGATGCGCGAGCGCGCGCGAAAACTGCTCGGCGGCTGAACGGCGCGCAGGGCGTCAGTCGGCGCTCGAAGAAACCGCGTCCGGTGTATCACTTGCGGCGTCATCGTGCGGCGCGTCGTTTTGGGGGACTCGCTTCGGGGCGTCCCCCGAGAGGACTTCCTGCGGGGCCTCGAACGAATAGTGCTCGACGACGCGCTTCACCGAATTGCGGAACGACGCGACAAGGTCCGAGCGAATTCCGCTGCTCGGATACGACAACACATATTCATACTCGATGTCGGTCTCGAACGGCCGCACGACGACACCATGCGCGCGCCAGACCTTCGCCCCGAAGGGCTCGACGATCGAAATGCCAAGGCCGCCCGCGACCATCGCATAGCGGGTGTGGGCCGTGTCGGTGAAGACCGTATAACGCGGCCGGTCCTCGGTGGATGAAATGAGCGATTGCTCGGCTTCGTAAGGCTGGCGCGAATTCGGCAACCAGCCGATCAGCTTCTCGCCGCGCAAGTCGGATGGTCGAACGATCTTCTTTTTTGCGAGCTTGTGCGTGGCGGGCATCGCGCAGGAAGCGCGCGCCTTGAGCAGCGTCTCGACCTCGATGCCCGCGACCGCCGGAAACGCGAGGCTCAGCGCGATATCGGCCTTGTGATTCTGCAGGTTCACGAGCACCTCGGGCACCTTCACCGAGTCCACCTTGATCGGCACGCCAGGGTGCCGCTCGGTGAAATCGGCGAGCACGGGCGGCAGGAGCGTCGTTGCGAGCACGGGCATGCACGCGACCGTGAGGCCATCGGACGCTTCCTCGCGGATCATGTCGGCGACCTGCTTCAGGCGCTCCAGGCCGAGAAAGTTCTCCTCGACGGATTTGTAGAAGCGCAGCCCTGCGGTCGTCGGATTCAGACGGCCGCCGATGCGCGAAAACAGGCTGAAACCGAGATCGGCTTCGAGGTCGGCAATCAGCCGGCTGATCGCGGGTTGCGTCACATGGAGTTTTTTTGCTGCACCGACACTGGTGCCGGTCATGATGAGGCTGCGAAAAGCCTCGATCTGGCGAAAACGGATCATCTTTCGGACGGCATTGAAGCGGCAGTTATACGGCGACGCAATCTTATAGGAAACAAGCACTTGCTGCCTTAAGGCCAGCTATGCAGCAAAAACCGCAAAGTGCCTCGATTCAACAAATTGAACGACTATTCGAAAAATTTAGTGACTATAAGCACATGTGAGTGGCATCTGACTTATTGATGCGAAATACTCGCCGCCAGCCTGAAGCGCGAATGAAAGCGTCCCGCAAAAGAATCGTCCGCCAGGCGCGTGATCTGTACGTGACTTCGCCGCAGCGACGCGGTGGCATCAAGAAAGCTTTTCGTTAGATTTGCCAAGTTTGCGGTCAGCTTGTTTATCCTACTTGCGATAAACACCCCTTACACGAAGGACTGCGAACGTACGCAAGGAAAACGAAAGTCAACAACCAATAGTCGAGACAAAGAAAGAGGATTCCCCATGACGTTTTTTGCTGTTCCCCACGTATCGATCCGACGCACGAAGCTCGCCGCCGCCGCGACGCTGCTGGCCCTCTCCGCGCTGCACGCGACGGCCGCCATCGTGCCGACTGGCGTTACGCTCGCCGCGAAGCAGGAACTCGTGCGCAACAACGGCTCCGAGGTCGAAACGCTCGATCCCGCGCTGGTCGAAAGCGTGGTGGCGGCCAACGTTTCGCGTGACCTGTTCGAGAGCCTGACCGCCACCGACCCGGACGGCAAAGTTGTGCCGGGCGTCGCGGAAAAGTGGGAACAGAAGGACGCGACGACCTGGATCTTCCACTTGCGCAAGAACGCGCGCTGGTCCAATGGCGATCCCGTCACCGCAAACGATTTCGTGTACGGCTGCCAGCGCTTCGTCGATCCGAAAACGGCGTCGTCGTATGCGAGCGTGTTTGGCCCCTTCGTGCAAAACGGCGCGGATATCGTGGCGGGCAAGAAGCCGGCGAGCGCGCTCGGCGTGCGCGCCATCGACGCGAACACGATCGAAGTCAGGACTGACGGCCTCGTGCCGTTCCTGCCCGAACTGATGTCGAATCCGAACTTCGGGCCGGTTCATCGCGCGACGGTCGAAAAATTCGGCAAGGACTGGACGAAGCCAGGCAATCTCGTCAGCAACGGCGCCTTTCAGCTCAAGGACTGGCAGGTCAACAGCAAGCTCGTGCTGACGAAGAACGCGAACTACTGGGACAAGAAGAACGTCCAGTTGACGCAGGTCACCTACCTGCCGGTCGAGGACGAGAACACCGACGTCAAGCTGTTCCAGTCCGGCGAGAACGACATGACGTATCAGTTGCCGACGGGCACGTACGCGAAGTACAGCCAGCAATTTCCGAAGGACATCCGCAACTCGCTGATTCTCGGCACGCGCTACTACAGCTTCAACAATCGCGATCCGCTGCTGAAGGACGTGCGCGTGCGCAAGGCGCTCTCGATGGTCATCGACCGCGATCTGCTCGCGCAGCGCGTGACCGCCGATGGCCAGACGCCGCTGTACGGCCTGCTGCCGAAGGGCGTGAGCGGCGCGGACGTCTCGAACTACGAATGGTCGGCCTGGCCGATGGCGAAGCGCGTCGAGGAAGCGAAGAAGCTGCTGGAACAGGCGGGCGTGAAGCCGGGCACGAAGCTGCGTTTCGCGATGAACACGAGCGACTACAACAAGAAGATGGCGATCTTCGTCGCGTCGGAATGGAAGACGAAGCTCGGCCTCACGATGGACATCGAGTCGATGGAGTTCAAGGTGCTGCTGAAGAAGCGCCATGAAGGCGACTATCAGATCGCGCGCAATGGCTGGGTGGCCGACTACAACGACGCGACGACCTTCCTTACGCTCGTGCAATGCAAGTCGGAGCAGAACGATAACTTCAACTGCAACCCGAAGGCCGACGCACTCATCAAGAATGCGGCCGGAACCGCGGATCTCGCGAAGCGCGCGCAATTGCAGACTGAGGCCGCGAAGCTCGTGATGGACGACTACCCGATGCTGCCGCTGTTGCAATACGGCTTGCCGCGTCTCGTGAAGAGCTATGTCGGCGGCTACTCGCTGAAGAACCCGATGGATCACTACGGCAGCAAGGATCTCTACATCGTCAAGCACTGACATCGCTGAATTCACTGCCATAGGCGAAGGGGAACGCTCATGTGGTCCTACACGTTGCGGCGCGTGCTGCTCACGCTGCCGACGCTGCTGATCGTCGTGACGATCTGCTATCTGCTGCTGCATGCGACGCCCGGCGGACCGTTCGACGGCGAGCGCAAGGTATCCGCCGAAGTGCTTGCGAACCTGCAGGCGAAGTACCACCTCGGCGAGCCGCTGTGGAAGCAGTATCTGTTTTATCTCGACGGTCTCATGCACGGCGATCTCGGCGCGTCGTTCCGCTATGCCGACTGGAGCGTGAACGACCTCGTGCTGCGGGCGCTGCCGGTGTCGCTCACGATCGGGGGCGTGTCGATGCTCCTCGCGATCGTGATCGGCGTGGCGCTGGGCGTCGCGGCGGCGCTCTATCGCAACAGCATCGCGGACTATGCGCTCATGCTCGTCAGCAACGCGGGTAACGTGTTCCCGTCGTTCGTGCTCGGGCCGGTGCTGATCCTCGTTTTCGCGATCCTGCTGAAGTGGCTGCCCGCGGGCGGCTGGAACGACTTCCAGCTGCGCTACATGGCGCTGCCCGTCGCGCTGCTCGTGATGATCAACGTGGCGACAGTCGGCCGCGTGACGCGCGCGAGCCTGATCGAGGTGCTGAACACGAACTACATCCGCACCGCGCGCGCAAAGGGACTGCCAATGCGCACCGTCGTGCTGCGTCATGCGCTGAAGCCGACGCTGATTCCGGTCGTTTCGGTGATCGGGCCGCTCGCCATTTCGTCGATTACGGCCGCGGTCGTCACGGAATCGGTGTTCTCGCTGCCGGGCATCGGCAAGCTGATCGTGAACGGCGCGGCCAATCGCGATTACACGCTCGTGCTCGGCCTCGTCGTGCTGGTCACGGTCGTGGCGGTGGTGCTCAACCTGCTGGTCGATCTCGCGTATGCGTGGCTCGATCCTAAGATCCGTTATTGAAAGGGCGCGCGATGAAATCTGCTTCTCTTGCACCCATGCTCGAAAAGGCCGTCGCGGGCCGCAGCCCGTGGCAGGACGCGCGCGCGCGTTTCCTGCGCAACAAGGCCGCCGTCGTGAGCCTGATCCTGCTCGTTCTGGTCACGCTCGCGTGCATCGTCGGGCCGTGGCTCCTGCCGAACGAATTCGACTCCACCGACTGGAACGCGACGAGCGCGGCGCCCACGCTCGCGAACTGGCACCTCTTCGGCACCGACGACACCGGCCGCGATCTGCTCGTGCGCTGCCTGATCGGCGGCCGCGTCTCGCTGATGATCGGCGCGCTCGCCACGCTCACGTCCGTCACGCTCGGCATCGTGTGGGGCGCGATCGCGGGCTTCGTCGGCGGACGCGTCGACAACGCGATGATGCGCATCGTCGACATGATGTACGCCATCCCGTACCTGCTCATCGCGATCCTGATGGTGACGCTGCTCGGCCGCGAGTTCTATCTCGTCGTCGTCACCATCACCATTTTTTCGTGGATGGACATGGCGCGCGTCGTGCGCGGCCAGACGCTTTCGATCCGCTCGAAGGAGTATGTCGAGGCGGCGCGCGCGATCGGCGTGCCGACGCGACGCATCATCGCGCGGCATGTGGTGCCGAATCTGCTCGGCATCGTCGCGATCTACACGACCGTCACCGTGCCCGCCGTCATCCTCACGGAATCGGTGCTGTCGTTTCTCGGACTCGGCGTGCAGGAGCCGATGACGAGCTGGGGCGTGCTGATTCAGGACGGCGTCGGCGTGATGGAATCGTCGCCGTGGATCTTGCTGTTCCCGGCGGCGCTGTTGTCGATCACGCTTTACTGCATCAATTTTGTCGGCGACGGGCTGCGCGACGCACTCGATCCGAAGGACAGGTGAGCCATGCCGTTACTCGAAGTCAATGACCTGCAGGTCGAGTTCAGGACGCACGACGCCACCGTGCGCGCCGTGAACGGCGTGAACTTTTCGCTGGAAGAGGGCGAGACGCTCGGCATCGTCGGCGAATCGGGCTCGGGCAAGAGCCAGAGCGTGCTTGCCATGCTGGGCCTCATCGCATCGAACGGGCGCGCGCGCGGACAGGCGATGTATCGCGGCGAGAATCTCATCGGCATGTCGGATCGCGCGATGAACCGCATCCGCGGCAATCGCCTTTCGATGATCTTTCAGGATCCGATGAGCTCGCTCAATCCGTATCTCACGATCGAGCGGCAGATGACCGAAGTGCTGGAACTGCACAAGAACGTCACGCGCCGTGAAGCGAAGAAGCGCGCGATTGCGATGCTCGAAGCCGTGCGCATTCCGGAGGCGGCGCATCGCATCGGGCAGTATCCGCACGAGCTGTCCGGCGGCATGCGCCAGCGCGTGATGATCGCGATGGCCCTGCTGTGCGAACCCGAAGTGCTGTTCGCCGACGAGCCGACCACCGCGCTCGACGTCACCGTGCAGGCGCAGATCCTGCAATTGCTGCGCAACCTGCAACACGATTTCGGCACGTCGATCGTATTGATCACGCACGATCTCGGCGTCGTCGCCGGGTTGTGCGAAAAGGTGATGGTGATGTACGGCGGCCGCGTGATGGAGCAGTGCGATGCCGCCACGTTGTTCGCGAAGCCTTCGCATCCGTACACCATCGGCCTGTTGCGCGCGCTGCCGCGCCTCGATCACGAGGGTGGTGAGCTGACCGGCATTCCGGGCAATCCGCCGAACATGGCGCATCCGCCGGCGGGCTGTCCGTTCCACGAGCGCTGCGCCGATGCCGGCGACGAATGCGCCGTCGATGCGCCCGCGCTGAAGGCCGTCGGACCGGGCTGGCTGCGGGCCTGTCATCGTCCGGTTCATCAAGTCACGAAGGAAACGAGCCATGTCTGACGCGACGATCCTCTCCGTGCGCGACATGCGCGTGCATTTTCAGGTGAAGTCGAAAAACCGCCTGCCGTGGGCGCCGCGCCGCACGCTGAAGGCCGTCGACGGCGTGAGCTTTGATTTAAAGGCGGGCGAGACGCTCGGCGTCGTCGGGGAATCGGGCTGCGGCAAATCCACGTTGTCGCGCGCGATCCTGAACCTCATTCCCGCGACGGCCGGCGACATCGTATGGATGGGCGCCACGCTCTCGGGTGCATCGGCGCGCGAATGGCATCGCGTGCGCGGCGACGTGCAGATGATCTTCCAGGACCCGCTCGCATCGCTCGATCCGCGCATGACGATCGGACAGATCATCGCGGAGCCGCTCGTCGAGCATCGGCCTGGTATCGCAAAGCGGGACATGGACGAACGCGTGCGCGCGATGATGGCGAAGGTCGGCCTGCGCGAGCAGATGATCAACCGCTATCCGCATGAGTTTTCCGGCGGGCAGTGCCAGCGCATCGGCATCGCGCGCGCGCTGATCGTCGAGCCGAAGCTCGTCATCTGCGACGAACCCGTGTCGGCGCTCGATGTGTCGATTCAGGCGCAGATCGTGAATCTGCTCAAGTCGCTGCAAAAGGAGATGAAGCTCGCGCTCATCTTCATCGCGCACGATCTGGCCGTGGTGCGTCACATCTCCGATCGCGTGATGGTGATGTACCTCGGCCGCGTGATGGAGCTCGCGGAGAAACATGCGCTCTACGGCACGCCGCGCCATCCGTACACGCGCGCGCTGTTGTCGGCGGTGCCGGTGCCCGATCCGTCGGTCGAGCGCGCCAAGACCGTGCAGATCCTGTCGGGCGACATTCCAAGCCCGATCGATCCGCCTTCGGGCTGCGTGTTCCATACGCGCTGCCCGATGGCACAGACGCGCTGCTCGCGCGAAGTGCCGGCGCTGCGCACGTTCGGGGCGGATTCATCGGCGGCGTGCCTGTTTGCTTGAATGGCGATTCGCGCCAATCCGCGCCAATCAGAAAATCAACGATATTCGAGGAAGACACACCCGCAATAAATAAAGTACACGCGTCGCCCGTCCTTTGCTCCGTTTGCTCATCCGCCTGTACGCCTCGACGCTTCTAGCGTCGCCGGGCGAGGTGTTTCGCAATCCTTCGTTTCGATCAAGCCGTCAGCAGTTGAATCAAAATAAGTGGAGATCTTTTTCGTGACAAAACAAAAACGTTCACTAGCGCTATCGATTTTGTTGTTCAGCGGTTTCATGGCCGCGACAGTCGCCGCGCACGCCGATGAAGCCGAAACTCAGCCTGTTTCGCGTCACACCGAAGCGCCGCCCAACACCGAAGCGGACGCGCCGGTGAGCAGTCAGGCGAAGTCGAAGGGCTTCCTCGAGGATTCGCACTTCAACGTGCTGATGCGCTCCTTTACCGAGCATGACGAATTCAAGGGCGCGGGCAAGAAGGACGCGTGGGTGCTCGGCGCGCAGGCCGTCTTCGAATCGGGCTATACCAAGGGCCTGATCGGGCTCGGCGGCGACGTGTCGCTCTTCGGCGCGTTCAAGCTGAACGGCGGCAACGGGGCGGGTAATCGCGTGCACGTGGGCACGGACGGCGGCGGATCGAATCAATTGGCGTGGGCCTATCCGGGCGTGTGGGACGTCAAGGCGCGCGTGTCGAACACGGTGCTCAAGTACGGTCAGCAACTCTTCGACAACCCGTTTCTCGTACCGCACGACAACCGCGCGTTGCCGCCGACTTATCGCGGCTTCTCGCTTGCGAGCGATGAAATCAAGAACCTGACGCTCAAGGCCGGCACGGTGGATGGCGTGCTCGCGCGCGGCATGACGACCGTCACCGGCCTGACGACCGAATACGGCGGCACGCACGTCTCGCAGTTCACGTACTTCGGCGGCGACTGGACGCACGGTGACGATACGTCGGTGTCGCTGTATGGCAGCGTCGCGAACAACGTGTGGCAACAGTACTACCTGACGGCGACGCAGAGCATCGGCGATCCCAAGACCGTGCGCTGGACCGGCTCGCTGAACTACTACTACACGGGCGCGATCGGCGACAAGCGGCAAGGCGCGATCAACAACAACGCGTATTCGCTGGCACTTGCCGGCACGCACGGCGCGCATACGGTGCAGGTCGCGTTCCAGCAGATCGTGAGCGATCAGACGTTCGACTACATGGGCCAGTCGGCGGGCGACTATCTCTCGAACTCGCTCGACGTGGACTACAACCAGCCGCATGAAAAGTCGTTGAGCCTGTCCTACACGCTCAACATGAAGCAGTACGGCGTGCCGGGACTCAAGTTCACGATGTGGGGTGCATATGGCTGGGACGCCGATGGCAGTGCGATGGCCAACAGCGGCACGGCTCAGGCGGCCAACTATCTCGTCAACGGTGAACCGATCCACGGCACGCACTATGAAATCGGCGTGATTCCGAGCTATACGATTCCGGATGGCAAGTTCAAGAACACGTCGGTCAAGTTCTACTACATGCACCATCACAGCAATAGCGCCTACTACCCGGACGGCACCAGCGATGTGTACCGGCTGATGGTCAACGTGCCCGTCAACATCTTCTGAAATTGTCGAAACGCGGTAAAGCGTAAACCCTACAGAAATACCCGTTTACATTACGTTTAACTTTCATTTATAAAGGAAGGGCGTGCTGCGGATTGCCATGTCTCGCCCACGCTCATCGCCCGGCAGGCCTGTTTCTGCCGGGCTTTTTTTTGTCTGCGCGGTTGTTCCTCACTGCAGCTTTCATGCGCTTTCGAAGCAAGATCCGCTTAGTGAAAACCCCGCCATTTCTTTCGCTTGACTTACTTGATATATCACATACTGTGTATATGCGATGCGACATGAAATGCGTCGCGTGAGGCGCCGTTCGGCGTCCGAATACACAAGGCAATTTGCCAAGGAGACAGGCATGGGAATGAACCAGATGGACCGCGACGACAAGGCGTCGCGCCTGGCGTCGCCGTGGGTGCAATTGGTTTTCGGCGTGATTTGCATGGCGATGATCGCGAACATGCAGTATGGCTGGACGCTCTTCGTCAACCCGATCGACGAGAAATATCACTGGGGCCGCGCGGCCATTCAGGTGGCGTTCACGATCTTCGTCGTGACGGAAACATGGCTCGTGCCCGTGGAAGGTTATCTCGTCGACAAGTACGGGCCGCGGCCGGTCGTGGTCGGCGGCGGCCTGCTGTGCGCGATCGCATGGGCGATCAACTCGGTGGCGTCGTCGCTGCCGCTTCTGTACTTCGCGGCCGCTGTCGGCGGCGTCGGCGCGGGCGCGGTGTACGGCACGTGCGTCGGCAATGCGCTCAAGTGGTTCCCGGCGCGACGCGGACTGGCTGCGGGCATCACGGCGGCGGGTTTCGGGATGGGCTCCGCCGCGACGGTCGTGCCGATCGCGCACATGATCAAGTCGAGCGGCTACGAAGCGACGTTCCTCTGGTTCGGTCTGGGGCAGGGACTCGTGGTGTTCCTGCTCGGCATGGCGCTCTACGCGCCGCCCGCGCAGATGATCGCGTCGGTGAAGAGCGCGGTCAAGGCGGCGGTCTACAACGCGAGTCCGAAACAGGTGCTGGCATCGCCGATCTTCTGGGTCATGTATCTGATGTTCGTCATGATGGCAGCCGGCGGACTGATGGCGACGGCCCAGCTCGGGCCGATCGCGAAGGACTTCGGGCTGCACGATTCGCCCGTGTCGATACTCGGTCTGACGCTGCCCGCGTTGACCTTCGCGCTCACCATCGACCGCGTGCTCAACGGCCTGACGCGACCGTTTTTCGGCTGGGTGTCGGATCGCATCGGGCGGGAAAACACGATGTTCGTCGCGTTTGCAATCGAAGCGGTGGGCATCGTCGCGCTGTCGAAGTACGGGCACAATCCGACGGCGTTCGTCGTGCTGACCGGCATCGTGTTCTTCGCGTGGGGCGAAATCTACAGCCTTTTCCCGGCGACGTGCGGCGACACGTTCGGTCCGAAGTTCGCGGCGACCAACGCGGGTCTGCTTTATACGGCGAAGGGCACGGCTGCGTTGCTCGTGCCATTCTCGAGCGTGATCACGACGACGACCGGAAGCTGGCACGCGGTGTTCATGCTCGCGGCGGGCATGGCGGCGATATCGGCGCTGCTCGCGCTCTTCGTGCTGAAGCCGATGCGTAACGCGCATTCGCAGAAGCACGCGCGCGCGGCGTCGCTGGACATGTCCTACACGGCGGTGAAGGAGTGATGCGTACGGCGTGAGGTCGGCTGGGCGGGCGACCCGGCGTGTCGCCCGTTTCTAGTTATCGAGCTCGCGCTTTCCGCGGCTTGCGACTGATGATGCGGCGCTCGAGGCCGCGTTGCGGATGCGCGTTTCGTCTTGCCGCCGGCAGGTGGTCTCCTCGCTCCCTTATCCCCGTGATTCGAGCGATCCTGCGGCAGCAGGATGGGCGTTCAGCGCCGTCGCGGGCTACGGCGACGCGCGAAACGAAAGCAGATGACGCCGCGGATTCGACACGCCTCGAAGCGCGGCGCAGAACGCCAGGCGGGGCACGCGTGTATCGATGCTGGCGATCCCCGCCCGCAATGCCAGCGCGCACGCCGGCGACACGAGAGCGAGAAGAACCAGACTTACGTGAGCGCTCATGCTGTCTCCAGTCGATGTCGGCGCTAGATGTCGCCGACGGTTGTCCAATGAACGTAGTGTCGTCGCGAAGGGCGCGCGGGCCAACCCGGCTCGCGCGGGGAACGCACGATTATTCAGGAGACGGATGAAGCGAGCCCCGCATATGGAGGGACGGTGAATCAGAACCGCGTGCCGACGCTACAGCCGCCGAAGCCGCCGCCATTGGTGGCGAAGGCGCTGCAACCGAGAAGGCCGCAGCCGGAAAGCGTGAGCGCAGCGACGGCGAGCGCCACGGCGCAAATATGACGAAGGTGCTTCATGGTGACATCGGAATGGGAAAGCGGGATGCGATTCTCGCGGAACCGGCGCATCCCGATGTCAAAACGTGTTGCCTCTCAACCCGGCTTGCCATCCGCACGCGGTCTGAATAGCGGCGCAGCGTACGCCGCGACGTACAGCGCGAACGCGAGCACCCAGCAGATGCCCGCGGCGAAGATCCACGTCGAATGCCATGCAGGCGCGGCGAGCGGCCCGAGCACGCGCAGCGCGCCTGCCGCGATCACGAGCGCATAGCACGCGATATCGCGCTTGTCCGCGACGAGCGGGCGTCCCGTATGTCCGCGTGCGGTGCGTGTGATCATCGCGATGATCGCGCCGCCGATCGCGCCGGCCGCGAACGCGTGCATCGCGAGGCCATGGGGCACGCGCGTCCATCCTCGCGAGGACGCAGCGAGCAGCGCGAAGCCGAGCGGCAACCACGCATAAGCCAGATGCAGAATCGCGAGAATGGGCCGTCCGCGCACGGCGTACGAGCGCCAGCCGATCATCCGCGCGAGATGCACCCCGCACGCCAGCAAGGCGAGCGGCGCGACGATCGCGCCATCGAGCGCGAGGGCATCGGCGAAAAACGCCGCGAGCGTGAGCGGCGCGACCGTCGCCTCGACGATGCGCCGGCGCCGCGCGACGAAGCCGGGGATCGCGTTGGCGGTAAACATCGGGATCACGCGTCCACCGATCACGCTGACGAGCAATACGACGATGCCCGCGGATGCATACACGGCGCGCATCGAGAGATCGGCGCGCGTATCGATCGCGAAGCCGTGAAACAGGGCGTTCAGCGCGCCGAACGCAAGCAGCACGACGGCGAGGAAATAGTTGCGCCGGTTGCCCGCCTTCATGAGCACGCGGAGCAGCAGGAGTGCGGCGAGGGGCAAGAACGCGCTATCGACGATCGCAGCCGGCAGCGCGGGACCGCTCCACACGAGCACGCGCCCGGCAAGCCACAGCAGCGTGAGCGCTGCGAGCACCGCGCCTTTGGCCGTGTCGCGTCCGGTCCAGGCGCGCACGGCCGTCAGCAGAAAACCGGCGATGATCGCCGCCGCGAAGCCGAACACCATTTCATGCGCGTGCCAGCCGATCGGGTCCGCACGCAGCAGATAGCCGCCGGAAAGCGGCACGCCCGACAGCACGAGCAACCACACCGTCAACGCGACTGCGCCGAACGCCGCGCCGCACAAATAGAACGGCCGGAAGCCGAGATTGAATAGCGCGCCGCGCTGATAATGGCTCGGCTCGCGCTTTTGCGACGCCGCGACAAAAACGGTGCTGGGTTCTGCGATCTTCATGACATCCTCACGATGGAACCGCCGTGCGCGCGAGTGCGCGCACGGGTAACCGATGAACAGGTTCGCGCCGGCGAACATCGGCAACGCGAGCGCTAGCTTCACGCATGCGAGCGTCCCCAAGGCCAGGCCGAAGCTGCACCGGCGCGTCACAGCCGCGCCGGGACACACCACGCTTGCCCGAGCCCGCAGAGCCCGGGCACGATGCTCAAGAGCCAAGCGGCAACGCGCGGACGGTTCACGATGTCATCGCCTCGATCAGTGCGGAATCGGCTGCTTGACCGGATCGTTGTCGCCGACGATCGCGAACACGAGCAGCTTCGCCGGCTTCGTCGCGCTCGCATTTTTCGACACGATGTGATGCGCGCCCGGCGGCTCGTACCATGATTGCCCAGGACCATACGTCTTCGCGGCGGAACCTTCGAGCTGCGATGTGACGTGGCCTGCGAGCACGTAAGCGAAGATCGACCCCGGATGCATGTGCGCTTCCGATGCCTGTCCCGGCTTGTACGAGACGGTCGCCATGAGCACGTTCTTGCCGGCTGCCTCGGGAATGGCCTGCTTCATCACCGGCGCGACGACCTCCGCGCCCTTCGTATCGTGCGCGCCGGCATTCGCCGCACCGATCATCAGCGCAGCGGCCAGAACGAAAGATTTGCGCATGCTCATGTCCATGTCCTCATGCAGGCGTCTTGCGGAACGCGATGGCGAAGCGGTTCCAGCTATTGATCGCGGAGATGAGAAGTGTCAGGTCCACGATTTCCTCGTCGCTGAAGTGCGGCTTCACGGCTTCCCACACGCTGTCGGGTACGTGATCCTGCGACACCAGCGTCAACGCTTCTGTCCATGCGAGGGCGGCGCGTTCGCGATCGGTGAAGAACGGCGTCTCGCGCCACACGACGACCGTCGCCAGACGCCGGTCCGTTTCGCCGCCCTTGCGCGCATCGGTCGTGTGCATGTCGACGCAGAACGCGCAGCCGTTGATCTGCGATGCGCGCAGGCGCACCAGTTCGGTCAGCGATTTTTCGAGCGCCGACTTGGCGATGCGCTCTTCGACACCGACGAGCGCCTTGATCGCGGCGGGGCTGGCCTTGTAGAAGTCGAGACGGGGTTCCATTGACGTATCCTCTTTGCTTGGTTCGGAAAGCGCGCCAGAGCGGCGCGGCAAGAGAAGATTAGGCCTCGGAGTGGCTGTTTGAAATGACCGGTTTTATGGAATTTCAGGTAGCCACCGCATCGGCGCCGGACTGCTTTCCGCTCGAATCAGGACGCAAAAAAACCCACGGCGGCACGCGCCGCGGGTCCACAGGCGCAGCCTCGCGCGCGGAATCAGTCGAGCGCGGCGGCGGGGCCGAAGAACTCGTAGCGGCTCTGCGCCTCGGGCACCCCGAGCACCTTCAGATGCTTCTTCACCGCCTTCATGAACGCCTTCGGGCCGAGGAAGTACGCATCGACATCACGGTTCTTCGGTAGCCACGCGTCGAGCAGATTTTCGTTGACGAAGCCGATGCCATGCGCTTCGTGATCGCCGTCGCGCTTGTGCTCGTAACAGTAGAAGCGCTCGAGCTGCGGGTGACGCGCCGCCAGCTCTTCGATGACCGCGCGGAACGCATGGACGCCGCCGTGCCGCGCCGAGTGGATGAAGTGCACCGGGCGCCTGGTTTCGAGCGCGGCCTGAAGCATCGCGAGCGTCGGCGTGATGCCGACACCGCCGCTGATCAGCACGAGCGGCTTCTCGCTCTTTTCCAGCCTGAAGTCGCCTGCGGGCGGATAAAGCTCGAGCACGTCGTTTTCGCGGACGTTCGCATGCAGAAAGTTCGACACCTTGCCGTTCGCCTCGCGCTTCACGCTGATGCGATAGTCGCGGCCGTTGGGCGCCGCCGAGAGCGAATAGTTGCGACGCAGTTCCTCGCCGTCGATGACAAGGCGCAGGCCGATGTACTGGCCCGGATGGAAGTCGAGCAGGGCGCCGCCGTCCTCGGGCACGAGATAGAACGACGTGATTTCGTCGCTTTCCTGCTCCTTGCGAGCGACGACGAACCGCCGCGTGCCGCGCCATCCGCCCGGCGCCTTTTCGCGCTCGCTATAGATGCCTTCCTCGAGCCCGATCAACAGATCGGCGAGTTGCCCGTAGGCGGCGGCCCATGCCTCGATGACGGCGTCGGTGGCGATTTCCTCGCCGAGCACTTCTCGGATCGACGCGAGCAGGCAGCGCCCGACGATCGGATAATGCTCCGGCAGGATGTTCAGCGCGACGTGCTTGTTGATGATCTGACCGACCAGGCCGCCGAGCTTCTCCAGTTCGTCGATATGCCGCGCATACATCAGCACGCCGTTGGCGAGCGCGCGCTGCTGCGCGCCGCTTGCCTGGTGCGCCTGATTGAACATCGGGCGAACTTCGGGGTATTCGGTGAGCATCTTGTTGTAGAAGTGCCTGGTGAGCGCCTCGCCGCCGCTTTCCAGCAGGGGGACGGTTGCCTTGACGATGGCTCGGTGTTCGGCTGACAGCATTCTTCGGTTCCTCATGATGAAAGGCGGAAGCGGGCGCTTCCGCGTCGAATTCCTCGGGCAAGACCAATACACGTTCCGTGCCAGAGTAGAATTGGCGTTAAATCAATCGTTTATCGAAATTCATGGTCGATTCGACTCTGGTCCAAAAGACTACAGAAGTAGTCGCAATGACTTCAAGGGTGCTGCTCGACGCCCTCGTGCCGCTGATCGAGGACCTGTCGAGCGAGATGCCCGACACCGAGCGCTACCGTCGTTTGCTGCACACGCTGCGCGCGCTCTTTCCGGGGGACGCCACTGCGCTTTTGCGGCTCGATGGCGACACACTCGTGCCGCTTGCCATCGACGGTCTGTCGAGCGATACGCTCGGCCGGCGGTTTCGCGTCAGCGAGCATCCGCGATTCGCGCGCATCCTCGCGCGCGAGGCGCCGACGCGGTTTGCCGCCGGCTCCGACCTGCCGGATCCGTACGATGGCCTCGTGAAGGGCGTAAGCGGCCATCTCGAAGTGCACGATTGCCTCGGTTGTCCGCTCATCATCGACGGGCGCGCGTGGGGTCTGCTGACGCTCGACGCGCTCGATCCTGCGCGCTTCGACGGTATCGACATGGCATCGCTCCAGGCGTTTCTCAGTCTCGCGGCGGCGACCGTGCGCGTGGCCGAGCGCATCGACACGCTCGCGAGACGAGGCGAGGCGGAGCGTCAGCGCGCGGAGGTGTATCGGCAGGCGAACGGGCCGCGGCGGCGAGAAATGATCGGCAGCAGCGGGCCGCATAACCGCTTGCTGGAGGAAATCGCGATCGTCGCGTCGAGCGATCTGACCGTGCTGATCACCGGCGAGACGGGCGTCGGCAAGGAGCTCGTTGCGAGCGAGATCCACGCGCTGTCGCCGCGCGCGGACAAGCCGCTCGTCAGCCTCAATTGCGCGGCGCTGCCGGATACGCTCGTCGAGAGCGAGCTCTTCGGGCACGTGCGCGGCGCTTTCTCGGGGGCGTCGTCGGATCGGCGCGGCAAGTTCGAGCTCGCCGATGGCGGCACGCTCTTTCTCGACGAAGTGGGCGAACTGCCGCTGCCCGTCCAGGCGAAGCTGCTGCGCGTGCTGCAGAACGGGCAGTTGCAGCGCATCGGCTCGGACAACGAGCACAAGGTCGACGTGCGGCTCATCGCCGCAACCAATCGCGATCTCGCCGAGGAAGTGCGCGAAGGGCGCTTTCGGGCGGATTTCTATCATCGCCTGTCGGTGTATCCGCTCGTGGTGCCGCCGCTGCGCGAGCGCGGGCGCGACGTATTGCTGCTCGCGGGTTACTTCCTCGAAGAGAACCGCTCGCGCCTCGGCCTCCTGAGTCTGCGTCTTTCCGCCGACGCGCAGGCCGCGCTGCTCGCGTATCGCTGGCCCGGCAACGTGCGCGAACTGGAGCATCTGATCGGGCGCAGCGCGTTGAAGGCGCTCGCGGCGCATCGGGAGCGTCCGCGCATCCTCACGCTCACCGCCGCCGATCTGACGCTCAACGGCGATGGCGCGACAGCCACGGTTAGCGCGCCGCGGGCGGAGGCATCGCCGTTGCCCGCGCCGGGCACGGACTTCCGCGACGCGGTGACCGCCTACGAACGCACGCTCATTCTCGATGTGCTGAAGCGTCACAACCAGAACTGGGCGTCGGCGGCGCGCGAGCTCGGTCTGGATCGCGCCAATCTCAATCGCCTCGCCCGGCGCCTCGGCCTCAAGTGAACGCGCCGCAACTCATTACCCGTCTCGAAATAATCGACCTGATCGTTCAAAGCTGCTGTATGCAATCCCCAGCGGGTTGATCTGGCGCAATTGCCCATCTCAAAAATGTGCGATTCATTGTTCGAGCGCAAATAACGATGCGTTGTGTCATGCGCATCGACGTCGTGCATTGAGACAATCTCCAGACTGGGAAAAAGAGGCCGTCTCTTCTAAGATCAGAAAAGCCAAGCGCAACCCATCGGCATCAAGAACATCGCAGCGCCTTGAAAAACCGCGTCGGACGCATGCCTCACACGCCCGGCAAATCGAACACGGCAAAGACAACGGGGGTTACGTGCGAAACGTGGCAAAGCTCTGCGCTTTCTTCTTGTCCGCGCTTTTCGCGTTTTTCAGCTTCGGCGTACTCGCGGCGGACGCCCCCGCGCGAGGCGCGGCGCTCGAACGCGCCCCCGATACCATGCAGGCCCGCGTGATGGGTTGTGCGGCCTGCCACGGCGCGCACGGCGAGGGCACCGACAACGACTATTTCCCCCGCCTGTCCGGCAAACCCGCCGGTTATCTGTACAACCAGCTCCTCGCGTTCCGCGACGGCCGGCGCAAATATCCGCCGATGAACTACCTGCTCGCTTATCTGCCCGACGCGTACCTGAAGCAGATGGCCGATTACTTCGCGGGCGAACGCCCGCCGTTCGCGCCGCCCGCGGCCGTGAGGGTCGACGAGAAAACGCTCGATCTCGGCAAGACGCTCGTCACGAAGGGCGATGCATCGCGCAATGTGCCCGCCTGCGTGAGTTGCCACGGCGCGGCGATGACGGGCATGGAGCCCGCGATTCCCGGCCTTCTCGGCCTGCATGCCGACTATCTCAGCGCGCAACTCGGCGCGTGGCGTTACGGCACGCGCTCGACCGTCGCGCCGGATTGCATGGGGCAGGTCGCGAAACTGTTGAACGACCGCGACATCACCGCGATAGCGGCCTATCTCGCGTCGCTGCCCGCGCCGGCGAATCCGGTGCCGGTCGCCGCCGGCTCGCTCAGGATGCCGCTCGCCTGCGGCAGCGTCCATAACTAACCGAGACCCCAACGTGCTCCGTTTTCGACATTTCCGAGCGCTGACCGTCGCGGTCTTCATTGCGGCGTGCGCCGCGCCGATCGGCCAGGCCGCGGCGCAAGGCGCGGATGCCGCCACCGTCAAGCGCGGCGAATATCTCGCGCGCGCGGGCGACTGCATCGCGTGTCATACGCTGCCCGCGGGCAAGACGTTCGGCGGCGGCCGCCCGATGGACACGCCCTTCGGCACGCTCTATACGCCGAACATTTCGTCGGACAAGGAGACGGGCATCGGCAAATGGACCGCCGAAGAGTTCTTCGCGATGATGCACACGGGCAAGTCCCGCGACGGCTCGCTGCTCTATCCGGCGATGCCCTACACGTCATACACGAAAGTCACGCGCGCCGACTCCGACGCGATCTACGCATTCCTGATGTCCACGCCGGCGGTGCATCAGCCGAACCGGCCGCACGAGCTGCGTTTCCCCTTCAATCGTCGTGAGCTGTTGCTCGGCTGGCGTTCGCTTTTCTTCCGCGAAGGCGTGTATGAGCCCGATGCGTCGCAATCGGCCGAATGGAATCGCGGCGCGTATCTGGTGGAAGGCCTCGGACACTGCTCGATGTGCCATACGGCCATCAACGCGCTCGGCGGCAACGTGAAATCGAAGGCGTTCGAAGGCGGCCTGATCCCGATCCAGAACTGGTATGCGCCGTCGCTCACGTCGAACAAGGAAGCGGGTCTGGGCGACTGGAGCCTCGACGACATCGTCGGTCTTCTGCATGCGGGCGTGTCGAATCGCGGCGCCGTGTACGGGCCGATGGCCGAAGTTGTCTACGACAGCCTGCAATATCTGACCGAGGAAGATGTTCGCGCGATGGCCGTCTATCTGAAGGCGCTGCCCGCGCGCTCCGGCGACAAGTCGGCGCCGCCGAGCCAGGCGGCCGTCGAAGAAAAGACGAGCCTCTCGCCGCTCGGAAAGAAGATCTACGACGCGCAATGCGCCGAATGCCATGCCGCGCAGGGCCAGGGCAAGCCACCCGACTTTCCGCCGCTCGCGAACAATCAGTCGATCGTGATGAGTTCGGCCGTGAACCCGATTCGAATGGTGCTGAACGGCGGCTATCCGCCCGGCACTTTCAAAAACCCGAAGCCCTACGGCATGCCGCCGTTCGCGCAGTCGCTCTCGGATGTCGAGGTCGCGGCCGTGGTCACGTATATCCGCACCGCGTGGGGCAACCGCGGCACGCCGGTCAGCGTGAAGGAAGTGAACGAGCTGCGTTCGGCGCCACTTTACTGAGCATCGACGACACCATGACTGAAGACCCGAATGAAATCGCGAGGCAGGACGCGAAGCTCGACGAGATCGTGAAGCGCGGCCCATCGGGCGCGATTGCGCTCGCGGGCATCTCGACGGCGATCGTCATCGGCCTCTGGTTCGTCTTCTATTTCGCCGTGTTCCTGCCGCGTGGCGTGATTCAGTGATCTCAGCGACCTCAACGATTCGGAAGGTTCACTAAGGCATCGCATATGGCCATCAATCCAAGCTCGCACGACATCGCCGAACGGGTCGAACGGCGTTGGGCGATTCTCGTGCTCGCGATCGTCGTCGTGCTCGTCGGCATGGTCGTTTATACCGGCGTGCACTGGTCGATGATGCCGCCGTCGCGCGTCGAGACGATTCGCCCTGAAACGCTGCATGTGTCGGGCGAATTCATCGAAAGCAATCTCGGCGCCGCGCCCGAGGCGGATGGCTCGGTGACGGTGCGCATCGTCGCGCAGCAGTACTCGTTCACGCCGCAATGCCTGGTGGTGCCGGCGGGCGTGCCGGTGACCTTCCGCGCGACGAGCTCGGATGTCGTGCATGGCTTTCTGATCACCGACACGAATATCAATTCGATGCTGGAGCCGGGCTATGTCTCGACGTTCAAGACGACTTTCGACAAGCCCGGCGAGCATCTGATGCCCTGTCACGAGTACTGCGGCACCGGGCATCAGAACATGTGGGCGCACGTGAAGGTGGTGGACCGCGCCGAATTCATGCAGATGGCCGACAAGATGCCGGCCAATTCGCGGAGAGTGTCCTGTGTTCAATAGCAAGCGCCTCGTACTCGCGCATTTCTGGCTGGCTTTCATCGCCTTCGGCGTCGCGCTTTTGCTCGGCGCATGGCAGATGCTCGTGCGCAGCCCGTTGCATCCGTGGCTGCAGAATCCGGAACTCTACTATCGCTCGGTGACGGAGCACGGCACCGTGATGGGCTATGCGTTCCCGACGCTCATCGCGATGGGCTTCGGCTACGCGGTGAGCGAGCTTGCGCTGAAGCGCCCGCTCGTCGGCCTGCGCTGGGCGTGGCTCGGCTTCTGGCTGGTCGCGGTGGGCGCGGTCACGGCGACGGTGCCCGTCGCAATGGGCCTCGCGTCCGTGCTCTACACCTTCTATCCGCCGATGATCGGCAACGTGTTCTATTACATCGGCGTCGTGTTCGTGGTGGTCGGCTCGTGGGTGTGGGTCGCGCTGATGTCGGTGAACCTCGCGTCGTGGAAGCGCGAGAACGCGGGCAAGCCGGTGCCGCTCGCGATGTTCGCGACCGTCGCCGGTGCCTATCTGTGGGGCTGGACGGCGGTGGGCGCGGCGATCGAAGTGCTGTTCATGATCCTGCCCGTCGCGATCGGCTGGAAGTCGACGATTGACGCGGGCCTCGCGCGCGTGTTCTTCTCGTGGACGTTGCACGCGATCGTCTACTTCTGGCTGATGCCCGCGTACATCGCGTACTACACCATCATTCCGCGTGCGATCGGCGGCCGTCTCTACAGCGATTCGATGGCGCGCATCTCGTTCATCCTGTTCCTCGTCGTGTCGATGCCCATCGGCATTCACCACCTTTTCGCCGATCCGCAAGTGGGCTCGGGCTTCAAGTTCATGCACTCGGTGTTCACCGCGCTCGTCGCGGTGCCGACACTGCTCACCGTGTTCACGATCTGCGCATCGGTGGAGATTGCAGCGCGGCTGCGCGGCGGACGCGGGCCGCTCGGCTGGATTAAGGCTTTGCCGTGGGACAACCCGATGATGCTGGCCGTCGCGTTCTCTTTCGTGATGCTCGGCTTCGGCGGGGCGGGCGGGCTCATCAACATGAGCTATCAGCTCGACTCGACGGTCCACAATACGCAATGGGTGACGGGGCACTTTCATCTGATCTTCGGCGGCGCGATCGTCATCATGTATTTCGTGATCGCGTACGATCTGTGGCCGCATCTGACCGGGCGCGCACTCGAGAGCGTGAAGCTGATGCGCTGGCAGTTGTGGCTATGGTTCATCGGCATGATCGTGCTCACGTTCCCGTGGCATTTCGTCGGCATTCTGGGGATGCCGCGGCGCATGGCGTTCTACGACTACAGCGATCCGGCGATCGCCGCGCAAGCGGTCTATGTGGTGATCTCAGTGCTGGGCGGGCTGATTCTGGTCGTATCGGCGGTGCTGTTTTTCATCGTCCTGATCAAGGCGCATCGCGCGCCGCGCACGGCGATCGAGGAGTTCCGCTTCAGCCGCGCGGTGCATGAGCCGCGCACGCTTCCCGTGGCGTTGAACAGTTTTGCGCTGTGGCTCGTGCTGATGATCGGCCTTACGCTCGTCAACTACGGCTACCCGATTGCGCAGTTGCTCGCGCGTTCGGATACGGCGGTGCCCGCAGTGCCGATCGGAGCGCAGCGATGAGCGACGAACGCCTCTTCACCTTCCGCAACCGCTGGTTCGCCGTCAGCGTGTTGGGGACGATCGGCATCGCCGTGGTGTCGGCGCTGATCGGTTTCGTATGGCTGCCTTCCGTGCAGCGCGACGCGCCGTTCACCGGTATCTGGAATGCGATCTGCAGCGCGGCGGGCGTGCCGCGCGAGTGGTATGCGGGCGGCGCGGCCGTCGAGCCGAAGGTGAAGCTCACGGGCGTCGAGATCACCCCGCAGTTGCTCACTAACGTAAGCGCGAATTCGATCGGGCGTGGCGCGACGCTGGCCTTGCGCTGCACGATGTGCCACGGGGAACGCGGCATGAGCGACGCGAATTCGCCGAATCTGGCGGGGCAGTATGCGTCGGTGATTTACAAGCAGCTGATCGATTTCCAGAAGGGCGCGCGCACCAACGCGGTGATGTCGCCGATGGCGATGAACCTGAGCGATCAGGATATGCGCGATCTCGCGGCGTATTACGCGAATTTGCCGCGGCCGCCGGCGCAGCGGAAGGTGAGCGACGCGCTCGCGCCGGCGATCGTCGCGCATGGTGCGCCGATGCGCAATATCGCGCCATGTGCGGCGTGTCATGGGGGCATCGATAACAAGGCCGGTAGCCCTTGGCTCGATGGCTTGCCGGCGGCTTATACCAAGTCGCAATTGATCGCGTTTGCCAATGGCACGCGGACGAACGATGTTAACGAGGTGATGCGCAATGTTGCGCGCAACATGACGCCGGAGGAGATCGATGCGGCGGCGATGTATTACGCGCGGGAGTTGAATGCGAATGCTAAGTGATTTGTTTTTGGGGTTGACTTTGATTTCGCCGGATCCCGTTTTCTTTGTGGTTTATTAGCGTTGCCCCTATGCGGGGCGGCAGTCACTTTCTTTGCTGCTGCAAAGAAAGTAACCAAAGAAAGCAGCTCGAGACGCCCGCGGTCACACGCAGTTTGGCCACGCTTGCCAGCCGATCGTGGGCTGCCTAAGTGTCGCCCTCACAAGACTAATCGGGCTTGGCTCGCGCACGGTCTGTCGCCGCGCGCCGCACAGCGGAGCGGTTCAGCACCAAAAGGCTCTGGCCCGCTTCGCGGCCGATGGGTTCATCGGGTTTGCGCGCGCTTCGTCGCTAACGCATCCATCTCATTGCATGTGCGATAGGTTGGTTTCCCTGGTAGACCCGTCGGCAGCGCGCAGCGCTGTGCCGAAGCTATTTGGTGCTGAACCAGCAAGTGGAGTGGTGCGATGAGACAGACCGTGCGCGATCCAAGCCCGGTGTGGCCTATGAGGGCGACACTTAGGCAGCCCACGATCACATGGCAAGCATGGCCAAACTGCGTGTGACCGCGGGCCTATCGAGCTGCTTTCTTTGGTTACTTTCTTTGCAGCAGCAAAGAAAGTGACTGCCGCCCCGCACAGGGGCAGTGCTAATAAACCAA
>NZ_JALQDH010000048.1:0-155028 GCF_023631365.1 Caballeronia sp. INML2 | reverse complement strand
TCACTTGTGACCCAGCACTTGACTCTCAATACAGTTACTTTCTTTGCAGCAGCAAAGAAAGTGACTGCCGCCCCGCACAGGGGCAGTGCTAATAAACCAACAAGAAAACGGGATCCGGCGAAAAAAAATCGCCGCTAAGCAAACAGGGACTTCATTGCCCCCGCAAAAACCTTTCTGTATCGTGACCCGAAGAATGCTGAAAAATTCAGCAAGCAAAGGAAAGCGAACCGAAATGGAATCTCAAAGCGAAGCGATAAAAACCGACGTATTGATCATAGGCGCCGGCCCGGTAGGCCTATTTGCCGCCTTCGAGGCAAACGTGATCGGCCTCACGTGTCAAATCGTCGACACCCTCGGGCGCATCGGCGGCCAATGTATCGAGCTCTATCCCGACAAGCCGATCTACGACATTCCCGCGATTCCTTCATGCACCGCACGCGAGCTCGTCGATCGCCTGCTCGAGCAGATCCGCCCCTTCGATGTGCCGATCCATCTCGATCAGCGCGTGCAGTCCGTCACGCAGCGCGAAGACGATCATCGCTGGACGGTCACGACCGAACGCGGCATGACCGTCGACTGCGCCGCGATCCTGATCGCGGCCGGCAACGGCGCGTTCGTGCCGCAGCGGCTGCAATTGCCCGAGGTCGCCGCGCTGGAAGGCAAGGACGTGCACTACAGCGTCTCGCGCGTGGCGGATTTCGCGGACAAAGAGGTCATCGTCGCGGGCGGCGGCGATTCTGCGCTCGACTGGGCGCTCGCGTTGAAGGACATCGCGAAGAAGCTCACGCTCGTGCATCGGCGCAGCGGCTTTTCGGCGGCGGCGAACTCGGTTGCGACGATGAAGCGCGCGGTGGACGCGGGCGAGATGGCATTCGTCATCGGCATGATCGAATCGCTCGATGCGCCCGATAACACGCTGCGCGGCGCGCGCATCAAGCAGGTGGAAGGTTCGACGGATGTTGCCGCCGACAAGATCGTCGCGCTCTATGGTCTCGTCTCCGAACTCGGCCCGATCGCCACCTGGAACCTCGATGTGCGCGGCGGGCGCATCGAAGTGGATACGTCGAACTATGAATCCTCTCGGCCGGGCATTTTCGCGGTCGGGGATATCGCCAACTATCCGAACAAGCAGAAGCTCATTCTGTCGGGCTTCCATGAAGCGTCGCTCGCGTTGCGCAAGGCCTATTCGTATGCGTATCCCGAGAAGAAGCGCGTGCACGTGCATTCGAGCTATGACGCGAAGCTCGCCGAACGCGTGAACGCCGCGCACGCAACCGGCGACGCGTAAGCGCTTCGCATGATCGCGCGCATCGTCGCGTGGTTGCTGCTCGCGTCGCTCGTGGGCGCGGCCGCATTCGGCTACGCGGTGTACTCGAAGCGCATCGTGCTGTCCGAGCGCTACGATCCCTTCGCCCCGCTCGACGTGCGTGCGCCTCAAGGTCCGCTCACGCGCTTCAGGCTATGGCGCACGATGCACGACGCGCCACTCTGCGACGCCGCGCTCGCGCGCTCCGGTCTCGTGTATCGCGCGATGGCCGATGCAACAGGGCCGGGCGGTTGTGCGCTCAAGGACGTAGTGCGCGTCACGCAGATGGAAGACCTGCGCATCAGTTCGCCCTTTCTCGCGACGTGTCCGCTCGCGCTCGGCATCGCCTATTTCGAGCATCAGTATCTTCAGCCCGCCGCGCTCGACATCTACGGCGAGCGCGTCGCGCGCATCGAGCATGTCGGCAGCTATGCGTGCCGCAACGTGAATCATCAGCAGGACGCTGCGCTGAGCCAGCATGCGAGCGCGAACGCCATCGACCTGACGGGCTTCGTGCTCGAAGACGGACGCCGCATCACGCTCGCGCGCTGGAGCGATGCGGCCTCTCCCGATGGACAGTTCCTGCGCCGCGTTCACGAAGGCGCGTGCCATGCGTTCGCCACCGCGCTGGGCCCCGGTTACAACGCGCTGCACGAGACGCACTTTCACGTCGACATGGGACCGTATCGCATGTGCCGCTGACCTACGCGTGGCGGTGCGCCGGGTCGCGGCACGCCGCATGATCGTGAGGCTGATCGTTCCACGCCGACCCGAGGATGATGCTGCAGAAGTTCAGCCGCCTGTAATTCGGGTCCTTCAACGCGAGCACGTCGGCCTTGACATTGCCGAAGGTCGATTCGGGCTTGCCGATCGTGCCTTTGGCGAATGCGTCGATGATGCCTTCCTTGAAGTTCGCCTCGCGCGGATGCGCCGCGACCACGAGGCGCCGCTCATCCGCGCTGAACTCGTCGTAGGCGAGACCGAGCACATCCATCTCGACGCCCGCCGTGACCAGCGCGACCACCGGCTTCTTGTACTGCGGAATGCCGGGCGTCGTGTGCAGCGCGATCGCGTCCCACACCTGCTCGATCTCGTATTCGCCGATGCCATGCCGACGCAGGAAATCGCGCGCCGCATTCGCGCCATCGACTTCGAAGCGGTCGTGCGCGCTGCTGTACGCTTCGGTGAGGCCCATGTCATGGAACATCGCGCCGATATACAGCAGTTCGGGATCGTACTTCAGTTGCTTGCGCTCGCCCGCGAGCGCGCCGAACAGGAACACGCGGCGCGAATGGTGGTAGAGCAGATCGGGCTCGGTATCGCGCACGAGTTGCGTGGCTTCGCGCGCCATCTGGCTGTCGGGAATCCTGATGCCTGCGATGATTTCGCTCATGAGTATGGCTCCGTGATGTGGGTCGATCGACGACGCGGATGCGGGTGCGTTGCTAAAATCGCGCAGCGCGTCGGATGGCTTTAGTCTCGTCAAAACGCCTTCACGTCTCAATCGAAACGGCGCGTCGAACCCTGCCAAGCGCACGCCGTCTTCTGCCATGCGCGCTCATCACGGACCTTCCATTCGATGCCTACAGTCGCAATCGCAATCTTCCAGGGCGTGCAGGCGCTCGATGTGGCCGGTCCCGTCGATGTGTTCGCGGAAGCGAACGGCTTCATTGCCCAATCGAACGCATATGAGATCACGCTCGTCGGTCCCGCAGAGCGCATCGTGCGCGCGTCGAACGGCACGCGTCTCGTCGCGGACCTGTCTTTCGACGAAGCGCATCGGCGCTATGGCACCGCGCTCGTCGCGGGCGGCCCGGCGCTTCCCGCCGATGCGCCGGATTCGCGGCTGACGGCCTGGCTCGCCGATGTCGCCTCGCACTGCGAGCGCTACGGCTCGATCTGCACGGGCGCATTCGCGCTCGGACACGCGGGCCTGATCGACGGCCGCAATGTGACCACGCACTGGCAGAACGCGCCGCGCCTCGCGGAGCGCTTTCCGCGCGCACGCGTCGAGCTGGACCGCATCTACATGCGCGACGACAGGCTCGTCACCTCGGCGGGCGTGACGGCGGGCATCGATGTCGCGCTCGCGCTCGTCGCGGAAGATCATGGCGCGCAGGTCGCGCTCGCGGTTGCAAAGCGCCTCGTCGTCTTCGCGCAGCGACGCGGCGGGCAATCGCAATTCAGCCCGTACTTGAGCGCACCCGCCGATGAGACTTCGCCGGTCGCGAAAGTGCAGGCGTATGTGATGGAGCACATCGGCGAGCGGCTGTCGGTCGCGCAACTGGCGAGCGTCGCCGGCATGAGCGAGCGCAACTTCGCGCGCGCCTTCGTGCAACTCGCGCAGATGACGCCGCATGAGTTCGTCGAACGGGCGCGCGTCGACGCGGCCCGCAATATGCTCGAGAGCAGCGACACGCCTCTGAAAACCGTCGCATACGAGTGCGGCTTCGGCACGGCCGATCGGATGCGGCTCGTTTTCACGCGGCGGCTCGGCGTGTCGCCGAACGACTATCGGCTGAGCTTCCGCACGCGCTTCACGAAGTAATTGGCGCGCTTGTACGCCGACGCCTCACGCCGAGTTCGCTAAACTTCGTGATGATGCGGTACGTGCAGCAGTGCGCGCGCGCCGCCGAATCCACCCTCGACATATCGGAACAGCGAATGACGAAACAAGAGACCGCCACGCAGGATCCCTACGAACGACGCGCGCTGCTGCTGCATCTCGGCGACGTGATGGAGTCGGTGTTTTGCCTGAGCCAATGCGCCGACGAATACGCGAGCATCGGCGAAGCGGTGAAGGGCAACGACGCGCTTGCTGGCTTCACGCTGCTCGGCTTCATCGACGAGAAGATGACGCCGCGCGATTTCATCCGGCGCGCATCGGGCGCGTTCTTCGTCTGGCCGAAGGCGCTTCTCGACGAGACGCTGAATCGGCAACTGCTCGCCAACACCGTCAGGCACGATCTCTTCGCAGACAACGCGAAGGGTTGGGGCGCCTATGTGGAAGAGCGGCGCAAGGACGTGCCGTGGTTCGGCGAGGAGCTGCCCGAAACCGCGAAGAGCGCGGCTCCGGCGCATGAAGCGCAGGCGCCGGCTCGGCAGAAGCAGAAGAGCAAGGCCGCGTCCGAAAAGCCATCGCGCTATTCGACATGGCCGTGGCCCGACAAGCCAGGCGACGCGTAATCGAAGGCTATTGCTTCTTGCTCATGCCGCTCGCGCCCGCATCGAAGCCGAGGCCGTTGGGCCGGTCGGGCGCGGCGCCCTTGCCCGATGATGTCTTGCCCGGCCGCGTCTTCGGTGCATCGCTGGCGTTCGCGGCCGCTGCCGCAGGCGGCGTGACGTTTTTCTCCTGATACGCGGGCGTGCTGTCGTATTCGAGCTTGTTCGGTTTTTGCGGCGCCTGCTGAGCGCTCGCCACGACGGCGAGCGTGCCACCGAGCAGACCCCCCGTCATGCGCCCGAGCGTGCCGAGTGTGGGTCTCATCTGCTGCCTCCCTTTGTACTTTAACTTTATCTAGCAAAGCGCGGACCCGCGGTTTGCGGCGTTCGAGCGCAGGCTTGTCGTCGCTCAAACCTCGTCGCCGCTGACGAGCGCGCGCGATCATGCCTTGCGCGCGGTCAATGGCGTGTGCGCCCCCGCCCGGGAAAATTCCCGCTTTTAACGCGGGAAAGATAGAAATGAAAAAAGTCTTCGGGGCAGTGGTGATGGCGTGCGCCTCCTTGTTTGCAGGCGTGGCACACGCGGCGGGCGATGCGCCGTCGAGTGATTCGATGGGCGGCATCCACGCCGGCGACGTGCTGGTGCGCCTGCGCGCGATCAGCATCCAGCCCGATGTGACAGCGGGCGGCGCACTCGGCACGCTCGGCGTGGACGTGAACAATGCGATCGTGCCGGAACTCGACTTCACCTACATGATCCGCGATGACATCGGCGTGGAGCTGATCCTGGCTACGTCGCGGCATCAGGTGACGTCGAGCATCGGCGGGCTGGGCGGCGTGAGCGTGCTGCCGCCGACACTGCTCCTGCAATACCACTTCAATCACGCGGGCCGCGTGCGTCCGTATGTCGGCGCGGGCGTGAACTACACGTATTTCTACAACGACAAGCTGAAAGCGGGCGATACGCCGGTGTCGATCCGGCACAGCAGCTTCGGCCCGGCGCTGCAGGCGGGCGTCGACGTGCAGGTGGCGAAAAATCTCTTCGTCAACGCGGATCTGAAAAAGATCTGGATGCGCACGAGCGCGTCGGCGGACGGCGCCGATCTCGGCTCGCTCAAGATCGATCCGTGGGTCATCGGTATCGGCGTCGGCATGAAGTTCTGACATGTGCGCTTTTCCGGCGAGTGTGCGCCGCGCCGCCTTGTGTCTGGAAATTGGCGGAAGATACCGGTGCTTCTGGCGTGGACGGTTTCGCGGGCGCGGTATCCTTGGCAGCAGGCCCGGCGCAGACTCGCGCCGCTCGCGCATGCGCGAACGGCGTGCGACCTGCAACGACTAATAAAACCGCATCGGGGAACTGCAAGCCAATGAGACCTTCCACTTACGCGGGAATCGCCTTGCTCGCGGCGTGTGGCGCCGCTTTCGCGCAACAGCCGCTCGCCGTGCCCGGACGCAGCCAGAGCGCGTGGCAGCAATCCGTCGATAACGCCGCCTGCTACGGCTACGCCAATCAGACGACGAAAGTGAACGTGGCGCGCGAGCCGCAGGCGCCGCCGCGCGATGCCCAGCGTGAAACGCGCGTGCTCACGCCGCCGCGCCCCGTCGAGCCGCCCTTGCCGTCGGGCGCGTCGGGCGCGATGGCGGCGTCCGCTGCTGCGCCGGCATCGGGCGCATCGGCGGCGATCGCGGCGTCGAGCTTGCCGCCGGGAAGGGTCTCCGGTGCATCCGGGCTGCCCGGCGCATCTGGTCCGATGCCCGGCATGCCCGCGATGCCCGCATCGATGGCGGCCGGCGCGTCCGGCGCATCGGATGCGATTTACGGCGGCGACATGAAGATGCCGCCGCTGCCGCCGCCCGAGCCGCCGATGACGCGTTACTGGCGCGCTTACAGCGAGTGCATGCAGAATCGCGGCTACTTCACGCGATGAATCGTCGAAGCGCGCCCGATCGATCGCGGGCGTGCGTCGATTGCGGGAGCAACGACGGATGAACTCTCGGCCGATTCACGAAGGCGGATGCGCATGCGGCGCCGTGCGCGTGCGTGTCGCGGGCGAGCCGAAGGAAGTGAATCTGTGCCACTGCATGACCTGCCGGCGCATTCACGGCGCGCCGTTCGGCGTCTATGCGATCTTTGCGCGCGACGCGTTTCAGGTGTCGGGCGACACGGTGGCGTGGGAGAGTTCGACCACAGGCAAGCGGCACCATTGCCCGACGTGCGGGTCGCCGGTCTATCTGGCGTTCGACGGTGTCGACGAAATCGAAGTGCCGACCGGCATCTTCGACGAAACCGGTCTCTATCCGCCGCAATACGAAATCTGGTGCAAGAGCGCGGAGCCCTGGCACGACGCGCAGGGACGGCCGCGTTTTGCGCGCGGCGCGCCCTGATCAAACCATCAGCATTCGACGATCGCCTTCACGACGCCCGCCTTCGGATCGAGCAGCGACGAGAAGCGCTCGGGCACGTCGCTCAGCGTCAGTCGATGCGTGTTGAGCGCATCGGTCGGCACTTCGCCTTTGCGCATTGCCGCGAGCACGGTCTCGAAGTCCTCCGGCGTCGCGTTGCGGCTTGCGAGCAGCGTCGCCTCACGTTTGTGGAACTCGGGATCGGCGAACGAGATGCGATCCGGCACGATCGAGACCAGCACGTACTTTCCGCCGTGCGCGATGAACTCGAAGCCGCGTTCCATCGCGCGCGAGTTGCCGGTCGCATCGAAGACGACATCGAAAAATTCGCCATTCGTGAGCGCCGACAGAGCTTGCTTGTCCTGCTCGCCGATCTGCACGGTGGCATCCACTTTCAGTTCCCGCTTGCAGAACGCGAGGCGGTCTTCGCGCGTGTCGAGCGCGGTGACGTTCGCGCCGCGCAGGCGCGAGAACGTGATGGCCGCCATGCCGATCGGCCCTGTGCCGACGACCAGCACGCGCTGGCCCGGCGTCACGTCCGCGCGACGCACGGCGTGCGCGCCGATCGCGAGGAATTCGACCATCGCGGCCTGATCGAGCGTGACGCCCTCGGCCTTATGCACGAACTGTGCGGGCAAATTCAGGTATTCGGTGAACGCGCCATCGCGATGCACGCCGAGCACCTGGATGTTCACGCAGCAATTGGTCTTGCCCTGACGGCACGCGATACATTCGCCGCACGAGAGATAGGGCATCACGTAGACCGTGTCGCCCGCCTTCAGGCCGCTCGCCGGATCCGCTTCCTCGATCACGCCGGACAACTCGTGGCCCATCACACGCGGATACGACAGATAAGGCTGATTGCCGGTGAAGATGTGCAGGTCCGTGCCGCACACGCCGACGCGCTTCACGCGCAACAGCACTTCGTTCTCGCCGCGCTGCGGCTTCTCGCGCTGTTCGGCTTTCAGGGTTCCGGGCGTTTCGCAAATGACGGTCAGCATGCTTTGTCTCGTGATGTCGTTGGAGTGGGGCGTTCGACAATCTAACGATGCCGGTCGATTTGGTCAAGCCAATTTCATTAATGCGAAAGTGGTAAGGCCAGAATCGCGGCCAGCGGCGGGCGCGGTTTCGCCTTATATTTTCATCACAGCGAACCCCGCAAAAACACGTAAAAAGGACTGCACGTGCAGCAGCTTCATGAATTTGTCGAGCGGCATCCGCGGCTTTTCGTGCTGTCGGGCGCGGGCATCAGCACGGAGTCGGGCATTCCGTGCTATCGCGACCGCGAAGGCCAGCGCACGGGCCGCGCGCCGATCCTGCTGAAGGATTTTCTCGGCTCGGACTACGCGCGGCGCCGCTATTGGGCGCGCAGTCTCATCGGCTGGCCGATCGTGCAGAACGCACAGCCGAACGGCGCGCATCACGCGTTGCGGGCGCTCGAGGCGCGCTCGCGGGTGCATCGCCTCGTCACGCAGAACGTCGACGGGCTGCACACGCGCGCGGGCAATCCCGATGTGATCGAGCTCCACGGCAATATCGGGCGGGTGCGCTGCATCGATTGCGGCGAGCGACATACGCGCGCAGCGGTGCAGCGCATGCTCGAAACGGCGAATCCCGATTTCGTCGGTCATACGGCGCCCGCGGTGCCGGACGGCGACGCGCACATCGAGGATCTCGACTTCGCATCGTTCGACGTGCCCGGCTGCACGCGCTGCGGCGGCGTGCTCAAGCCCGACGTGGTGTTCTTCGGCGAGAGCGTGCCGCGCGCGCTCGTCCACGACGCGGCGCGCTCGCTGGAAGCCGCCGACGCGATGCTCGTCGTCGGCTCGTCGCTGATGGTGTACTCGGGCTACCGCTTTTGCGAGTGGGCCGCGAAGAGCGGCAAGCCGATCGCGGCGATCAACATCGGCAAGACGCGCGCCGATGCGCTCCTCGCGCTGAAAGTCGAAGCGCCGTGCTCGGAGGCGCTCGAACGCTTAATCGAGCGCCTCGACGCGCGGCCGGTGGCGGGCTAGCGGCTACTTCAGCTCGCGCGAGAGCGCTGCGATGCCTTCGAGCAGGCGCGCCGCGTCCGACATGCGCGTGAAGAGGGCAGGCGTCACGCGCACGACTTCGCCCGCATCCGGACCGGGGCGCGTCACCGTGAACACGCCGAAGCGCTCGCGCAGCGCCGCGACGATCGCATCGCAGCCCTCTTTCGTCGCGCGTCCGTGCAGGCGGAAAGCGGTGATGCCTGCGGTCATCGCGGGATCGTCGGGCGTCATGATCTGTACGCCGGGAAGTTCGCGCGCCGGCTTTGCCCAGGCATCGCGCAATGCACGCAGGCGCGCCTCCTTCGCCTTGGCCCCGATCGACAGATGCACGTCCAGCGCCGCCGGCAGCGTGAACCACGCGGCGAAGTTGGGCGAGCCGGTATGCACGCGCGCGCGGATATCGTCGGCGGGCCAGGTCCGGTCGCCCAGATACGGATCGATCGACGCGACGTGTCCACGGCGGATATAGATCGCGCCGCAGCCGAGCGGCGCGCCGATCCACTTGTGCAGATTCAGCGCGGCGAAGGGCGCGTTCAGGTCCGGCACGTCGAAGTCGAGCTGCCCCCACGAATGCGCTGCATCGACGATCACGTCCGCGCCGGCTTCCTTCGCCATCGCCGATATGTCCGCGACCGGCAGGACGAGTCCCGTCGCGAAGCACACGTGCGAGAGCAGCACGAGCCGCGTGCGCGGGTGCGCGCTCAAGGCCCTGGCGTAGGTTTGCAGCACCGCCTCGCGCGTCGCCGGCTCGGGCATCGTGATGCGCACGGGCGTGACGCCGCGCCGCTCGCGCAGCCATTCCATCGCGTCCTTGCCGCAGGGATAGTCGAGATCGCTGTAAAGCACGGTGTCGCCAGGAGAGAGCCGGTTGTAGCCGCTGATGAGCGCGAGCAGCGCTTCGGTCGCGTTGCGTGTCAGCTCGATTTCCTCGACCGCGCATCCCATTTCCTTCGCGACGCGCTCGCGCAGACCCTGATACAGCGTCATCAGATGCGGGCGAATCAGCAGCGTCGTCTCGCGATTCACGCGTTCGGTCCAGTGATGGAACATCGCCTTGACCGGCTCGGTCATCGCTCCCCAGAAGCCGTTCTCCAGATTGATCAGCGCGTCCGACTGGCGCCACAAGGCGCGTACCGCGTCCCAGTAGTTTTCGTTCGTGGCGAGGCCGGTCGCCGGCGTGGGCGGGAGCGCCGCGAGCGCGGCTTCGAAATCGGGCGTGCGGTAGTCGAGGAGGTCGGGCATCGGAATCGGAAGTCGATGAGGGTGGAAAAAATTACTTGGCGTGATCATGCTTCATGGCACGGGCTTACCGCTGCGCCCGGACAAAATGCGGACTATTTGCATCTTTCGCCTTCAGAGCTCAAACCGGCGGGCCGTAATCAGCAGGAAGAGCGTCACGCGCCCGGTGCGGCGAAACGTCCGCTCGTGCGGGGCAGTCCGCGCGAAGCGCGCGCACGACGCCGTATGTCCCTTGAACGGACCCTGAGAGAACCTGAAACATGAACCTGAAGAACATCACGATCAAGAACAAGCTGGTTGCTGGATTCGGTATTCTGGCCGTATTGGTGGTGCTTGTGGCAGGCATGTCCCTGCGCGCGCTATCCGTCGCGTCAGACGGCTTCGCGCACTACGTGAACGGCATCAACGCGCGCGCCGACGTGGCCAGCCAGCTTCGCACCGCCGTCGACCGGCGCGCCATCGCCGCGCGCAATCTCGTGCTCGTCACGAAACCTTCCGATATCGATCTCGAGAAAGCCAACGTCACGCGTGCGCACGAGGACGTGCAGGCGCGCCTGAAGCAACTGAACGACATGATCGCCGCCGCGACCGATACCAGCGAAAAGGCGAAGAGCCTCGTCGCCGAGATGGGACGCGTGGAGACCCTGTACGGGCCGGTCGCGACGAATATCGCCGGACTTGCGCTCGCGGGCAAGCGCGACGAGGCGATCCAAAAAATGGACGACGAATGCCGCCCGCTGCTCGCGCAACTGGTCAAGGCCACCGACGATTACGCGACCTACACCGCCGCGCGCCGCGAGGACATCGTGCGCGCTGACGCGGCCAGCTATCGGATGCAACGCAACGTGCTGATCGCGCTCTGCGCGGCCGCGGCGCTCTTCGCGGTCGGTGCGGGCATCGCGATCACGCGCTCGATCACGACGCCGATCGGCAAAGCGGTCGGCATCGCGCAGACGGTGGCGCGCGGCGATCTGACGAGCCATATCGTCGCCGATGCGAAGGACGAAACCGGCGACCTGTTGCGCGCGCTCGCGACGATGAACGCGCGCCTCACCGAAACCGTGGGCCGCGTGCGCGAAGGCAGCGGCGCGGTCGGCGGCGCGGCGAAGGAGCTCGCGACCGGCAACACCGATCTGAGCCAGCGCACCGAAGAGCAGGCCGCTTCCTTGCAGGAGACGGCGGCGAGCATGGAAGAGCTCACGTCGACGGTGCGCCAGAACGCCGCGAACGCGCAGCAGGCGAGTTCGCTCGCGTCGAATGCATCGGATATCGCGAGGAAAGGCAGCGATGTCGTCGGCCGCGTGGTTGCGACGATGAACGGCATCAGCGACAGCTCCGACAAGATCGCGGAGATCACGGGCATCATCGAAGGCATCGCATTTCAGACGAACATTCTCGCGCTCAACGCGGCGGTCGAAGCGGCGCGGGCAGGCGAGCAGGGCCGGGGCTTCGCGGTCGTCGCAAGCGAAGTGCGCAGTCTCGCGCAGCGCTCGTCGACGGCGGCGAAGGAGATCAAGGAACTGATCGCGGCCTCCACGGACAAGGTGCGCGACGGTTCCGTGCTGGCGGGCGAAGCAGGCACGACGATGACCGAGGTGACGCAGGCCGTCGCGCGCGTGACGGACATCATGCAGGAGATCGCGGCGGCTTCGGCGGAGCAGGGACGCGGCATCGAGCAGGTGAATCTTGCCATCACGCAGATGGACGAAGTCACGCAGCAGAACGCGGCGCTGGTGGAAGAAGCGGCCGCGGCGGCATCGTCGCTCGAAGAACAGGGACGCAGGCTCAACGAAGCGGTCGCGTTCTTCACGGTGGACGCGCCGGCATCGACGTTCACGCGCTCTGAGACGCACGTGGCCCGCGCGCCGGTTGCGAAGTCCGCACCTCGCGTTGCCCGGGTCGCTCAGATTGCGGTCGCGAAGCCGGCGACCACCGACGGCTGGAGCACCTTCTGACGCCGGTTCAGGCGTTCACATCGACGATGACGCGGCCCTTCACTTCGCCGCGCAGCAAGCGCGCGGCGACATCGGGCGCATCCGCGAGCGCGACGGTGGTCGCGACGCTTTCGATGGTCGCGACCGGCACTTCGTCGGCGATCGCCTTCCACGCCGCGACGCGCCGCTCGCGCGGCACGTAGACACTGTCCACGCCCAGCAAGGCGACGCCGCGCAGGATGAACGGCGCGACGGACGCCGGCAGATCCATGCCTTGCGCGAGCCCGCACGCGGCAACCGCGCCGCCGTAGCGCAAGCTCGCGCAGACGTTCGCGAGCGTATGACTGCCGACGCAATCGACGGCCGCCGCCCAGCGTTCCTTCTGCAGCGGCTTGCCCGGGTCCGAAAGCGTCGCGCGCTCGACGATATCCGCCGCGCCCAGCTCGCGCAGCCGCGCGGCTTCCTCGGGGCGGCCGGTCGACGCGATCACGCGAAAGCCGCGCTTGGCCAGAATCGCGACGGCGAAGCTGCCGACGCCGCCGTTCGCGCCCGTCACGAGCACGTCGCCGTCTTTCGGGCCGATGCCATGTTTTTCGAGTGCCTGCACGCACAGCATCGCGGTATAGCCCGCGGTGCCGACGGCCATCGCCTGGCGCGTCGTGATGTTCGCGGGCAGCGCGATCAGATGGTCGCCCGGCACGCGCGCCTTCTGCGCGAGCCCGCCCCAATGCGTTTCGCCCGCGCCCCAGCCGTTCATCACGACCTTGTCACCGGGCTCGTAATCCGGATGCGAACTCGCCTCGACGACGCCCGCGAAGTCGATGCCCGGCACCATCGGCCACATGCGCACGACCGGCGCCCGGCCGGTGATCGCGAGGCCGTCCTTGTAGTTCAACGTGGAGAAGTCGATGCGCACGAGCACGTCGCCGCCGTCGCCGGACAAAGCCAGGCGCGATTCGTCGATCGACTGAATGGACGCGACCGTGCGGTCGTCCTGTTTGTCGAGCATGAGGGCTTTGAACATCGTCGGATTCCGGAGGAGGTTGAGCGAAAGAGGCGGCGCGCGGCCGCCTCCCGGCAAGCTTAATGATGCTCGAATTCCGCGCGCGGCTTCGGCGTCGCCTTCACCTTGTTGTACTGGAACTCGGGCAGCGCCTTGATCGCGTCCTTGGTCGCGCCCGCGAGCACGAACTGGCCGTTTTTGACGTCGAGTTGATCGATGGGAATCGCGACGTCGTGGCGCGCCACGCCGAGGAACTTGTTCGCGGCGATGATCGCGAACGAAACGGATTTGTCCGGCGCGACGATGATGTCATTGATCACGCCGACGCGTTGTCCCTGATCGTTGACGACGGGTTTGTTGAGGACGGATTTCTTGATGCTCCAGCCATCGATGATGGCCGTCGAGACCTCGACCGATACGCCGAGCGGTTGCGTGCCCGCGACTTGGGCGAAGGATGCCGTGGAAGTCAGGCCGAGTGCCGACGATGCAACGAGCAGTGCCACGAGTTTCGATTTCATTGTTTCGATTCCTCAAAGGATTAGGAAAGCCGTCAATGGAAATGCGCGATTCAAGCTTCCGGCGCGGTAGAAGTTTGAACGTTAATCGTGGATTATGCAGGAACGGTGTCAGCTTGCGCCGCGCGCACTGCAATAGTGCGAACGTGCGGCGCGTGCTGCCGCGGGATTTGAAACGGAATCAATGCAATAGCCGCGTGAGCGCGTCGGCCCTGTGCACGGCGCGCTTGCCGCTCTTGTCGCTTTCGACTTCGAAGTGCGGATCCTCGCGCGACGCGTTGACGGTATGGCCGTCGAGCGTCGTGCGCTCGGTGACGATGCGCACGATATGCCCCGTCGTTTCGCCTTGCGGCGTGTTCCAGCGGACGTGATCGTGCAGCTTGAAAGACTTGCGCATGGCGCTTGGCTCCTGAAGGAACGTGGACGTTTCAGAAGGCGCAACCGCCATGCCCGTCATCGCAGGCGTGCGAGCGTGGCTTCGTCGTCCTGGCCGCCGAAATAGCGGCGCAGCGCTTCCTGAAAGACCCCGGGGTCGTCGGCCGTGTGCGCGAAAAGGGTCATCGACGAATGAAATTTCATGTCGTCCGGATAGCCGAAGATGTCGCCGACGCTGCGCCCCTGCACGCCGCCGACGATGCGCGTCAGCTCGACGAGCCGCGCGCCCAGCACGGGATGCGCGAGATACGCCCGGGCTTCGTCGCGCGACGAGATCGCATAGCGCTGCGCCATCGCGCTGTGCCCGAGGCCGGCGATCTGCGGAAACACGAACCACATCCAGTGCGTGCGCTTGCGGCCGGCCGAGAGTTCGGCGCGCACGTCGTCGATGACGCTCTCCTGCGCGTCGACGAAACGCTGAAGGTCGTAGGGATCGCTCATGGTTCTCTCCTTAAGGGAGCGCGTCGGCGATGCGCTGTCTCATCGCCGCGTCGGGATAAATGCCCATGCCCGCGCGCGCGTTGTCGATCATGTATTCGCGCCGTCCCGTGCCGGGAATGACGCAGGTCACGGCGGCGTTGCCCAGCACGAATTTGAGCAGAAGCTGTGCCCACGACGCGCAGCCGAGTTCCTGTGCGAACGCGGGCAAGGGCCGGTTGCGCAGGCTCGCGAGCAGCGACCCGCCGCCGAACGGCTGATTGACGATCACCGCGACGCCGCGCTCGGCGGCGAGCGGCAGGAGGCGCGCTTCGGCGTCGCGGTCGTTGGCGGCGTAGTTGATCTGCATGAAATCGACGCGCTCCGAGCGCAGCACGGCCTCGACTTGGGCAAATGCGCTCGACGTGTAATGCGTGATGCCGATGTAGCGGATCTTGCCCGCGGCTTTCCAGTCGCGCAGAGTGGCGAGATGCGTGCGCCAGTCGAGCAGGTTGTGAATCTGCATGAGATCGATGCGATCGGTCCGCCAGAGGCGCATCGACTGCTCCATCTGCGCGATGCCGGCCTCGCGTCCGTCGGTCCAGACCTTGGTGGCGATGAACGCCTTGTCGCGCGCGTGCGACTCGGCGAGCAGCGCGCCCGCGACGGCTTCGGAGGAGCCGTACATCGGCGATGAATCGATGACCGAGCCGCCCGCGGCGAAAAGCGCGCCCAGCACGTCGGCGAGCTCGCGGCGACGGGTTGCGTCGTTGCCTGCGTCGAAGGTGCGCCAGGTGCCGCAGCCGACGATGGGCAAGGGCTCGCCGGTTGCGGGGATCGGGCGCTTGTTCATGGGTTGGACGGGCGGTTTGGCTGCAAGGGCGGTTTGTGCGGCGAGCGCGGCGGCGGTGAGGCAGAGGAAATCTCGGCGGGTGGTCATGGGCGGTGAGCGCGGGTTGTGCGATTCGGCTGGGGGAAAAGGCATGTCGCGAATTCCTGCTCGATGACGGTCCGTTCGATTCTTTCGCCGTGAGGAACGCACGATGACGCAAGTTCGTTCCTGCTTTCAGGCCGTTGCGTCTACGTTTGAAGCTATGCTTTTTTGCGTTTCGGACGTTTCGAGGAATTAGCATACCTCGCTCTCGCCAGCGATCTCAGTCCACAATAATCCGCCATGACCCGCCGAAACGATCTGCAAAACATGCAGCCCCTGGAACTGATTCGCACGCTGCGTCTGGCTGGCCGCGCCGCCGAAGCCCGCGCCCTTTGCGCGCAGTTGTCCGCCTGCGACGATCCCGGCTGCGTGATCGCCCAGCTTGGAATCGATTTGAGCTATCTCGGCATGTATGCCGACGCCGAAACGCAACTGAAACGCGCATTAGCGAACGAGTCGCTCTCTTACGTCGATCGCTATATTGTGATCGACGAGTTGTGCGGCGTGCAATTCATCCTCGGCAAGTTTCACGAAGCGCACGAGGGATACCGCGCGCTGCGCGGGCGTGAGTATGCCCAAGCCTTTCACCGTCTGATTATCGGAGATGATCCCGTCTGGCAGGGCGTAGGGGCTGACGATTTCCTCAGCATGGAAGAACCTGTCGCGGGCAAACGGATATTCATTTGCGGGGAGGGCGGTTTCGGCGACTTCGTGCATTTCTCGCGCTACATCGATCTCCTTCTTCGGGACGGGGCGCGTGCGGTCGTCGTGGAGCACATCCCGGCATGGGAAGGCATTTTTCGCCAGAGCGACGACGTGACATTGTCGAAGGCGACAGCCGAGCAGCGCGCGATCGAAATCGAGCGCTGCGATCGCATCACCTTCGGCTTCAGTCTTTACGCGCGATATCAGCGCTCGCCGTACTTTCCTGCGGAGAATCCCGGGGCGCGCATTGCCATCGATCCAGCCAGGGTGTTGTCCGACGAGGCGAGCGCGCAGTTGAGCGTCGAAACGACGCTCCCGAAAATCGGCCTGATCTGGAAAAGCGCGAGCGGCGTGCGTCACGAGCCGTATCGCTCGATTCCGCTGGAGCGCCTCGAATCTGTGCTAACAAGCGGCACCTGTCGTCTCTATTCGCTGCAGGTAGGCGAGATCAGCGAAGAAGAGCGCGCCGTCATGAACCGCCACGGCGTGACCGACATGGCGCCGCATCTCTCGACCTTCGGCGACACCGCTCGCGTGCTCGAAAAGCTGGATCTGCTCATCACCATCGACACGGGCACGGCGCATCTCGCTGGCGCGCTGAATCGCCCCGTCTGGGTGCTGCTGCCGCAGGCATGCGATCCACGCTGGCTCGACTGCCAGCGCTTTACGCCGTGGTATCCGTCGATGCGCCTCTATCGTCAGACCGAGCTCGGCAACTGGGCCCAGCCGCTCGCGGACATGCAGGCCGACCTCGCCGCGCTCAGTGCTTCCGTAGCGCCGTCGTCCGCCGAAAGCCCCTGAAACGCTCGCGCCGATGTTCCTCGTCGAAGTGCGCGCGCGCGGGCTTGACGAGATCGCTGCGCGAAACGATGCCGACGAGCCGCAGCGACTGCTCGTCCGCGACCACCGGAAGGCGCTCCAGTTCATGCACGGCGAGGCGCGTCGCGGCGAGCCGGCACGGCTCACCCGGCAGCGCGAACACGGGCGCGCCACGCTGAAGCTGCTCCAACGCCTCGCCGATGCCCACACTCGCCTGCCCATCCGTCAGCGTCCCGAGCGCCGCCCGATCGAGCATCCCGACGAGCGCGCCGTCTTGCACGACCGGATATGCGCGATGCACCTGATGCGGTCCGAAGTGCTTCGCGAGCACGTCGCTCAAAGGCGTGGCGGCATCGACCGTCAGCACGTCGCGCGTCATGACTTCCTCGACGTGATGACGCTCCAGCGGATCCACGCCGTATTCCCGATAGATGTGATACCCGCGCCGCGCGATCTTCTCGGTCATGATCGAGCGCTTCATCGCGACCGTCGCGAAGCCGTGCGCGACGAGCGTCGCGGCGAGCAGCGGCAACAGCGCGTTCGCATCGTGGGTGAGGCCGAACGCGAAGACGATCGCGGTGAGCGGCGCGCCGAGTGTCGCGCCGAGCGTCGCGGCCATGCACACGAGCGGCCAGAGCGCGGCGTCATGGCCCGGAAGGATCGCGCCGAGCACGGTGCCTAAGCCTGCGCCGAGCATCAGGAGCGGCGCGAGCACGCCGCCCGAGGTCCCCGAGGCGAGCGCGATGACCCAGCTGATCGCCTTCACGGCGAGGATCGACAGCGCCACCTGAATCGCGATGTGCTGATGCAGCAAGTCGCCGATCACGTCATAGCCGACGCCGAGCGCGCGCGGCTCGATGTACCCGCCGATGCCGACGAACACCGCGCCGATCGCAGGCCACCACATCCAGTGGATCGGCAGCTTGCCGAATACGTCTTCGAGCTTGTAGAGCGCCGCCGACAGCCCCGATGCCAGCGCGCCCGACAGCAGCCCGGCCACGAGGCACGAAAGCAGCGAGATCATCTGCGGCGGCTGCGTGTCGAGCGGAAAGAGCGCGCCCGTGCCGAACACCGCGGCGCGCGCGAAACCCGCGACGGCGCAAGCGAGCGCGACCGGCAAAAAGCTGCGCGGACGCCACTCGAAGAGCAGCAGTTCGACCGCGAGCAGCACCGCCGCGACCGGCGTGCCGAACACGGCGGTCATGCCCGCCGCCGCGCCCGCGACGAGCAGCGTCTTGCGCTCGGCGGCCGTCACGTCGAAACATTGCGCGATCAGCGACCCGAGCGCGCCGCCCGTCATGATGATCGGGCCTTCCGCGCCGAACGGCCCGCCGCTGCCGATCACGATGCCCGACGACAACGGCTTCAGAATCGCCACCTTGGGCGACATGCGGCTTTTGCCGAACAGAATCGCTTCGATGGCTTCGGGAATGCCATGGCCGCGAATCTTCTCCGAGCCGAAGCGAGCCATCATCCCGACGATCAGGCCGCCGATCACCGGAATCGCGATTACCCAGGGCCCGAGCGTGTTGAGCGCGGGCGAGCGGTCCGCGATCGAGAACGTGCCGAAGAAAAACAGGTTCGTGAAGAGATGGATGAGCCCGAGGAGCAGGACGGCCGCGAGCGTGGCGATCCCGCCGATGACCGCGGCGAGCCCGCAGATTTTCAGCAGCCGGTCGTTGACCGAAAAGTCGCGTTTGTGATGGTCCATGATCAGCGCTCCAGGATATTCAAAGATCGATGCGCGGCACGCGGAACGCGCCTTCGAGCGACTTCAGCTCCGCGCGATGCAGCGCGGCGAGCCGTTCGAGCACGTCTTCGCCGCGCGCTTCGAGATGCACCCGCACCTGACGGCGATCCTCGTCGCTCGGCGCGCGGCGCACGAGCCCGGCCGCCTCGCAGCGCGTGACGAGCGCCACCACGCCGTGATGATGCGATTGCAGCCGCTCGGCGAGTTCGCCCACCGTCGCCCAGTCGCGGCCCGGATAGCCCTTGATGTGCAGGAGCAGCAGATACTGCAGCGGCGTGATGCCTTCGTCCTGCGCGGCGCGCTCGGAGAAGCGTTCGAAGCGGCGCATCTGATAGCGGAATTCGGACAACTGCTCGAAGTCCGGCTTGTTGAGGTTGCGCGGGGTTGTCATCGGATTCCAGTCAGCGCGGGGCGGTTCAGGCGCTTTTGCGCTCGCCCGCGAACGATTGTCGATAGAGGCCGGAGATCAGGTCGGTCTCGGTGATCATGCCCGCAAGCTGATCGTGCGCGCCGACCACCGGTACGTGGTGGTGCCCGAAGTGCGCGAACATCGGCACCAGCTCGGCGATCGCAGTGTGCGTCTTCACCGTGCAGACGTCCGTCGTCATCAGCGAGGCGACGAGCGGCGGTGTCGTCGACGGGCCGCGCATGACCCGCTCGATCGCGCGCCTCATGCCCTCGACGATGCCGCCGCCGCGCACCGGCGCGAGATCCGCGCGCGTGACGATGCCGCATACGCGGCGCGTCGCGTCGATCACCGGCAGTGCCTTGACGTGATGTTTGTCGATGAGCGCGAGCGCCGCCTGTGCGCTCGTATCGGGCGTCACCGACACGACCGCGCGCGACATGATGTCCGCGCACGTGAACTCGGTAAAACGGCGCGCATAGGCCTGCAACTGCGTCTCGCGAAGAAGCGCTTCGAGATCGTCCGGATCGACATCGAGCATTTCGCTGCGGCGCGAAAGCACGGCTTCGAGATCGGCGCGCGTGAACGAGGCGGCGTCGGGCGGCGCGTTCGCGGGTTGCGGCGCGGCGTGCCCGTGCGGATAGCGATGGCCCGTCAGCGCATGAAACACGATCGCCGACGACAGCAGCGCCGCCGACTGGATCGCCACCGGCGCGACCACGAATCCGAAGCCGAGCGCATGAATCGACGGTCCGCCGAGCACCGCGGTCAGTGCGACCGCGCCCGAAGGCGGATGCACGCAGCGCAGCGCGAACATCGCGCAGATCGCGAGACAGACGGCGAGCGCGGCGGCGTCGATCGGATCGTGCACGAGCATCGCGCAGGCGACGCCGACCGTCGCCGACACGATGTTGCCGCCGATGATCGACCACGGCTGCGCAAGCGGACTCGCCGGCACGGCGAAGAGCAGCACGGCGGAGGCACCCATGGGCGCGATGAGATAGGGAGTGGCCGAGGCATCGCCGATCAGGAGATGCGCGAGCCCGCCCGTCAGCGCAATGCCGATCAGCGCGCCCAGACCGGCGCGCAGCCGCTCGGTCCAGCGCAGCGTGACGGGCGCGGGAAGAAAGCCATGCAGCCAGCGAAGCAATGCGATACGCGACACTTTTTTCAGCGTTCCGGGAAAGTCAGTGGAGGGTCACACTGGCCGGCCGGGTCGATGGCGCGAAAGCAAGCGTGCGACGAACGCAAAATTATATCGCAATATGATACAAATTGTCGCGCGTCGTGGTGCGTCGCGGCTGAACGGACGCGCGCGTCCTCCTGTACGATCACTTATCTCCCGCAGGTCGCGGACACTTCTACATGGCTCGTCGCTTCATTTCCGGTCTGGCGTGCGTCATCGTCGGCGCGTGCACGTGGTCGTGCGCGGCCGCCGCAACGGACGACGATCCGTCGACCCTCGTCAGCGACGTTCACGAGTTCGTCGTCGCCGCCGATGGCTCGCTGACCGAAGACGACACCGCCGTGCTGCGCGCGAATACGTCGGCGGGCGTCGACGAGATCGCGCAGCGTTACGTCTGGTACGACAGGAGCGTGTCGAAGGTGGATATCGTCGAGGCGTATTCCGTCGATGCGAACGGCGCGCGCCACGACGTCTCGCCCGGGCAGATCCGCGATATTCAGGAGCCGCGCTCGGCGGGCGCGCCCACGTTTCAGGACGCGAAACTGCGCGCGGTGATCTTCCCGGCGGTGGGCATCGGCTCGACGGTGCATTTGCGCGCCCGCAAGAGCCAGGCGGCGGCGGTGATTCCCGGGCAGTTCAACTATTACGTCGATCCGGGGCAACGGCCCGTGTTGCAGCAGCGGCTCGTCTTCGATCTGCCGGCGGACAAGCCGCTTTTCGCCGATGCGCGCGGCTATGTCGCCGAGCCGCCCGTCACGGAAAACGGCCGCACGCGTCATGCGTTCACGTATCGGCGCGAGCGTATCGCGCGCATCGAAAGCGGCTCGGTGGGTTATGCCCAGTACGGCGACCGCCTGATGGTCACGACCTTCCCCGATTACGCGAGCTTCGCGAAGCGCTATCGGGAAGCGGCCGCGGACCCGGGAACGGACGATCCCGCCATCCGCGCACTCGCGCAATCGCTCACGCAGAACGACACCGACGACCGCGCGAAAGCCAGAACGCTCTACGACTGGGTGCGCCACACGATCCGCTACGTCGCGATGTTCATCGGCCAGAGTCCCGCCGTGCCGCATCGCGTGACCGAAGTGCTCGCGAACCGCTACGGCGATTGCAAGGATCACGTCGCGCTCTACGGTGCGCTGCTCGATGCCGTCGGCATTCGCAACGAGCCCGCGCTGATCGGCCTCGGCTCGGTCTATACGCTGCCGTCGGTGCCGGGCTACGGTTCGGGCGCGATCAATCACATCGTCACGTGGCTGCCGGATCTGAACACGTATGCGGACAGCACCGCGTCGAGCGTCGAGTTCGGCTTTCTGCCGCTCGCGGACATGGATCGCCCCGCGCTGCTCGTGAACACCGGCGTGCTCGCCCGCACGCCCGCGACCCAGCCGCTCGCGCGCACGGCGCGGCTGCAGATCGAGGTCGCGCCGCAAGGCGAGGCGAGCTTCGCGTACTGGGTGGAAGATTCGGGATGGAGCGCGGAGATCGAGCGGATGAACCTGCGGCTCGCGAACGCGCAGCGGCGCGACCAGATCGCGGCGGACCGGCTGCGCTACACGAACCTGCGCGGCGCGGGCGCCCTGACGACGAGCGATGTCGATGCAACCGGCGGCCCATTCGCGACGACCTTGCGCGGCACGCTCGACGATGTCGTCTGGCCGACCGGCACGACGGCGTTGCCCGCGCTCACGAGCCTGTCGGGCGGCATCGCGACGGCGACGCGCAACTGGCTCGCCGAGCGCACGCGCACGCAGCCGTATCTGTGCATCGGCGGCACGTTCGACGAGGTCTCGCAGATCACGCTGCCGAAAACGATGCGCGTCGCCGAGGTGCCCGTCGATCAGGATCTGACGAGCGATTTCTTCCGCTACCGCTCGCGCTATCTTTTCGATCCGTCGACCAACGTCGTCCAGATTTCGCGCACGCTGGAAGCACGCTTCGGCAAGCAGGTCTGCACGCCCGACGAATTCCGGGCGGCGCTTCCCGCGCTGAAGACAATCGAGCGGGATGCGCAGGCGCAGATCATCGTCAAGGCAGCCGGCCGGTGAAGCTCACTCCATGTCCCGCGCGACGCGAAAGCCGTTCTGCGACTGCCGCACGCTCGAACTGTATTTGAAGCGCGTCGCCGACTGCATGTAGGGCGCGCCTTCGCGCCACGAGCCGCCGCGAATCACGCGCACGGAGCAAGACGGATCGTCCCAGGCGCGGCCATCGACGGGCGCGTTCCTGTACGAGCTATGCCAGCAATCGGCGACCCATTCCCAGACGCTGCCGTTCATGTCGTACAGGCCATAGGGATTCGCCGCGAACGATCCGACGGGCGTCGGCGCATCGGGTTTGTACGGGTCGCCGCAATCCTTGCAGTCGGCCGTGCCCTTCTTCATCTGATCGCCCCACCAGTACGTGGATTGCGTGCCGCCGCGCGCGGCGTATTCCCATTCCGCTTCCGTCGGCAGGCGATACGGCTTGCCGCCCACCTTGCTCAGCCATTTGACGTAGACCTGCGCGTCGTCCCAGCTCACGTTGCGCATCGGCGCGTTGCCGGGCGGCGGTGTCGCCGACTCGCCCTCCGCCGCCACGCGCGTGCACGCGCCCGCATCGGCGCAGGCGTTCCATTGCTCGACCGTGACTTCGTATTTACCGATGGCGAACGCCCGCCCGATCGACACCCGATGCGGCGGCTTCTCGGCCGGATCATCGTTGTTGCTGCCCATCGTGAAGCTGCCGGACGAAAGCGGAATCAGGATGGGGCATGCCGGGCAATCCTTGATCTCGCCGCCGCTCGCCGTCTTCGCCGCAGGCTTCGTGGTGATGGCGGCGGGCGGCGCGGTCACAGCGGCGGCGGGCGCGGCCGGCGGGCTCGGGCGAGGCTTTTCCGGCGCGGCCGCGGTCGCCGGCGCGGATGGCGGAGGCTTCGGCGTCGGGGCGGCGGGCGTCGCCGTCGCCGCCGGGGGCGCCGCTGGCGACGATGCCGCTGGTTTAGCGTTGCCCGCCGCGCGCAGACGCTCGATGCGCGCCTTGGCGAGCGTGGCGAAACGCCCGTTCGGATATGCCTTCAGATACGCCTCGTAATCGCCCGGATAGGTGCTGTCCTTGATCGATTCCCAGAACGTCAGTTCGTACTGCTCGTTGCTGTCCTTAGGAAGGATGCCGCGCGTGCGCACGGCATTGGCGGAATCGGCGGGAAAGATGGCGTTCGCGTCCGCGATGCGCGCGTTCACCGATGCCTCCGCGATCGGAAAGCCCGCATCGAGCGTCGACGCGATCCACGGCCGCTGCCCGCCGCGCGATGCCTGCGTGACATCGGACGCAGCCGCCGCGAACGTCGACGACGTTACCGGTGAACGCGTGCCCAGCGCGCGCAAGAGCGCCGCGGTATAGCGTCCGTTGCGCTCGCCTTCTATCGCGGCATCGCCGGGCGCGGCGGCATAAGCGACGAGCGTGCGCGGCGGCAGCGTCCACGTCCGCGCGTTCGCTTTCTCGAAAGGATCGGTGAGGCACATGTCGAGCACGACGATGTTCGCCGCGCCCGGGCGCACGCGCGTCATGCGCTCGACGATTTCTTTCGCGGAGAGCGCATCCCGCACGAGCGTCGCGGGACGGCGCTCGCGTGCGCCGAGCGGCACGAGCAACGCGTCGCCGCCCGCGTGAAGTCCGTGGCCGGCGAAATAGACGAGCGCCGTATCGTTCGGGCCAAGGTGCGCGGCGAAGGCATCGAGTGCCTCGCGCATTGCCGCTTCATCGAGGTTCGTGCGGTGCGTGACGTGAAAGCCGAGGGCGCCGAGCGCTTTGCTTATGTCATCGGCATCGTGCGATGCGCTCGCGAGCGGATGGTCGACATAGTCTGCATTGCCGATCACGAGCGCGAGATGCCTGGGCGCGTGCGCGGTCGTCGCGGTAGAAGGAGAAGACAGCGCTGCGACAGACGCCGCGCTCGCTGGTGCGGGGGCGAGGCCGATCGTCAGCAGCACGCCCGCGATAAGAAGAGTTCGCCACATATTCACACCCTGTCCGTCCGGCTTTGAGTGGAGGGCATCGTGCTGCATTCGGGCCCGATGCCGAGGCTCTGCGTCCAGCACTACCAACGATAGCACGCACTCACGCGCCGCTTAATCCCCTGAAGGGAGGTATCCGTCATGAGGGCTGAAGGACACCCCTGTGTACGTATCTTTTTTAAACGTTACGTCCTAATCTAAAAGCCAACGACGGTGCATCACGCAACCCGCATCACGCTCCGGGCACGAGCGTTCGCACGTGCAAGGAACGTTTTCCCTGGCCCATCCGCGAGGCCTTTCAACGAGAGGCGTGCATAACATGCTGAGAAGAACCGTGCTTGGCGCGCTGGCTTCCCTGGCCGCACTGGCCGCCGATTCGTCGTTCTCCGCCGCCGCGCGTGCGCGCACGCCCGCTCCGCCGAACGCCGAGGCGTACATCATCTGGCCGCCGGACGGCGCCGTGATTTCGGGCGGCAAGCTCTGGGTGCGCATGGGCTTGCGCAACATGGGCATCTGTCCGAAGGGCGTCGATCTTCCGAACGTGGGGCATCACCATCTGCTGGTCGATGCGGATCTGCCGCCGCTCGATCAGGAGATACCGTCCGACCGCAACCATCTGCATTACGGCGCGGGCGAAACCGATGCGCGCCTCGAACTGCCGCCGGGCAAGCACACCCTGCAGTTGCTGATGGGCGACTACAACCACATTCCGCATGATCCGCCGGTGTATTCGAAGAAGATCACGATCACCGTGAAATGAGCTGTGCACTTGCCGAGGGCACATGACATGAAAAAACGATCCGCTGACGCACTCGCGCTCGCGCGTTCGCTCCTCGTTGCGGCCGCGCTGGCGACGGCGATCGCCGCGCCTTGCGCGTTCGCCGGGCCGACGCCCGCGCCCGCCAACGCCTATGCGTACATCGGCTATCCGAACGACGGGCAGACCTTGCCCGCGGGCAAGCCCTTCAAGGTCTGGTTCGGGCTGCGCTTCATGGGTGTCGCGCCGCGCGGCGTGAAGTTTCCGAACACGGGGCATCATCATTTGCTGATCGATGTCGACTTGCCGCCGATGGATCAGGAGATTCCATCGGATCGCAATCACCTGCACTACGGCGCCGGCGAAACCGAAACGATGCTCGAACTGCCGCCGGGCAAGCACACGATTCAGCTTCTGATGGGCGATGACAAGCACATACCGCATAACCCGCCTGTCTATTCCAAGAAGATCACGATCTACGTCAAATGAGTTCGGGCGCCGAGTGAGGCACTGAGCGGCGCCTTTCCCGATTTCTTTTATCGACTTCGATTCCGCGCGCTGTATGGCGGAGGGAAACGCTCGTGAGTGCAATCCGTAGGGGTGTCGCTTGACAACCGACAGTGCAATAGCGAAGTGTTGGGGGAACAGCACCACGAAGGCGCGGATGCCGGCGCAGCATCGAATGATCGAAGCCTTGCACAGCAACGCACACGGCGAAAAGCAGCCGACGCCCGATGTAATTGGCACACCCTATGCATTACATGGTCGCGAGCAGACAAGTTGCTCGAAGCCACCACCGAAACGCGCGACGCGCACCCAAGGAGCGGAAATGAAGACGCTGATCATCAAGGACCTTCCCGTCACCGAAGAACTGGACAGCCGCGCGATGTCCGCGGTGCGCGGCGGCTATGCGACCCTGTTCCCCGGTTATATCTCGATGAACGGGGCGACGCTCTCGATGCCGTTCAACCCGCAGCAGATCATCAACCAGACGCAGACCACGTTCAACCAGAACGGCAGCAACATCGCGTTCGCCGAGGCGCTGAAGTCGCAATCGACGGTCGCGCCGACGCAGGACGCGAAGAACATCGCCAACGTCAACTTCGGTGTGGCGGGCAACCTCGCGTGAGGCGAACGCCGCGAGGAATGAACCGGATGCCGGTGCGGTAAGCATTCATGCAGTCATGCAGTCGGCAGTAAAAGCGGGGCACGGGGAGCTCTGCTGTAACACCGCCCGCGACATCGGGCGCTGCGGTTCGGCCGGGGTCGCATCCCGCCGGACCGCGTCACGAAGCGCGACGTGCCACAGAGCACGCGCGCGCCACGTGACTTAACCCGTATGGAGTCCCGGCGCGCCGTGTGATTTACTTGAAGGACCGAACGGCCGGCGCCGCGCTTCTCACCCATCAAACTGACCGTCGGTGCGCGTTCACCGGGAGCGAGATCGTGCGAGCCTTGTTGCCATCGTTGCGCGTGACCATCAGGCGCGAGTGGGCCGTGCTGCCAGGGCTGATTGCCGCTGTGTTGCTGTCCGGCTGTATCGACTTGAAGGTGCCGACTTATCAGCGGCCCGACACACCCGAGAAAACCGCCTTCACGAAGATCGACGCAGCGAAGGTCGCCGCGGCCGACACGATACAGCTCGACTGGTGGAAGCAGTTTCACGATCCGACTCTGGACGCGCTGGTGGAGAAGGCCATCAACGGCAACTTCGATATCAAGGTGCTGGCCGCACGCATCCAGGTGGCAGGCGCGCAGATCGGCGAGGCGCGTGCGGGCGCGTTGCCGTCGATGGATCTCGGCGCGGGCGCGAGCTTCGAAAAGACGACCGGCCAGCCGTTCTCGAAACAGTACAACCTCGCGACGCAGGTGAGTTGGGACATCGACATCTGGGGCTCGGTCCAGAAGGGCGTGCAGGCGCAGAAAGCCGAATTTCGCGCAACCGAAGCGGACTGGCGCGCGGGCTATCTCGAACTCGTCGCGCTCGTATCGACGACATACTTCCAGATACTCCAGTTCGACGATCAGATCGAGCAGCAGAAGCAGACCATCGCAACGAACCAGCAGATCCTGACGATCTTCGAAGGCATGCAGAAGAACGGCCTCGTGCCGAAGACGCAGGTGCTCACGCAGCGTGCGGAACTGAATCGTCTGACGCGCGAGTTGCTGGAACTGCGCCGCTCGCGCGACCTCGCGAATAACGCGCTCTCGACGCTGATCGGCGTGCCCGCGGGCGAGTTCAGAATGCCCGACGGCAAGCTCCAAAAGCGCGTGCAGATTCCCCCGGTGCCGGGCGGACTGCCGTCGCAGTTGCTCGCGCGCCGTCCCGATCTCATCGCGGCCGAATATCGCGTGCTCGAAGCCTACGACCTCGTCGGGCAGGCGAAGCTCGCGCAACTGCCGACCATCAACCTGACCGGGCGTGGCGGCACGGCGAGCTTTCAGTTGACCGATCTGTTGAAGATGTTCACGTTGAGCTTCGTGCCGAGCATCAATATCCCGATTCTCGATCCGTCGGTGCGCGCGCACGTGAAGACGACCGAAGCGCAGACGACGGTCGCGGAACAGCAATATCGCAGCACGGTGATGAACGCCTTCGAGGAAGTGGAGAACGCGCTCGTCAATCTCGATTCGCACACGAAGCAGCGCGTCGAGTTGCAGCAGGAAGTCGATCAGTTGACGGTGGTCGCCGCGCAGATCGACGCGCAACTGAAAGAAGGCGTGATCTCGCAACTCCAGGTGTTCGAGACGGAGCGCACGCTCCTCGCGGCGCAACTCGCGCTGCTCGCGAACCATCAGCAGATTCTTTCCGACACCGTGACGCTCTATAAGGCGTTAGGCGGCGGCTGGCCGATGATCGATGTGCAAAGCGCAAGCAAGGACACGACGAAGTGAAGCGCTTCATTCATTGTCTCCTTCGCAATGATATGAATAACTAACGATCGTTCCAGGATGGCTCGCCATTTGCGTGACGAACCGGTGCCGCACGATTGACTACGACGATGCGTGACTTAAACTCTCAACAGCCGCCGGTGACGAATGACTTCCATGACGGCGCGGACCAACCTGTCCATGCGCCCGACGATGCCGGGCATTCCTCTGGCGCGTCGGCGGCAGCGGCTGGACGTACCTCGTGACATGGACATGGCTCAAGGCTTCTCCATAGCGGAACCACAGCCGGGCGTGGGCGAGGCATTCGACGTCATCCTGAAGCCCATGCCGGGTCCCGAGCTTGCCGGCGAGATGGCCGACAGGCTGACGGAAATCCGCATCGACGAAAATCTCTTTGCGATCGGCCGCGCCGAAGCGCCGTTCGACACGAGCCCGCCCGAAGCCGTCGCGCAACTCTCGCGGCGGCACGCGCGCATTTTCATCGAGCACGGGTTCGTCTATATCGCCGATCTGGCCAGCAAGAACGGCACCGCCGTGAATGGCACGCCCGTGCGCGACACGCCCGCGCGCGTGAGAAACGGCGACATCGTTTCGTTCGGCAGCCGGCTGTCGTATCGCGTGCAGTTCGCGCCGCGCACGCGGCGTGTGAACATGCCGAAGCCGATCGGCATCACGCTCACGCCGCAGCGCAACGATCTCGGTCTTCATCCCGTCGAGCTCGCCCAATTTCCGTTTCTCGTCAGCAAGACCGACGAGACCTTTTCGCGCTATCGCGAGCAGTATCCGCATCAGGTCAATTACGTGTCGCGGCGGCACGCGCATGTGTTCATCAAGGGCGGCGCGCCGTTCGTCGAGGATCTCGGCAGCACCAACGGCACCTTCGTGAATGGCGAGCGGCTCGGCGCGTCGGCGGTCGAGCTGAAGAACGGCGACACCGTCGCGTTCGGCGGCACGCACTTCGCGTACACGGTGCATCTGCACGGCGAAGAGGGCGAGTCGACGCTCACCGAAATGGTCGCACAGGCAGCGCAGACCCACGACGACGAGCTTGAGAGCGACAAGACGACCTTCGTCGGCTCGGCGCACTCGTTCCTCGATATCTTTTGCGTCGATCAGGCCGCCGCGCGCGAGGACGAAGTCAACGAGGAGGCGCAGCCGAAACCCGCAATCGAAAGCCGTCATGACACGCGCGCCGCAAAGAAGCGCAGCAAGTTCGCGCTCTTCGTGGCCGAACTGCATCGTGCGCTCGCAAGCGATGACCGACGCGCCGCGCGCCGCACGCGCATCATCATCGTGTGCGTGCTGGCCATGCTCGTCGCGGGCGGCACGGCGCTCTTCTATAGCGGCTCGCCCGAGCGTCACGCCAAATCGCTGATGTCGCACGGCGAGTTCGGCGAGGCGGCGACCGTCACGAACGACTATCTGAATACGCATCCGCAAGACGCGCAGTTCACGTCGATGAACACCGAGGCCGTGCTCAAGTCGAACGTGCCGCGCTGGCTCGCCGCGCTGAAAAAGGGCGATTTCGCGAGCGCGGACGCGATCATCGCGCAGATGCGAACGCTCGCCGCGCACAACGCCGATGTGCATTCGCTCGTCGACGAGCTCGAGTGGATCGGCAAGCTGGAGAGCTTCGTGATGAGCCGCGGCGGCGCCGAGGCGCCGATCCGCATGTACGCCGACGAGCCGCGCATCGGCGCGATCCTGAAGCACTGGGAAGCGGATGCGGCGGGCCATCAGCGCGATCTCGACCGCATCGCGGGCTACGTGCCGGAGTTTCGCGATCCGTATGCGCTCGCGCTGAGTCATCTGCGCAAGCTGCAAAGCGACGATTCCGTGTATCTCGCGGCCATCGACAGGCTCGATGCGAGCATCGTCAAGAGCCTCGGCCAGGACGATCCCGATGCGATCAACGCATCGCTGAAAGAATACGCGGACAAGTACCCGCGCCTCGCGGGCCTCGATCGCGTGCGCGCCGATCTCGATGCCTATACCGGCCTGCGGCGCGGTCTCGACGCCGCAAGCCTCGCGCCGCTCGCGGGATCGGTCAGCAAGACGAATTTCTCGACGCCGCCGTTCAAGGAGAAATTCAGGCAGATGAGCGCGAGCCAGCTGCCGCCACCCGATATGCTCACGCAATACGCGAGCGTCGCCGATGCGTGGAACCGCGGCCAGAGCGCGCAGGCGATCGACGGCCTGCAGAAGCTGCCGCAAGGTTCGTGGTCGCCGACCGTGCAAAAGGAGCTCGCCCACAAGAAGGCCGTGGCCGCCCAGTTTGCGGATTTACAGAAGGCGCGCGGGACGAAGGGCTATGAAGATGCGTTGCTGTCGTTCTACGAAACACTGGATCTCGATGCCGACCCGTTCTATGCGAAGGCGGTCGCGCCCGATGTCGCATCGCTGAAAGACAAGGCGACGGCGCGCGCGCAGGCCTTGATGACGCAGGCGCAGACGCTCTGGCAGCAGTATCGGACGAATGGCGGCATCGGCGGGTCCCAGCGGCTCGAATCGGGCGTGTCCGATACGTTCAGGACCCAGGCGCGGCTTTTGTCGGACGCAGAGGATGCGGCCACGCGCGGCATGCGCATCTTCAGGCAAGTGAAGGCGGACAGCGCGACGGCGAAGTGGACCGCGCTCGCCAATGAGATCGACACCGAGGCGGATTTGCAGCGGCGCTCGCTGCAGGATCTGCGCATGGTGCTCGAACCGGGACTTCTCAATACCAAGCTGAGTCTGATCGGCGGAGGCACGCGCAGTGAAGAGAGACACACACCTTAAGCCGTTGTCGGAGGCGCTCGGGGAACACGGCGCAGAAGGCATCGCGATACTCACGGCCGAGCCGCTCGGGCTCACGCAAGGGCTCGTCTTCGCGATGGTGGCGCTCGTCGCTTCGGCGCTCGTGTGGTCGTTCGTCGGCCATGCCGACGTGATGGTCAGCGCCCAGGGCACGCTCGCGCCGGAATCGGAAGTGCGGCGCTTCTATGCACCGATCGACGGCGAACTGGCCGACCTCTATATCGCCGAAGGGCAGCCGGTGCGCAAGGACGATGTCGTCGCGCGCCTGAACGCGCGTGGTGCAATCGAGGCGGCCAGCAACGCGCTCGAAGCGCAACTGAAGCTCGACGATGCCGAGCGCGAGTGGAAGCAGTTTCCCGAGAAAAAGCTGCTGATGGAGCGCAAGATCGCCGCGCTCAAGGACCAGATGGATGTGGAGGAGCATCAGCATCAGCAGCGTGTGGCGGAAGGCACGAGCAAGCTCGCGGAAGGCCAGAAGGCGCAGTTGCAGGAAGCGCGCAGCACGCTCGAAAACGCACGCCGCGCGCGCGATGCGGCCAAGGTGGAACTCGACCGCTTTCAACGTCTGCTCGCGCTGCCGGGCGGCGGGGGCGTGGCGGAGGCGCAGGTCGATGCGAAACGCAATGCGTATCTGGAAGCGGACGGTGCATATCGCGTGGAGCAATCGCGGCTCGCCGAACTCGATTTCCGCCTGAGCCACGATTTCACGCAGGCGAAGCGTCAACTGGAAACGAGCGGTCAGGAGGCGACGACTCTGCGGCTGCAGTACGAAGCCGCGATGCGCGAAGTCGCGAGCACGGAAGACAAGTTGCGTCTGCAACTACAGACGGCGCGGCTCGTCGCGGATGCGGCCGCGCGCATCAGGTTCGAGAACATCGACAAGGACAATTTTCTGCTGATTCTCGCGCCGGTGTCGGGCGTGGTCACCGACGTCACATCGACGCAGCCGGGCGACAAGATTCAGGCGAACACGCCGCTCGGCGGCATCGCGCCGGCGAATGCGAAGCCGGTGCTTAAGATCGAGATCGCCGAGCACGACCGCGCGTTCCTGCGCGAAGGGCAGCGCGTGAAGCTCAAGTTCAACGCGTTTCCCTATCAGCGCTATGGCGTGATCGACGGCACGCTCGCGTTCATCTCGCCCGCGACCAAGCCGAGCCCGTCGACCAAGCAACCCGTCTATGAAGGACGCGTGACGCTCGATCGCGATTTCTATCAGATCGCGGACACGAAGTATCCGCTGCGCTACGGCATGACGGCGACCGCGGAAATCGTAGTGCGCGAGCGGCGCCTGATCGACCTCGGGCTCGATCCATTCCGCAGTGTGGCGGGATAGGAATGGAGGGTTACACGAGCGCCGCAACGCGGACATGATGCGCAATTCAACATAGAACTGAACGGAGAACGACATGACGGCGATTGTGCGTATCGACGACGAAGTGGTCGACGTCGGCGAATTTGTCAGGTTATTGAAGCTGAACGGCCAGTTCGACGGTCTCATCGAGCAACTCGTGCGCGACAAGCTGACCGTGCGCGCGGCGAAGAAGTCGGGCGTCGCCGTGAGCGACGAGGAAATCCAGAACCGCGCCGATCAGTTTCGCCGCATTCGCGGGCTGCATCGCGCGGCGGACATGAACAACTATCTCGACGCGCTGCACGTGAGCCTCGACGAGTTCGAGGTCTATATCACCGACACGCTCTATCAGGAAAAGATGCTCGACAAGGTCGGCACCGAGCGCGAGATCGAAGAATACTTCCAGCTCAACTCGCCGAAGTTCGACAGCATCGAAGTCAGTCACATCCTGCTCGATACCGAGGGTAGCGCGAAGGAGATGATCTCCTATCTCAACGACGATCCCGAGAGCTTCGCCGAGATGGCGCGCGAGCATTCGCTGGCCGACACGCGCGACGCGGGCGGCGTGATCGGCCGGGTGATGCGCGGTCAGATGAAGCCGGACGTCGAGGCGAAAGTGTTCAACGCGGAAGTCGGCGATCTGCTCGGACCGTTCATTTCCGCGGATGGCGCGTCGTATGAAATTTTCGCGGTGACGGCGAAGTATCCCGCGAAGCTCGACGAAGACGTATCCGCGGAAATCCGCCGCCTGCTGCGCGAAGAGTGGATGCTGGCGCGCGCGCAGGAACATGTCATCGAAGCACGTTGACTGACGGAACGCGACAGAACATGGACGCGCCATCGAGCCTGGATTCCCCCGCCGACTTTCTGTCGTCGGTCGAGATTCTTTCGCCATTCACGCGCGAAGAGATCGAGCATCTTGCGGCCAATGCCGAGTCGCGCCGTTTCGGCTTCGGTGAGACTGTATGCAATGCGGGCGATGCGGCCGACGGGCTCTATATCGTGAAGGCAGGGTCCGTGCGCATCTTCACCGAGGAGCACGGCAAGGAAATCAGCATGGGGGTCAAGAAGGAGCGCGAGACCTTCGCCGATATCGCGATGCTGCGCGATTACCGGCACGAGTCGTCGGTGCGCTCCTCCGGCAAGACCGAGCTGCTGTATATCCCGCGCGCCGCGATCGATCCGGTCATCGCGAAGAATCCCGCCGCGCTCGCGTTCGTGACGAGCTACGTCGCGATCAATTCGGCGGGCGGCTTCGTTGCGAAGCTCTTCGATCTGCGCGGCAAGCTCAACAAGGCGGAGCTCGAGGAATGCGTGCGCAGCGTCGGCGTGAAGCGCGTCGCCGAGGGCAAGGAGATTCTCAAGCAGGAATCGCGCGACGACCGGCGTCTTTATGTCGTGCGGCAGGGCGAAGTGCGCATCGTGCGCGAAGAGGGCGGCGAAAAACATGTGCTCGCCACGCTCGGCCCCGGCGAGATCTTCGGAGAGAAGGCCTGCGTGATGCGTCAGGAGCAGATGGCTTCGGCAATCGCCAGCGCCGATACGCGCCTGCTCGTGATCCCCGAAAAAACGGTGCATTTCATCATCGAGCGCAACGTGAAGCTGCGCGAAGTGCTCGAAGAGCGCATCCGCTTCACCGAGCGCGAACTGCAGCGCCAGAAGAAGCTTGCCGAGCGCCGCAAGTTGCCCGCGATGCTCGACCTGCACACGAAGCCCGAACTGGGCGAGCGTGTGATCAAGCGCTTCGCGTGGGTCGAGCAGGCCGAAGAGATGGACTGCGGTGCGGCCTGTCTCGCGATGATCTGCCGTCACTACGGCATCAACATGACGCTCGGGAAGCTGCGCGAACTCGCCAACGTGACGACGTCCGGCGCGACGCTCGATTCACTCGCCCGTGCGGGCGAATCGCTTGGCTTCACGACGCGCGGTGTGCAGTGCACGTTCGAATCGCTGCGCGGCTTCGAGATGCCGTTCATCGCGCACTGGGAGGGTTATCACTACATCATCATCTACGGCGTGTCGAGCGAGAACGTGTGGGTCGCGGACCCGGCGATCGGCTTCAGGAAGATGACGGTCGGCGAGTTCGAGCGCGGCTGGAGCGGCACGTGCCTGCTGTTCACGCCGGGCCAGGATCTCACGCAAAGGGCCGTGTCGCGCTCGCCGTGGCTGCGTTTCGTCGGTTATCTGAAGCCGTACAAGAAGATCCTGCTGCATCTCTTTCTCGCCACATTCGTGATTCAGGTGCTGGGCGTGATTCCGCCGCTCATCATCCAGAACATTCTCGACGGCGTGATCGTGCATCAGAACGTCAACTTGCTGCACGTGCTGATCGGCGGGCTCGTCATCGCGAGCCTGTTCACGCAACTCATGACGACGATCCGCGCTTACCTCGCGAACTTCATGGTCCGCAACATGGATTTCGCGATGATGTCGCAGTTCTTCAGGCATACGTTTTCGCTGCCCTTTGGCTTCTTTGCGAAGCGCAAGACCGGCGACGTGTTCGCGCGCTTTCAGGAGAATCACACGATCCGCGCGTTCCTCACGGAATCGACCGTATCGACCGTGCTGAACCTGCTGATGATCTTCATCTACTTCACGATCATGTTCCTCTACAACGTGAAGCTCACGTTGCTGCTGATCGCGTTCGTGATTCCGATGATGGTGCTCACGATCGTCGCGACGCCCCGCATCAAGCAGAACGCGCGCGAGACCTTTTCGGCAGGCACGGATGCGCGTTCGTATCTGATGGAAGCGCTCGGCGGCGTGGAGACGGTGAAGGGCATGGGCATCGAGCGCCCGGTGCGCCTGAAGTGGGAGAAGAAGTACGCGAAGTCGCTGGAAGTGCAGTACAAGTCGCAGCGCTTCAATATCGCCGTGGGCCTCTGCAGCCAGTTGCTGAACGCGGCGACGACCATCGGCGTGCTGTGGGTCGGCGCGAATCTCGTGCTCGCGCGCGAACTGACCATCGGGCAACTGATCGCGTTCAACGCCTACATGGGCAGCGTGCTGGCGCCGCTGATGGGTCTCATCAACTTGTGGAGTCTCTTGAACGACGCGGGCGTCGCAATGGAGCGCCTGGGCGACGTGCTCGACATCGAGCCGGAGCAGAAGCCCGAAGACATGCAGCAGCGCGTGATGCTGCCGGATTTGCAGGGCGATATCAGCTTCAACGGCGTGTATTTCCGTTATGGCGAAGGCGACGCGCCCTACGTGCTGGAGAACATCAGCTTCGATATCAAGCCGGGTGAGCTGATCGCGATCGTCGGGCGCAGCGGCTCGGGCAAGACCACGCTCGCGAAGCTGCTCGTCGGTTTCTATGCGCCGAGCGAGGGCAAGATGACTGTGGATGGCTACGATATCAACGTCGTCGACAAAGGTTTTTTCCGCGCGCAGATAGGTTATGTGATGCAGAGCAATCTGCTGTTCTCGGGGACGATCGCCGAGAACATCGCGAGCGGCGACGAAGCACCCGACAGGCGGCGCATCGAGGAAGTCGCGAAGATGGCCGACGCGCATGCGTTCATCGTCAAGATGCCGCTCGGTTATGAGCAAGTGGTCGGCGAGCGCGGCGTGGGGCTTTCGGGCGGACAGATTCAGCGGCTATGCATTGCGCGCGCGCTGTATCACGACCCGCGCCTGCTCGTGTTCGATGAAGCCACGTCCGCGCTCGATACGCAATCGGAAAGCAATATTCTCGGCAACATGCAGGAGATATTGAAGGGCCGCACGGCCGTGATTATTGCGCACCGGCTCTCGACCATCATGCGCGCCGACAAGATTCTCGTGCTATACGAAGGCGGCATCGTCGAGCAGGGCAAGCACGACGAACTCGTCGCGCGAAAGGGCATGTACTACCAACTCGTGCAAAAGCAACTGAGCGCAGCATGAAAATACTCGACCAACCGGAAGGTGACACCAGCGCGCCCGCGTCATCGGCGATTTCATATGCGGGGCTCATCGAGAAGATCGAGATCCTGCGCTCGACACTCAGATGGACCTCGCGTCTCGAGCGGCCCGAAATCGAGAAGCTGCTGCGGCAGGCGAGCACCTTGCGCGACGAAGTCATGCAACTGTCGCACAAGGAGCGCTTCGTGCAGGCGGCTGCCGCGGAGCCGAAGCGCGACCTGCCGGCGGGCGCGCGGCGTCAGGCGCTGATCGAACGCAGTTTCGTGTTCGAAGGCACGTTCGGCGATAACCCGAAGCTGCTCGAAGCGCTGGAAATCGCGGAAAAAGCCGCGCCGACGGATCTGCCCGTGTTGATCGACGGCGAGAGCGGCACCGGCAAGGAACTGATGGCGAAGGTCATTCACGCCAACGGCTCGCGCGCGGACAAGCCGTATATCTCGGTGAACTGCGGCGCGATTCCCGACAATCTGCTGGAGTCGGAACTGTTCGGGCATCGCAAGGGCGCGTTCACGGGCGCGTCCAACGATCGCAAGGGCAAATTCGAAAGCGCGCATACGGGCACGATCTTTCTCGATGAGATCGGCGAGTTGCCTTTGTCGGGACAGGTGAAGCTGCTGCGTGTGCTCGAAGCGCACGAGATTCAGCGCGTGGGCTCGGATGAGCCGATCGGGGTGGACACGCGCATCGTCGCGGCGACGAATCGCAACTTGCGCAAGTTCTGTGACGAGGGGCGCTTTCGCGAAGACCTGTTCTATCGGCTGAGCGTGATTCATCTGACGCTGCCGGCGTTGCGCGAGCGGCGCGACGAGATTCCGCTGCTGCTCGCCTATTTCGGCGATGAAGCCGCCGCGACCCTGAAGCGCAGGCCGGTGAAGCTGTCGCCGAGGCTGCGCGACTTTCTGCGCAACTATGACTATCCCGGCAATATCCGCGAGTTGCGGAACGTGGTGTACCGGATCGCGTGTCTTGCGGGCGATATGGCCGACATCGATCATCTGCCCGTCGATATCCGGCCGAAGTCATCGCTCTCGCTGGCAATGGGCGGGCCGGCCGCAAGCGGCAACGTCATCGCGACGGCGAGTTCGCTGGCGGAAGCGAAGCGCGTCGCAAGCGATGAGGCAGAGCGCGCGTTTCTCGAGCGCGGGTTGCAGGAAACCGGCGGGACGGTCGCCGAGCTTGCCAGGCGGTATGAGATGAACCGGTCGCATCTGCAGATGCTTCTGAAGAAGCATGGGCTGCATTCGAAGGAGTTTCGAGCGGCGGCGCAGAAGAACAAGGAAGCGGCAGAGTAGCGGCCTGACCGCCCAAAGCATCTTGGCGTCGAGTGCTTGTCCGCGTCATTGGCGGATGTGATCCGTATCATCTCGGCGCGCGGTCGGCGAAGATGAAGGACGCCGACGTCGATTTTTTGCAGACTCAGCAACGGCGTCATTCCTGAACGCCGCTAAACCGACGGATTCACCTGCGTCTTGTCCGGCGCCGTCAAATCCTCTGCATGCACGACGACGACTGATATATTGTCGCGCCCGCCGCGCGCCAGCGCGATCTCCAGCAGCCTTTGCGCCGCCATCTCGCAATTCCCCGGCGCGAGTTCGCTGATGATCTCCGCTTCGCTCACCTCGTTCGACAAGCCGTCGCTGCACAGCAGGAACGTATCGCCGTCGTTCAATGCGAGCGTGTTTTCGTCGAGTTCGAGCACGTCGAGCGCGCCGACCGCACGCGTGATCAGATGCTGCGCCGGATGATGCAGCGCTTCCTCCGCCGTCAATTGACCGCGCGCCTTGAGTTCCTCGACATGGCTGTGATCGCGCGTGAGCTGCACGAGGCGCCCCTGCCGTAGCAGATAGATGCGGCTGTCGCCGGCCCACATGTAGCCGCATGCGCCATCGCGCGCCGCGAGCAGCACCACCGTGCTGCCGATGCGCGATACCGTCCGCCGCGCCGCTTCCGCGCGCAACTCATCGTTGACGTCGAGAAGCCGCGTGCGCGCATCGTCAATCACGCCCGTAAGGTCGTTCGCCGCCGATACCCTCGCCAGGCTCTCGATCACCATGCGGCTCGCAAGATCGCCGACCGCGTGTCCGCCCATGCCGTCGGCCACGGCCCACAAGCCGCGCTCGGGGGCGTCGAGCAGCGCGTCTTCGTTGATCTGCCGCACGCAGCCGGTGTCGGTGCGGGCGGCGGAAGTCCATCGAAACTCAGTGTTGAAGGTCACGGCAACCTCCGGAATCCTGGGTGGCGCGGCGTCGGCCGCGCGTCGCGGACGGTCCCGCTCATTGTGAACCAACGCGCGCCCGAAGCGAATCTTGATATGCACCGTTCAACCCGCGCGATTGCCTGCCACCGAGCTCGGATTGACCGTAAGCGTTGCGCCGTTGCCCGTGTTGCTGACCGCGACGTTCTGAAACTGATTGACCATCTGCCCGACCGTGATGTTGGTGATGTTGTTGGTGACTTCATAGACGTTGTTGGTCACGTCGATGAGAGTCACCACGGCGCCGCCTGCCCCTGCGCCGCCCGACGGACGATCCACGTAGGGCGTGATCCAGCCGTACACCCACGGCGCACCGCCTCCGCCGCTGATGGCCGACATCGCCGCGTGATCCAGCTCGCGGTCGTATTCAAGATCGGTGACGGTGAGGGCGCACATGTCGTTTTCTCCGGGATGGGCCTGTGAGCAGGACGTCCGGAGTCAATGCAAGGCCCATGCCGATCCGCGGCCGCCCTAGCGTTTTTCCGCGCGTGGCCGATCGGGCGGCGTTCTCGCGGCATGGGCCGCATCGCGAGGGGTGACATCCGTTGGGTCCTCGCCAACAAGCGATGTTGGCGCAGTGCTGAACAACCAACACATGCCGGCGCTTCCCACGCTCGCAGGCACGCGGCCGGGCGAGACGCGTTCTGGCGCATGCAACCCAACAAACACACTTCGAAAGTGTTGGCTGGCCAAGCACACAACCTCGTTGCGAATCGGCAGCGAACAATGGTTAATCTAGCAAAATCAATAAGTTATGAGGGCTGGCAAGGAAGATGCAAATGACATGGCAACCCGGCGCCAAACAAACACCCTGGCGCCAAGCAGAAAAGCATCGGAGCCAGCCATGTCAACCAACCAGCAATCCGGAGTGATCGACCAGCAAGCCGCCGCGAGCGGTTTCTCGCTCGACGACGAACCGGCGCTCGGCACCGAACTCGTCACGCGCCGCTCGGGCTACGAACACCACGGCATCTATGCGGGCAACGGCATGGTCATCCACTATGCCGGCTTTGCGAAGTCGCTGCATCGCGGCCCGGTCGAGGAAGTCACCGTCGCGCAGTTCGCCGCAGGCCACGAAGTCACGATCCGTCAGAACCCGGCCGCGAAGTTCGTCGGCATGGAAGCGGTGCGCCGCGCGCGCAGCCGCCTCGGCGAAGACCAATACCACCTGCTGACCAACAACTGCGAGCACTTCGTCACGTGGTGCCTCGACGGCCGCGCCCGCAGCCGTCAGGTGCAAGCGTGCTTCGTGCATCCGCGCGCCGCGCTTCGTGCGGTGTCGGGACTGTTCCGCGCCTATGTCGCCGCCGAGCGCCGCCGCATGAACGCGGCGCTCGCAGCCTGAACCGCACGTCCTGCCATCGATTCCGGGGAGACCATCATGCAAACCATCGAAAACTCGCTGCACTGGGCTGTCGACAAGTGGCTCGCCCCCACACCCGCGCGTCCGGCACGCGTCGTGCGTCTGTGCCGCTCGCATGTCACCGGCGCGCGCTATGTGTGCATAGAGGCGCAGCATCCGGGCGGCCCGCTCGCGATCATCTTCTTCCGCCATGACGACGGCACCTGGAACGTGTTCCCGCCGCAGGCGAAGCGTCCGTCGATGAGCGCGCAGCGGCTCGCCGCCTGAAGCGCGTACGATCAAGCCGGCGCGCGTCGGGCTGCCCCGGCTTTGACACGGCAATCCCGCTGCCGCTACTCTAGGTGGACCCATCGCGGCCATTGAAGTCGCCGGGTCGCACGGATGCGGCAGGTCGTGGTAGTTTTGCGTCCGTGAACCAGATCGTACATTTTCGAGGTATTGCCGATGACCCAGCCCGACTCCTCTTCCTCCGCCCGCGCGACGCCCGAATCGACCCTCGGCGACAATCCGCTCGGCATCGCGGGGCTGGAGTTCGTCGAGTTCTCCAGTCCCGATCCCGAGGGGCTCGCCAGGCTCTTCGAGACGCTCGGCTTCGTGCCTGTCGCGCGGCACGTCAGCAAGGCGGTCACGCGCTTTCGCCAGGGCAGCATGAATTTCCTGCTGAACGCCGAGCCGGATTCGTTCGCGACGCGCTTCGCCCAGTCGCATGGCGTGGGCATCGCCGCCATCGGCATTCGTGTGCTCGATGCGCAGGTCGCCCATGAGCGCGCGCTCGAATTCGGCGCGTGGGATTTCGAAGGCGAAAAGATCGGCCCGAACGAACTCGCGATTCCGGCGATTCAGGGCATCGGCGACTCACATATCTATTTCGTCGATCACTGGCCGGGCAAGAACAGCGGCGAGGCGTCGATCTACGATATCGACTTTCGTCCGCTTGATTCGTCATGCGCGGGCGCGGGCGCTGAACCGTCGAGCACCGGCCTCCTGGAGGTGGATCACTTCACGCAGACCGTCGGCGCGGGCCGCATCCAGGAATGGCTCGATTTCTATCGTGAAGTCCTGCACTTCTCGGAGATTCATCAGGTGCACCCGGACTGGCACGTGTCGCAGGATTCGGCGGTCACGCTGTCGCCGTGCGGCTCGATCCGCATTCCGGTCTATGAGGAAGGCACGTATCGCACGGACCTGATGCAGCAGTATCTGCCCGATCACGAAGGCGAGGGTGTGCAGCATATCGCGCTGGCATCGGCCGATATCTTCGCTTCCGTCGATGCTTTGATGGCGCGCGGCGTGCGCTTCCTGCAGCCGCCTGCGCGCTATTACGACGAGATCGGCGAACGGCTTCCGGGCCACGGCCTCGACATCGACAAGCTGCGCACGCGCGGCATTCTCGTCGACGGCGAAATTCTCCCCGATGGCACGCCGCAGCTTTTCCTCCAGACCTTCGTCGAGCGCCAGCCCGGCGACATGTTCTTCGAGATCGTCGAGCGGCGCGGGCATCACGGATTCGGCGAAGGCAACCTCGCCGCGATCGCGAAGGCGCGGGGCTGACCGGACCACCACGCGCGCCGCGGCGGGCGGCGTTCATTGCACGACGATCGTCCCCGTCATGTGCGGATGCAGCGAGCAGAAATACTTGTATGTGCCCGGCTTGTCGAACACGTGTGAGAAGCTCTCGCCGCTGTCGAGCGGATCGGACTTGAAGCTCTTTCCTTCATCGGCGACGGTGTGCAGCATGTCGTCGTGATTCACCCACGTCACCTTCGTGCCGGCCGGCACGGTGAGCGCCGGCCGACTGAACGCGAAGTTGTCGATGGAAATGGTCGGCGCGTTCGCCACGGCGACCTGTTGCGCTGGCTCCTGCGCGCAGGCCGTCGGAATCGCGGCGCTGATGACGCCCTTCACGACGAGCGCAAACGCGGCCTTGCGCAGGAACTTGCCGGCGAGCGGGCGCAGATTGGCAGGCGAGACGTAGCTCGCGATCGTGGCGGCGTTCATGATTGCGCGGCGGCGAGCGCCGTGTCGGTGATGGCAAGCTGCCCGCGTCCCGCGACATGCGTGACCTCCCGCAAGCCGAGCATCGTGCGCAATTGCTCCGCCGGCACCTTCATGGGCCCAGGGCCGGACGGCGCGCCGGGCGCGGGTTGCGGAAACGCGGTCGACATCGCCGAATAGAAACGCATCTCTCCCTCCACTTTTTGCGCCACCTGATGAACGTGGCCATTCAATACCGTCACCGAGCCGAAGCGTTTCAGTAGCGCGAGCGCCTGCGCGCTGTCGTCGGTGCCCCAGCCCCATTGCGGATACAGCGCCCAAAGCGGGATATGCGCGAACACGACGATCGGCGTGCTGCTCGATTTGCCCTGAAGGTCGGCCTTGAGCCACGCGAGCTGCGCATCGCCGAGAAAGCCGAGGCCGCCGCCCTTCAGGTCGATCACGTTGGTGAGGCCGATGAAATGCACGCCGGCCTGATCGAAGCTGTACCAGTGGCGCGTGCTGTCCTTGCCGTACTGCCCGGAAAAGCGTTCGAAGAACGGATTGCCTTCCTCGACCAGCACGTCGTGCTCGCCCGGCACGTAATGCACGTCCATGCCCGCCCGGCCGATGATCTGCGTCGCCGTGTCGAACTGCGCGGGCTTCGACATATGCGTGATATCGCCCGTGTGGATCATGAAGGCGGGGCGCGTGCTCATCGTGCTCACGCGGTTGACCGCTTCTTCGAGCGTGCTCGTCGGCTCGGTGTTCGGGTCCTTGTTGAAGCCGATATGGCTGTCGCTGATCTGCACGAAGCTGGACGAGCTCGTCTTCTCTGCAGCCTCCGCCGACGAAATCAGCCGCGAAACGGGCACGCCGCCGCTCACGGTCCAAATGACGCCGGCACCCGCCCAGGCCATGCAGGAGAGGGCGGTGCGGCGGCGTTTGCCGTGCTCGTCGAGTTCGTCGCGTTCCGGCGCGGGCGGCAGTGCGGTCGGGTCGGGTGTCATGATGGTTCCTCTAGGGATTGCGGCCGCGGTTCTTGTCGTTCGAATCGGCAAAGTCGCGCCCACGGCGGCTCGATGCATGGGCGCGAGGCCGGCGACGTCCGCTCGCTCGGGCGAGGTCGCTTGGGCATCCGTTCATCGAACCGGCGAAGGGGGCGGGATATTCCCGCTATATTTTTTCGAGTCGCTGCCGCAAATGGGAATAAACCGTCCGCGCGGGGAGTAACGGAGGGGAAGGCGCGGAAAAGCAATGCCAGCCGCGCCCGAAGGAATGTTTTCCGAACGTGGCTGTAAAAGGAGACTCGCGCGATGTGGCCAGGCAGGTCGAGAGAAGACAAGTCCGGGCGCCGCGGCCAGGCGGGCGCCGAGGCGATGCACGCGCGCTTCGAGGCGACGGTGATGCCGCACCTCGACGCCGCGTACAACCTCGCGCGCTGGCTGTCGGGCAGTGCGAGCGACGCCGACGATGTCGTGCAGGAAGCGTATCTGCGCGCGTTCCGATTTTTCGGCGGATTCGAGGGCGGCGAGGAAGCGAACGCGCGGGCATGGCTGCTCGCGATCGTGCGCAATACGTGGTTCACGGAATGGCGGCGGCGCGTGCAGCTCGCGGACGCGACGCCCTATGACGAAGAGCTGGGCGGCGACGAAGCATTGCCGGGCTGGTCCGAGGAAGGCGCGGCCGACCCGGAGACGCTCGCCGTGCGCCGCGACGAAGTTCATCTGGTGCATCGCGCGCTGGAGGCGCTGCCGATCGTCTTTCGCGAAGTGCTGGTGTTACGTGAGCTCGAAGACATGAGTTACAAGGAAGTCGCATCCGTGACGGGCGTGCCCATCGGCACGGTGATGTCGCGGCTCGCGCGCGGTCGCAAGATGCTGGCGGGGGCGGTACGCGCGGCACAGGGCGGGCAGGACAAGCCGAGCGTGCGCCTCGTGCGCCGTGCGGGACCGGGACATGCAGAGGAGTCGGGAAATGGACAATAACGACACCGCCTCGCTCGATACGAGGCTCACCGATGGTTCGCTCTATCAGCGCGCACCCGCGCATCTGCGGGCGCAAGTGCTCGCGCGCGTGCGGGAGGAAGCCGAGCGGGACGCCCGCAAACGTGAGCCGGCGCGCGCCGGCAAGCGCGGCTGGAGCGACCTGCTGGCTGCGCCCTGGCCGTTTTTCGGCGGCGCATTCGCGGGCGCGACGCTCTGCGCGCTCGTGCTCGGCACGATGCTGTGGTTCCAGGCGGCGCCGCTCATGACCGGCGTAGCGGGCGCTTCGCCCATTGCGCAGGAGATCGTGTCGAGTCATGTGCGCGCGTTGATGTCGGACCGTCCGATCGACGTGCTTTCCAGCGACAAGCACACGGTGAAGCCGTGGTTCAACGGCCGCATCGACTACGCGCCGCCGGTGATCGATCCGGCGGGGCCGGGCTTCGCGCTCGTCGGCGGGCGGCTGGATTACATCGATCATCGGCCGGTGGCGGTCGTGGTGTATCGCTACCTGAAGCATCCGATCGACGTGTACGTGTTTCCGGAGCGCAAGGGCGACGTGAAGAGCGACGCGAACGACAAGGCGTTCTCGCCGGTCGTCACGCAGTCCGACGACGGTTACGCGCTTGCGCGCTGGAACCACGACGGCATGACGTTCTGGGCCGTCACCGATGCATCGGGCGCGGTGCTGCGCCAGTTCGCTCACGCGATCGAAACCGGTGCGCCGCGCTAAAGAGGTGCATGAAGAAATTCGCTGAAAGAACCTGAGAGTGCGCAAGGTTGCGCGCGGCGATCCTCCGGGAACCCGCGCGTTTTTTATTCGATGCTTTACGCGTATACCCGCTGTCTCTTCGCTTGCCCGTGACTTAAAAAACGCTTCGGGATGCTGTCCAAATCGCGCCTTCGCAATGCCTGTTTTCGCGCCGGTTCATCGCTCTGCACCCTTACGAGGCGTCAGGTGTGCGCTAACGCTCGTGCTCTTCGGGTATGTCCGAATATGGTCATATCCTTACATTTTTCTACACTCGCTCACAGCCTATGTAATCGATAACGCGTAATGCATTTAAAAAGCATTGCTGGCATTTCCCGCGTTGCATGGGACTTCAAATAACGAATCAGGCGACGGAGACACACATGGGAATGAAGATGAAGCTCATTGCGAGCACGCTCGCGTTCGGCGTTTTCTCGTTGGCGCACGCGGCCGATCCGATCAAGATCGGCGTCGATGGGCCGTTCACGGGCGGTTCGTCTTCCATGGGTGTCAGCATGCGCGACGGCGTGCGTCTCGCCACCGCGGAGATCAACAAGTCCGGCGGCGTGCTGGGCCGTCAGATCGTGCTCGTCGAGCGCGATGACGAAGCGAAGAACGAGCGCGGCGTGCAGATCGCGCAGGAACTCATCAACAAGGAGAAGGTCGTCGCGGTCGTCGGCTACATCAATACGGGTGTGGCGCTCGCGTCGCAGCGTTTCTTCCAGGAAGCGAAGATTCCCGTCTTCAACAACGTCGCGACCGGCACGGTGGTGACCAAGCAGTTCGACGATCAGCCCGATAACTACGTGTTCCGCAACGCGGCCGCCGACCGCATCCAGGCGCCGATGATCGTCGAGGAAGCGGTGACGAAGCGCGGCTTCAAAAAGGTCGCGATTCTCGCCGATTCGACCAACTACGGCCAGCTCGGCCGTGAAGATCTGGAGAAGGCGCTGGCCGCAAAAGGCGTGAAGCCCGTGGCCGTCGAAAAGTTCAACATCAAGGACGTCGACATGACGGCCCAGTTGCTGAAGGCGAAGGAAGCGGGCGCCGAAGCCGTGCTGACTTATGGCATCGGGCCCGAGCTTGCACAAATCGCGAACGGCATGGCCAAGCTCGGGTGGAAGGTGCCGCTGATCGGCAGCTGGACGCTTTCGATGGCGAACTACATCGACAACGCGGGCACGAACGGCGAAGGCGCGCGCATGCCGCAGACCTTCATTCAGGAAGCGAATACGCCCAAGCGCAAGGCCTTCATCGATGCGTACCTGAAGGAATTCAAGCCGAAGAACGATCGCATCGATTCGCCAGTGTCGGCGGCGCAAGGTTATGACTCGGTGTATCTGCTCGCGGCCGCGATCAAGCAGGCGGGCACGACGGACGGCCCGAAGGTTAAGGACGCGCTCGAAAGCCTGAACACGAAGGTCGAAGGCGTCGTGATGGTCTACGACAAACCCTTCAAGAAGGGCGATCACGAAGCGATCTCGCCGAACGTGCCGGTGATCGGCGAAGTGAAGAGCGGCCGCGTGGTCTATGCGTATGACGACGACAAGAAAGGCGGCGGGACTTTGCGTAGCAAGCAGGCTACTACTGCTTCTAATTGACCTTAGCACGCCCCTGTGCGGCGCGGCAGTCACTTTCTTTGCTGCTGCAAAGAAAGTAACCAAAGAAGGCAGCTCGATATGCCCGCGGTCACACGCAGTCTGGCCATGCTTGCCATGTGATCGTGGGCTACCTGAGTGTCGCCCTCACAAGAATACCGGGCTTGGATCGCGCACGGTCTGACAAGCCAGCAGTCATAGGGCGCTGGTTCAGCACGCGCTGCCGACAGGTATGGAAGGGACAACATCGGTCTGTACATGCAGTGAGATGGACGCGTTACTGAAGAGGTACGGGCGGACCCGATTGACCCATCGGCCGCAAAGCGGGCTGGAGCCGTTTGGCGCTGATCCTTTCTTTGCTGCTGCAAAGTGACTGCCGCCCCGCACAGGGGCAGTGCCAATGGAGCGACACGAATTCAGGATTTCACAGAAGCGCAAACCGCATCGCACCCAAACGCAAGCCTCCCATGATCCTTCTGCAACTCATCTACAGCGGCATAGCCCTCGGCATGATCTACGCCGTGATCGCCTTCGGCTATCAACTCACGTTCGCCACATCGGGCACGCTGAATTTCGGTCAGGGCGATGCGCTGATGCTCGGCGCACTCGTCGGCCTCACGCTCGTCTCGGCGGGCGTCAACTACTGGCTGATGATTCCGCTCGTATGCCTCTTCGGGCTCGTGCAGGGCGCGTTCGTCGAGCGCATCGGCGTGCGGCCCGCCATCAAGATCAAGTCCGAGTTCGGCTGGATCATGTCGACGATCGCGCTCGGCATCATCTTCAAGAACGTCGCGGAAAACGTGTGGGGCCGCGACGATCTGCGCTTTCCGTCGCCGCTGCCCGAAGCGCCGCTCAACGTGTTCGGCGCGAACGTGCTGCCGATGGAACTGCTCGTCGTCGGCGGCGCGCTCGTGATGATGCTCGCGGTCGAGTTCTTCAACCGCAAGACGATCTTCGGCAAGGCCGTGGTCGCAACCGCGAACGATCGCGATGCGGCGTCGCTCATGGGCATCAACACGGGGCTCGTCATCACCTTCTCGTATGCGCTTTCGTCGCTGACCGCTGCATTTGCAGGGGTTTTGATCGCGCCGCTCACATTGACCGGCGCGACGATGGGCGCGGTGCTCGGCCTCAAGGCGTTCGCCGTGGCGATCATCGGCGGCCTGTCGAGCGGCATGGGCATCATCGTCGGCGGGATGATTCTCGGCATCGCCGAAACGACGACCGGCTTCTACATTTCCACCGGCTACAAGGATGTGCCGGGACTCGTGCTGCTCTTGATCGTGCTCGCGGTCAAGCCCGCAGGTCTCTTCGGCAAGATGGCGATCAAGAAAGTCTGAGGCGGCGATGAAAGCAAAGAACTGGATTGCGGCGCTGGCCGGACTTGCCGCGCTCGCGATATTTCCGGTGGTGTCGGGCAACCCGTACTACATCCACCTCGTCGAAACGATCATGATCTACGCGATCCTGCTGTTCGGGCTCGATATCGTGGTGGGTTATACCGGCCAGGTATCGCTCGGTCATGCGGGGCTGTTCGGCGTGGGCGCATACACGGCGGGCGTGCTGTTCATGAAGCTCGGCATGCCGTTCTACGTGACGGCGCCGCTTTCGATTCTGGTGACGGCCGGCTTCGGTGCGATCCTCGCCTTGCCCGCGCTGCGCGTGTCCGGCCCTTATCTCGCGATGGTCACGCTCGCGTTCGGCACGATCATCCAGATCCTCATCAACGAGATGGATTTCCTGACCAACGGGCCGATGGGCCTCAAGATCCCGAAGCCGATGTTCGCGGGTCACCGGCTCGACGAGGTGCAGTATTACTGGCTCGTCGCGGCCTTGCTCGTCGTGTCGCTTATCGTCGTGCATCGCGTGCTGAAGTCGCATCTCGGACGAGCGTTCGAGGCCTTGCGCGACAGCCCGATCGCATCGGACTGCATGGGCGTGTCGGTCTATCGGTACAAGGTGTATGCGTTCGTCATCAGCGCGGGCTTCGCGGGACTCGCGGGCTGTCTGTATTCATATTCCGAGCAGTACATTTCGCCGAACACGTATAACTTCGAGCTGACGATCCTGTTCCTGCTCGCGATCATCATGGGCGGACGCAAGACGCGCACGGGCGCGATCATCGGCTCGACGGTCATTGTGATGTTGCCGAAGTTGCTCGACGATATAGCGACCTTTCGCGTCGTCGCGACCGCGCTGGCGGTGATCGTCGTCGCGGGTGCGGTGCTCGCGCTCGCGCGCAGGACCACGACGCCGCAGCGCGTGGCGGTGCCGATCATCGGCACGGCGGGTCTTGCGGTGTTTTCCTTCTGGATCGAGGCCTTGACTGACTGGCGCCTCACCATCTTCGGCCTGATGATCCTGCTTGTCGTGTATTACTTGCAGGACGGCATCGTCGGCTTCGTACGCAAGACGCTGAATCTGGGCCGCGTGCGTGTGACGAAGGTCGATACCGATGCACTCGCGACCGACACGCGTGAGGACGATGCGGTGTCGGCGGTCGGAACGCACGGCACCGACGCGATCCTCGACGTGCGCGGCGTACTGATGCAGTTCAGCGGCCTGAAGGCATTGAACGACGTGGACCTCACGGTCAAGCGCGGCACGATTCACGGCTTGATCGGCCCGAACGGTTCGGGCAAGAGCACGATGATGAACGTGCTGACGGGTATCTATGTGCCGACGGCCGGTGCGATCGAATACGAGGGGCAGTCGCTTGCGGGGCGGACGTCGTCGAAGATTGCGCTGTCGGGTATTGCGAGGACGTTTCAGAACGTGCAGCTCTTTGGCGAGATGACGGCGCTGGAGAATGTGCTGGTCGGCTTGCATCACACGTTCAGGTCGAACTTCGCGGATGTCGGCGTGATGAGTCCGCGCTATCGGCGTGAAGAACGCGCGGCGCGTGAGCGGGCGTTCAACATGTTGCGCTTTGTCGGGCTGGAGAATGTTGCTGCGGAGGAAGCGCGCAATCTTCCTTACGGCAAGCAGCGTCTGCTCGAGATCGCGCGGGCCTTGGCGCTCGATCCGCAATTGCTTTTGCTCGATGAACCGGCGGCCGGTTTGACCGCGCCGGATATTCGCGAGCTTGTCGCGATCATTCGCAAGGTGCGAAATCATGGCATTACGCTTGTGTTGATCGAGCATCACATGGATGTGGTGATGAGTGTTTGCGATACGGTTTCCGTGCTCGACTTCGGGCAGAAGATTGCTGAAGGGAAGCCTTCCGAGATTCAGGCTAATGAGAAGGTAATCAAGGCTTATTTGGGGGGGCAGGCTGCTCAGGTGGCTTGATGTTTTCCTTATTCGTGTTGGTTTATTAGCGTTGCCCCACGCGGGGCCGAGCAAATAGACCGACACGAAAACAGGATTTTCACGAAAGCAATAGACGCCCACGCGACCGCCAGAAACCCCGCGGAAACAACAGCGAAAACACCATGCTGACGATAAAAAACCTCCACGCCGGCTACGGCAAAGTAAAAGTCCTCCACGGCATCTCCCTGAACGTGCCGAAGGCAAAGGTCGTAACGTTGATCGGCTCCAACGGCGCGGGCAAGACCACAACCATGCGGGCAATCTCCGGCATGATCAGGCCGACAGAAGGCGAAATCACAATGGGCGTCGGCAGCAACACAAAGCGCATCGACTCGCTCGAGTCGCACAGGATCGCGCGCCTCGGACTGGCGCATTCACCCGAAGGACGCCGCGTCTTCGCAACGATGTCCGTTACCGACAATCTGCTCCTCGGCGCGTTCCCGCGTCTCACATGGTCACGCCCGAAAGGCGACATCAACGCCGATCTCGAACGCGCGATCGAGCTGTTTCCGCGCCTGAAGGAACGGCGCAATCAACTGGCAGGCACGCTGTCGGGCGGCGAACAGCAAATGCTCGCGATGGCGCGCGCGATCATGCTCAACCCCGACCTCGTGCTGCTCGACGAACCGTCGATGGGCCTTGCGCCCATTCTCGTCGAAGAAGTCTTCCGCATCATCGAGCGGCTGAAGGCGGATGGTGTCACGATGCTGCTCGTCGAGCAGTTCGCCGCCGCAGCGCTCAATGTCGCGGATTACGGCTACGTGCTGGAAAATGGCCGCGTCGCGACACACGGCCCGGCCGAGCAGTTGCGCAACGATCCATCGGTGAAGGCCGCCTATCTCGGCGCGAGTCACTGACACTCGAGCAAATGCCGCACTGCGGCAACCGCAAGCCGAACTATCATGGTGACGGGCGCGCGCGAACACGCGAGCGCGACATCCTCACAAGGAGCTGCCATGATCAGCGGCAAGACCACTCTGATTGCTCACCTCGGCTACCCGACCGAAGCGTTCAAGGCGCCGATGATCTACAACCCATGGTTCGACAAACAGGGCATCGACGCAGTCGTCGTGCCGATGGGCGTCAAGCCCGAGGATTACGTCGCGTTCCTGCCGCATCTGTTCAAGCTGACGAACATTCGCGGCGCGCTCGTCACCATGCCGCACAAGATCACGACCGTCGGCCTCATGGATGAAGTCAGTCCGACCGCGCGCATCGCCGGGGCCTGCAATGCGATTCTCAAACGGTCGGACGGCACGCTCGTCGGCGATCAGTTCGACGGCGCAGGCTTCGTGCGCGGCGTCGAGCGCAAGGGCCGCAAGCTCGCAGGCGCACGCGTGCTCGTGCTCGGCAGCGGCGGCGTCGGCTCGCCGATCGCGGCATCGCTCGCGGCGGCGGGCGTCGCGGAACTCGCGATCTTCGATACCAACACGGCTTCGGTCGAAGGACTTGCGTCGCGCCTGCGCGAGCACTATTCCGAGCTGATCGTAAGAACCGACACGAAAGATCCCGAGGGCTTCGACGTGATCGTGAACGCGACGCCGCTCGGCATGAAGGAAACAGACCCGTTGCCGTTCGATATCGACCGCATCGCGCCGGGTACGTTCGTCGGCGAAGTGGTGATGAAATCGGAGTACACGCCGCTGTTGCGCGCGGCGAAGGACAAGGGCTGCGCCGTGCAGGTCGGCACGGACATGCTTTTCGAAATGATCCCGGCATATCTGGAATTCTTCGGCTACGGCACCGCCACCGCCGACGAATTGCGCGCGGTCGCGCAGATCAAATACGCGTAACGAAGCTCGCGCGGACATGAACGCGCATCGTTTCTATACTTCGATTGACCCAGCTTTGATCGACACAGCAGCGCAGACGCTCATCCTCTGACAAATAGGCCGCCTACGCGGCGGCCCGGAAAAAGGCAGGGAGGAATCATGGGATCGACTGCACCCGGCATTCCGGCCGACGACAAGCACGCGCCCGAGCCGCACGGCCATCCGGCGTTGCTCGGGCTCTCGCTCGCGGCGCTCGGCGTCGTCTATGGCGACATCGGCACGAGTCCGCTCTATACGCTCAAAACCGTGTTCGATCCAGCGTCCGGCCTGCCGTTGCAGCCCGCGAACGTGATCGGCATCGTGTCGCTGATCTTCTGGTCGCTCACGGTCATCGTCTCGCTCAAATACGTGACGCTGATCCTGCGCGCCAACAATCACGGCGAAGGCGGCATCATGGCGCTGCTTGCGCTCGCGGCGTCATCGGTCGAATCGAAGAAGCGGCTGAAACACGTGCTGTTGCTCGTCGGGGTGATGGGCGCGGCGCTCTTCTATGGCGATGGCGTGATTACGCCGGCCATTTCCGTGCTGAGCGCGGTGGAAGGGCTCGAAGTGGCCGCACCGGGCTTGCAGCCCTATGTCGTGCCCGTGACGCTCGTCGCGCTGATCGCGCTCTTCGTGATGCAGAAGCACGGTACATCGGGCATCGGCGCGGTGTTCGGGCCGGTGATGGTGCTGTGGTTCGTCATACTCGCGGTGTCGGGTGTCATGAACATCAAGGACGCGCCGCAGATCCTCCTCGCGCTCAATCCGCTCGCGGGGCTCGAATTCTGCGCGCATCATCGCTGGCTCGCGTTCGTCGCGCTCGGTGCCGTCGTGCTTTCGCTCACGGGCGCGGAAGCCCTCTATGCCGACATGGGCCACTTCGGCTCGCGGCCGATCCGCCTCACGTGGTTCGCCGTCGTCTTTCCGGCGCTCGCGCTCAACTATCTCGGTCAGGGCGCGCTGCTGATCGCCGATCCGAGCGCGTTGCAGAATCCGTTCTACCGGCTGTTTCCATCGTGGATGCTCTATCCGATGGTCGTGCTCTCGACCATCGCGACCGTCATCGCGTCGCAGGCCGTCATCTCGGGCACCTATTCGATGACCAAGCAGGCCATGCAGCTCGGCTTCCTGCCGCGCATGAGCGTCGTGTACACGTCGGCGAAGGAGATCGGGCAGATCTATGTGCCAGGGATCAACTGGACGCTGCTGCTCGCGGTGGTCGCCGCCGTGCTCGGCTTCGGCTCGTCGACGGCGCTCGGCTCCGCGTACGGCATCGCCGTCACCGGCACGATGCTCATCACGACGGTGCTGACCTTCTTCGTGATCCGCTACGCGTGGCGCTACAACTGGGCGCTGTGCGTCTTCGCGACGGCGTTCTTTTTCGTCATCGACGCGATGTTCTTCTCGGCGAACTGCCTGAAAGTCAGGGAGGGCGGCTGGTTCCCCGTCGCCATCGGTCTCGTGATGTTCACGGTCATGGCGACGTGGGGGCGCGGCGCGCAAATGATGATCCAGGAAGCCCGCGCGCGCGCGGGCGCGACGCCCCTCAAGCCGTTCCTCAAGAGCCTCATCGCGCGCTCGCCCGCACGCGTGGAGGGCACGGCCATCTTCATGTCGAACGATCCGAGCGGCGTGCCGCATTCGCTGCTGAACAACCTCATGCATAACCGCGTGCTGCACGAACACACGGTGTTCCTGACGGTCACGACCGAGCCGGTGCCGTGGGTCGACGAGACGCGCCGCGTGTCCCTCGAGGCGCTCGGCAACGGCTGTTTTCAGGTGACGGTCAGCTACGGCTTCAAGGACGAAGTCGATCTTCCCGCCGCGCTGGAGAAGTGCCGGTCATCGGGGCTCAAGTTCGATCGCGCGACGATTTCGTATTTCCTTTCGCGCGCCACCGTGGTGCCCACGCCGGGCACCGGCATGGCGTTATGGCGCGAACGGCTCTTCGCGATCATGCTGCACAATGTGGGGAACGTGGCGGCCTATCTGCGATTACCGGCCGATCGCGTGATCGAGCTTGGCGCGCGGGTCGAGATATGACGGCGGAAATCGGCTGATTCGCGTGCATTCGACGCAAGCAGTCGGCGAAGGATTGCGCGAGACTCATGACAGAAAATCGGCACCGAGGAGACGCCATGACCGCCAGCAGCACGCCAGGCCGCCATTCTTTTCCCTCGACCGTGCGCCTCGTCGAGCGCGGCAAGATCGTCTCTGCGCGCGAGGCCGTGCGCCTGATCCGCTCGGGCGATACGCTCGCGACGAGCGGCTTCGTGGGCATCGGCTTCGCGGAGGAAGTGGCGATCGCGCTGGAGGCGCGCTTTGTCGAAGGCGATGATCCGATCGCTGATCTGACGCTGGTCTATGCGGCAGGTCAGGGCGATGGCCGTGGCAAGGGCCTCAATCATCTGGCGCACGAAGGCTTGATCAAGCGGGTGATCGGCGGTCATTGGGGACTCGTGCCGGGCCTGCAGAAGATGGCGATCGAGAACCGCATCGAAGCGTACAACCTGCCGCAAGGCGTGATTTCGCAACTCTTTCGCGATATCGCTGCGCATCGGCCCGGGCAGCTTTCGACGGTCGGCCTCGGCACGTTCGTCGATCCGCGCAACGGCGGCGGCAAGCTCAACGCGCGCACCACGGACGATCTCGTGCGGCTCATGCCCATCGACGGCACGGACTATCTGTATTACAAGACCTTCCCGATCGATGTGGCGATCGTGCGCGGCACCACGGCCGATCTCAACGGCAACGTCACGATGGAAAAGGAAGCGCTGACGCTCGAAGCGCTGTCCATCGCGATGGCCGCGCGCAATTCCGGCGGCATCGTGATCGCGCAGGTCGAGCGGCTGGCGGAATCGAACACGCTCAATTCGCGTCAGGTGAAGATTCCCGGCGTGATGGTCGACTGCGTCGTGCTCGCGAAACCCGATAATCACTGGCAGACCTTCGGCGAGCAATACAGTGCGGCATTCTCGAGCGAACTGCGCGTGGCCGCGAGTTCGGTGCCGCCGATGGCCCTCACTGAACGCAAGATCATCGCGCGGCGCGCCGCATTCGAGCTGATGGCCAACAGCGTCGTCAATCTCGGTATCGGCATGCCGGAAGGCATTGCGAGCGTCGCGAACGAAGAGCAGGTGATCGACCTCTTCACGATGACGACCGAGCCCGGCGTGATCGGCGGGATTCCGGCGGGCGGCCTCAACTTCGGCGCGGCGACGAATACGCAGGCGATCATCGATCAGCCTTATCAGTTCGATTTCTACGATGGCGGCGGCCTCGATATCGCGTTCCTCGGCCTTGCGCAGGCTGATCGCGAGGGCAATCTCAACGTGAGCAAGTTCGGGCCGAAGCTGGCCGGTGCGGGCGGTTTCATCAACATCAGCCAGGCCGCGAAGAAAGTCGTGTTCGTGGGCACGTTCAACGCGGGCAAGCTCGATATCGCGATCGACGAAGGCAAGCTCAGGATTCGCCGCGAAGGCGATTGCCGGAAGTTCGTCGATGCGGTGGAGCATCGCACGTTCAGCGGCCGTTATGCGGCCGAGCGCGGGAAGACGGTGCTGTATATCACCGAGCGCTGCGTGTTCGAACTCACGGACAAGGGCCTCGCGCTCACGGAAGTCGCGCCCGGCATCGATATCGAGCGGGACATCGTCGCGCAAATGGGCTTTACGCCGATCATGGATACGCCGCCGCGTCTGATGGACGAACGCATCTTCCGCGATGCGCCGATGGGCCTGCGCAACGTGCTGCTGCGGCTCGATCTCTCGGAACGCTTCAGCTACGACGCGGAAAAGAATCTCTTCTTCATCAACTTCGAAGGCCATGAAGTGAAGACGCTGAACGACGTCGAAGCCATACGCCGCGAAGTCGAAAAGCAATTGGCGGGTGCCAGGACGAAACCGCATGCAATCGTGAATTACGATAACTTTTCGATTCGCCCCGACATGCTCGACGCGTATTCGGAGATGGTAACGAAGCTCGTCGATGGTCATTATGACCGCGTGACGCGCTATACGACGAGCAGCTTCCTGCGCCTGAAGCTCGGCGACGCATTGAAGCGCCGCGGCGTCGCGCCGTATATTTACGAAAGCCCGGAAGAAGCGCGCGAACACGAATCGAAACGCGCGTCGGATTCGTGACAAAGGGCCGCGCTGAATGCGGCCCTATTGCGGATCATCCTCGCGCGGTGCGTTGCTGCGGAGTCTCGCGCTGATTGCGCAGGCGGCTATGGCGTATGCCGTAACCGAAGTAGATAACGACGCCGATCGCCATCCATACGATGAGTCGTATCCATGTATCGGCGGGCAAGCCGGACATCAGGAAGAGCGACGAGAGCGCACCGAGCGGCGCGACCACATACACCGCCGGCGTTCTGAATGCGCGCTCGAGATTCGGCTGCGTGATGCGCAGCACCAGCACGCCGATGCACACCACCATGAACGCGAACAGCGTGCCGATGCTCACGAGCTCGCCGACGAGCCCGATCGGCAAGAGCCCCGCCAGAATCATCACGATGATGCCGGTGAAGATCGTCGTGATGTAGGGCGTATGAAAGCGCGGGTGGATCTTCGATGCGAAAGGCGGCAGGAGGCCGTCTCTCGCCATCGAATAGAAGATGCGCGGCTGCGACAGCAGCAGTACGAGAATCACCGACGTGAGGCCGAAGATCGCGCCCAGCTTCACGATCGGCGAGAGCCAGCGCATGCCGATCGCATCGACGCCGACCGCGATCGGATCGGACACGTTGAGCTTGTCGTAAGAGACGATACCCGTCAGCACATACGACACGAGCACGTAGAGGATCGTGCAGATGGTGAGCGAACCGAGCAGGCCGATCGGCATGTCGCGTTTCGGGTTGCGCGTTTCCTGCGCTACGCACGACACCGAATCGAAACCGATATAGGCAAAGAACACGACCGCCGCGCCGCGCAGCACGCCGCTCATGCCGAACACACCCGATTCGCCGGTATTCGGCGGAATGAACGCGCCCGTCGGGTTTTGTGCGGTGACCCAGTGGCTCGTATCCACATACGCGATGCCCGCCGCGATGAATGCGAGCACGATCAGCACCTTGATGATGACGATGAAGCTGTTCACGCGCGCCGACTCGCGTATGCCGATGACGAGCAGGATCGTGATGAGCCCGACGATCACCATTGCGGGCACGTTGAGAATCGCGCCGGCATGGCTCCAGCCGTGGCCGGGATCGTAGGCGAAGGGCGCTTTCGCAAGCCGCTCCGGTATGTCGATGCCGAGCGAATGCAGAAAGCTCACGACATACCCCGACCAGCCGATGGCGACCGTCGTCGCGCCGACCGCATATTCGAGGATCAGATCCCAGCCGATGAGCCACGCGATCAACTCCCCCATGGTCGCGTAGGCGTATGTGTAGGCGCTGCCTGACACCGGCACCGTGGAAGCCATTTCGGCGTAACAAAGGCCTGCGAGCGCGCAGACGATTGCGCCGAGCACGAACGAAAGGATGATCGCGGGCCCGGCGTTGGCCGCGGCCGCGTGGCCCGTCAGCACGAAAATCCCCGCACCGATGATGCAGCCTATGCCGAGCATTACGACGTCGAGTGCGCTGAGCGAACGTTTCAGCGAGTGGCCGCCGTGTTCCTGAAGCACTTCTTCGCTTTCGGCCGCTTCGCTTTGCAGCGAAGCAACGGACTTTCTTTGCATGACAGTCACGTTCGCCTCCTGTGCGGCGCAGCGAGGCCGCGCCACGTGGCGCGACGAAGTCTGTCGCCCGTTCAAGTGCGGGATGATGCACGCCTGCTGCTTCACACCTGCACGTTCGTTCTGACGTATTGTCGTTTCGTGATAGCAGATTTTGCCGGGGAATTCGAGCGCCGCTAAGCGATTTGCGTGCAACGATGCGTTTTACGAGAACGCCGGTTCACGCCGAGCGGCCTGGCAGCAGGAAACATGCCGCGCTCCCCCGCGAGGTTTGGTGTCATCGGCGCAGCGCAAGACCCCACGGCAGTCAAGGACATACCCCAAGTGCGCCGGACCTCGATGCGCGGCGAACTATAATCAGTTCGACAGTTGCGATTTTCAACCCGGAATCCGTTCCTTTTGCACGCGGAGCGTTCACCGGACTTTCCTCACGTGGAGATTTGATATGGCTATACGCATTGGTGATGAAGCCCCCGATTTCACGGCAGAGACGACCGAAGGCACGATTCGCTTTCACGAGTGGATCGGCGACAAATGGGCGATCCTGTTTTCGCATCCGAAGGACTTCACGCCCGTCTGCACGACCGAGCTCGGTTACATGGCCAAGCTCAAGCCGGAGTTCGACAAGCGCGACACGAAGGTGATCGGTCTATCGATCGATCCGGTGACGAATCACTCGCAGTGGGCGAAGGATATCGAGGAGACGCAGGGCACCGCGGTCAACTATCCGATGATCGGCGACGCGGATCTGAACGTCGCGAAGCTCTACGACATGATCCACCCGAACGCGAGCGGCGGTAGCCCGCGCACCGCGAACGACAACGCGACGATTCGTGCCGTGTTCATCGTCGGCCCGGACAAGAAGGTGAAGGCGACGTTCACGTATCCGATGAGCGCGGGCCGCAACTTCGACGAAGTGCTGCGCCTGCTCGACGCGCTGCAACTGAACGCGAAGCACACGGTCGCGACGCCCGTGAACTGGAAGCCGGGCGACGACGTCATCATCCCGACGTCCGTGTCGGACGAGGACGCGAAAAAGAAGTATCCGGACGGCTTCAAGACGCTGAAGCCTTATCTGCGCACGGTGGCGCAGCCGAAGTAACGCACGCGTGTCAGTGCGAAGAGGCGCCGGTCCGCACACGCGGGCCGGCGTTTTTTTCGGCTCAGTTGTGACCGCTGCGGCGTTCAGGCGACGTTTCGACTTCGCCGGGCCTGCGCAACATCTTGTCCACTTCGCCCGCGTGCATCTCCTCGACCTCGATCATCTGCCGCGCGTATTCCTCCAGCGCGACGGAGCGATCTTCGACGAGCTTCAGCAAGTCGCGATAGAGATCGAGCGCGACGTTCTCCGCCTGCAGGGATTCGCGCAGGATCGTCGCGATGTCGAAGGTGTGATTGTCCAGCAGCGGGCCGATTTCAAGCGATGGATACGCACCGAGCGTCGTGATCCATTCGCCGGCCTGATGCGCATGCATGAGCGATTCGTCGGCTTGTGCGCGCAGCCACGACACGATCGGTATGCGCCCGAAGCCGAACACGAGAAACGAATAGTGCGTGTAGCGCACGACGCCCGCCAGTTCGGATTCGAGAATCCTGTTCAGGACGCCGACGACCTTTTCCTTTTCGAGCTCTGCCATTCCTGCCTCCGTGTGTCCAACGCCAGGCGCTCCGTGTCACGGGGAGGCCATGACTCGTCGCATGCCGCGGCATCACTCATTGTAGTCACGCGCAGGGCGCATGCGAGGCGAAACTGCGGCAGTGGAGCGCGCAAGATGCGCTCCCGGAACGGCTGTGGAGGCGATGCGGGCGGTCTCGCGACCGCGGCACCGGCATGGCGGAAAACCCTGCGTTCAGGCGATTTCTTCGACCCAGAGCGACGCCGTGCGCGCAAGGACCTGCGACATGGCCGTGCGCGCGCCGTCGCCATCGGCCGTTTCGATAGCCCGCACGACCCGGCCGTAATCGCCGAGCTGCGAGTCGGGCACGCGCGGCAACGCATGCGGCTGCGCGCGCAGGGCGGCTTTCAGCGTACGGATGCCGACGCGCACGACGCTGCCCATCTGGCGCAGCACTTCGTCGCCGCTCGCATCGACGATAGCGGCCTGCAGCGCCTCTTCGGCGGCGGACTGCAAGGGTTCGGACGGGCTCGCATGCAGGAGGCGCTGGAAGGCCGCGTTGATGGCGATGCGCTGATGCCGGTTCGCGCGCGTCGCGGCGAGCGCGGCGGCGGGCGGATCGACCAGCGAGCGAAACTCGATGAGCCTGCGTATGCAGTCCGGATCGTGCAGCGCACGCATGCGCCACTCGGCGACCTCGGGATCCATGATGAGCCATTCCCGCGCGGGCTTGATGCGCGTGCCTGTCTTGGGTCGCACGTCGAGCATGCGGCGCGAGATGAGAATGCTCAGCGCCTCGCGCATGATGGTCCGGCTCACGCCGTGCTGCTTCGAAAGAATGACTTGTGGCGGCAGCACGTTGTCCTGGTATTCGCCGCTCACGATGCCCGCAACGAGCTGATTCACCACGCGCTTGACGAGCGATGCTTCATAGCCATGATTCATGTTTTTGTTCTCGTGATAACGCCCACGCTTGTGGCTTTCCGCTACTCGTCGCCGAGCGGCAGAGCCAGCGCTTGTCTAAGTTCACGGCGTGCCGGTGCGCCGCGCGCCCGGACGCTCGCGCAGTGCTCCCCCCCGGCACGCCGTGTATTTGGTCCCCGGATTCACCTTGTCGATGCGGCATGCGCCGCCTAACCCCGCAGCGGTCGGCATTGTTTGGACAGCATCGTCGATCCGCTGAAAGAAGCGTATCTCTGCGTGCCCTGTTTTAACAATATGGCGCACCGCTAATTCGACTGACTATCGTGCGTCCGCCCACAAAATCTCGCGGGCACGCAGCGCCGCGCGAATGGCCTTGAAACACGCAAGCGTTTGCGCGTCGTCGGTTATGCGAAGCATCGAACACACCGGTCTCTTTCGGTCGATGCAGTGCCTGTGTGTTACCTTTTCGAGCCACAGCAATGCAACAAGGAATGAAGGAGAAGCGAAACATGAAAGTCGCCGTCATGGGTGCGGGCGCGGTCGGTTGTTACTACGGCGGCATGCTCGCGCGTGCGGGTCACGAAGTCGTGCTGATCGCGCGGCCGCAGCATGTCGCAGCGATCGAACGCGACGGCTTGCGGCTCGACACACAGCATTTCGACGAGCGCGTGCGCGTGGCCGCGAGCACCGACGCGCGCGCGGTGCAGGGCGCGCAACTCGTGCTCTTCTGCGTGAAATCCACCGATACCGACAGCGCGGCACAGGCGCTCGCGCCGCATCTCGAACGCGACGCGTTGCTGCTGTCGTTGCAAAACGGCGTGGAGAATGCGCAGCGTCTGCGCGAACTGTTGCCGCAGGAAGCGGCGGCCGCGGTCGTGTATGTGGCGGCGGAGATGGCGGGGCCGGGGCACGTGAAGCACAACGGGCGCGGCGAGCTCGTGATCGAGCCGTCGACGAAAAGCGAGAATGTCGCACGCGCTTTCGTCGAGGCCGGCGTACCGACCGAGATATCCACGAACGTGCGCGGCGCGCTATGGGCGAAGCTCGTGCTCAATTGCGCCTACAACGCGCTGTCCGCGATCACGCAACTGCCGTACGGCAAGCTCGTGCAGGGCGAGGGCATCACGCGTGCGATGCGCGATGTGGTCGACGAATGCCTTGCCGTTGCGAAAGCCGATAACGTGATCATTCCGGGTGACGTCGATGCCGCCGTGCGCCGCATCGCCGAGACGATGCAGAACCAGTACTCGTCGACCGCGCAAGATCTGGCGCGTGGCAAGACGAGCGAGATCGACCATTTGAACGGCCTGATCGTGCGGCGCGGCGAGGCGCTCGGGATTCCGACGCCCGCAAATCGCCTGCTGCATGCACTGGTCAAGGCGATCGAAAGCAAGGCTTCATAGCCGCAATCCGGGGTGGGAGCGCGCAGGCGGGCACGGCCGATGCTGTGTTATGCAGCACGCACAGAAAACACCGTGCGCAGCCCAACATACCGGAGGTTCGCCATGAAATTGTTCGTCAAGGCCGTGGCCGTCGCAACTGTAGCGGTGGCGCCGGCGCTTTCTTTCGCGCAAACCGATTCATCGCTTACGCGCGACCAGGTGAAGCAGGATCTGCGGCAGGTCGAAGCCGCGGGCTATGATCCATCGCGCGCGGATCAGACCTCGTATCCGTCGGATATTCAGGCCGCTGAAAGCCGCGTATCACGTCAGAACGGCGGCTACGGCGGGACCGTCCCCGGCGCGTCGGCCTCGGGCACGCGCAACACGATGCCGCCTTTGGACAACGACGGCACGAAGCCAATATATTTCGGCCGTTGACCGCTCGGGCCGGGGATGCATTCTGCACGTTTGACGCAACGACGCTACCATCGATTCTTCCGCGTGCATTGTCGCGTTCATTCGCAGGAAGACACTCATGGATAAAGCCGTCAAGATTCCCGGCCCCGATCATCCGATCACGATCGAAGCTAGTCCGTTACGCGTGACCGTGAAAGCAGGCGGGCGTGTCATCGTCGATACGACCGAGGCGCTGTCCTTGCGCGAGGCATCGTATCCCGAAGTGCTGTACGTGCCGCGCAAGGACGTCGACATGACGCAACTCGAGCGCACCGCTCACACGACATACTGCCCTTACAAAGGCGAGTGCAGCTATTACAGCATTGTGTCGGGTGGACAAAAATCGGCCAACGCAGTGTGGTCCTATGAGTCGCCCTACGATGCGGTTGCGCCGATCAAAGATCATCTTGCTTTCTATCGCGATCGCGTCGATTCGTTCGAAACGCGCGACGCATGACCCTCAGTCGAGGAACGTTTTTGCGCGGTGCTTCAGCATCGCGCTGAAGTTGTCGAGCCAGCCGAGGGAAAGACGCCAGCTTTGCCAATAGAGATCAACATCGAAGCGTGAACCGGGCGACACTTCCACGAGTGCGCCGCTATCGAGTTGCCGCGCGACGAGCCGGCTTGGACACATACCCCACGCAAGTCCGGACGTGCACGCGCGCACGAAGCCCTCGCCGTGCGGCACGACATGCGCGGGCGGCTCGATATCCGCGCGGCTCACACGTTTGATGAAGCGCTTCTGCAATTCATCCTTTTCGTTGAAGTTGACGCATGGCGCGCGGCGCAGCGCGTCGCGCGTGAGGCCATCGGCGAAATGGCGCGCGAAGTATGCGGGTGAACATACGGCGCGATAGCGCATGCGCCCGAGCTTCATCGAACGCCAGCCGGGCACGGGTTCGGCCTGCGTCGTGATCGCGCCTTGCACGTCGCCTTCGCGGATGCGCCGCGCGGTGTGATCCTGATCGTCGACGACGAGATCCAGTATCAGTCCCCGCTCGATGCAGAAGTCCGCCGCGGCATCGATGAACCAGGTGCTCATGCTGTCGTCATTCACCGCGATGCGCAGCTTCGCGCGCCGCTCGTTCGGCGTACCCGGCAAAGCCGGCATGCGCCCGCCGAGTTCCGCTTCGAGCAATTGCACGCGTTCGGTATGGCGGCACAGCAGCGCACCGGATGCCGTTGCTTCGCAGGGCTGGCCACGCTTCACGAGCAGGCTCCCCACACGCTCCTCCAGCAGTTTTACGCGCTGGGACACCGCAGACGGCGTGACGTTGAGCTCGCGTGCGGCGCGCTCGAAGGATCCCGTGCGTACGACGGCGAGCAGCGCATCGAGCAGAGCGTAGTCGAGCATTAGCGTTCCTTAATCGAAATAAGAAAGTTTAGTTTTTTGAATGGGGGATCAGAGCGCAGACTACGGCTTTCTTCGATTCCGATCAAGCGACGCCATGCAACCCAATCCCTTCAAGCTCGAACGCTATTTCGCACGGCACGAATTCACCGCGCGCCATCTCTTGTGCAGCTCCGATCCCGAATCCATGTCGGTCGGCGAATTGTTGGCGTACGAACCCGATGCAATCGACGGATTGCGCGATACCTGGCTCGGCTACACCGAGTATCCCGGCGCGCCCGCGCTGCGACGCGAACTCGCGACGTTGTACGAGCACATCGACGAAGACGAAATCATCGTGCACACGGGCGCGCAGGAAGCCATTTATTCGTTCATGCACACGATGCTCGCGCCGGGCGATCACGTGATCGTGCATATGCCGGGTTATCAGTCGCATTACTCGGTGGCCGAGGCCATGGGCGTGCGTGTGTCGCCGTGGAAGGCGCGAGAGGAAGCGGGCTGGGCGCCCGATCCGGACGAACTCGAAAGGCTAGTCACACCGGCTACGCGTGCGCTCGTGATCTGCGCCCCGCACAATCCGACCGGCTATCTGCCGCCGCGCGAAGTGTTCGATGCGATCCTCGCGTTCGCGCAAAAGCACGGGCTGTGGCTCTTCAGCGACGAGGTGTATCGCGGGCTGGAGCACGATCCAGCCGATCGCCTGCCCGCCGCGTGCGACGTCTACGAGCGCGCGATCTCGCTCGGCGCGCTTTCGAAGTCGCACGGGCTCGCGGGTCTGCGTCTCGGATGGATCGCGACGAAGAGCGCGCAGGTGCTCGCGCGCATGAGCACGTTCAAGGACTATCTCACCATCAGCAATAGCGCGCCGAGCGAGTACCTTGCGGCGATCGCGGTGCGCCACACCGATGCGCTCATCGCACGCAATGTGTCGATCGTACGCGCCAATCTGCATACGCTCGACGACTTCTTCGCGCGTCACGCGGACCGCTTCGAATGGCATCGTCCGCGCGCGGGCACGATCGGCTTCGTGCGACTGAAGCGCGGACACGCGGAGCAGTTCTGTGCCGAACTGCTCGCATGCACGGGCGTGCTGCTGCTGCCTTCGACGCTGCTCGATCACGGCGACGCGCATGTCCGCCTCGGCTTCGGCAGACGCAACCTGCCCGAGGTCGTCGGGCTTCTCCACGCCTATTTGGAAGCCACCGCCACGAGCACCGCATCCTGACGATACGCCGCCGGGAACATCTGCTTCAGGTTTGCTACCTTCGGCAGATCGTTGATCGCGATATACGGGCTTTCCGGATGTTCCGTCAGGTAGTTCTGGTGATAGCCTTCGGCCGGATAGAAGCCCTTGTAGTCTTCGACCCGCGTGACGATCTTGCCGCTATAAACGTGCGCATTGTCGAGTTGCGCGATATAGGCATCGACGATATCGCGCTGCGCCGCATTCGTCGGAAACACAGCCGAGCGGTATTGCGTGCCGTGATCCGGGCCCTGGTAGTTCAACTCGGTCGGGTTGTGCGCGACAGAGAAGAAGATCTGCAAAAGCTTGCCGTAGGTGACCTGTGCCGGATCGTACGTGATGCGCACCGATTCTGCGTGGCCCGTGTCGCCTTCGCTGACGCGGTCGTATTGCGCGGTATCGGCTCGGCCTCCCGCATAACCGGACATCACTTCCTTTACGCCGCGCACGTGCTGAAACACGCCTTGCACGCCCCAGAAGCAACCGCCTGCGAACACGGCGGTTTCCGTATGCACGGCGCCCGCGGTTTCGTCGTGCGCGGGCGGCGGGATCTTCACGGCTGCCTCGCTCGAATGCGCGACGCGCTGCAATGCGAACGCGCCCGCGAACAGCACGGCCACGCTTGCGGCCTTGAACGTCTTGCTGGTGGTCTTGAACATCTTTGCTCCTTCGTGTGTCTCGTTCAACCGAACGTGAACGCGTACGCTTCGACCCCAGGGTCGAGAAATTCGATCGTGAATGTGCGATCCGCAACAGGCCCCGTTTGCCGCACGAGTTGATAGAGGCGCTGCTCTGTCACCGTGCCGCTTCCGTCGGCCTCTACGTCGCTGCCGTGCGATGTGCCGGGTGCCGCGCCGTCGATGCTCACGCGAAAGCGCACAGGCGTGCCGTCCTTCGACGGTCCGAGCACGAGATGCAGATCGCGCGCGTGAAACCGATAGACGATACGGCCCGTCGCGCCTTCGAGCGTCGCGTGCTCCGCGCCGACTTTCCAGGCGCCCGCGAGGCCCCAGTCATTGACGTCGAGTGCTTTCGGCGCGGCATAGTCGTGAAGGCGATCCGGCGTTTCGCCGCCCGGCGACATGAACTGCTGCGCGCGCTCGTAGCCGATATACGTTTCCGGCGAACGCATGTCCTTATTATCGGCCTGCATCATCGCGCCCTCGCCGATGGCATCGTCGTGGCTCTTCGCGGTCATCGCCACGGAAGGCGCGGCGCCGTGTCCCGCTTCGGCCAGCAGTTGCTGAATTACATGCTCGGAGTGCGCATAGTCGCCCTCACCGAAATGGTGATAACGGATGTTGCCCTGCGCATCGATGAAATAATGCGCCGGCCAGTATTGATTGTTCAGCGCACGCCAGATCGCATAGTTGTTGTCGATCGCGACGGGGTAATCGATGCCGAGATCGTGGACCGCCTGCTTCACGTTGTCGACGTTGCGCTCGAACGCGAATTCCGGCGCATGCACGCCGATCACGACGAGCCCCTGATCGCGATACTTCTGCGCCCACGTCTTCAGATACGGCAGCGTGCGCAGGCAGTTGATGCACGAGTACGTCCATACATCGACGAGCACGACCTTGCCGCGCAACGCTTCCTTCGTGAGCGGCGGCGAGTTGATCCACTGCACGGCACCGTCGAGCGGCGGAAGCGTGCCCTCAACGGGCAACGGCGCGGGGCTCGCGGACTTCGGCGGCTCGGTGCTCGCCCGCATCATCGCGGCCCCGTTGTTGCCGGCGTCGGCGGACATCATCATCGCGCCATTGTTCTTCGTCGAAAGCTTATCGACGAGTTGCTGTTCGATACCGGATGTCGCCACCGTCGAGATGCGAGCGAGCGCGCCGGTGTCGAGTCCGAGCGCGATCGCGACGACGCCGAGCAGCATCGCCGCACCGATGCCACGCCGCACCCATTCGCCGGCACCCAGCGAGCGCTTCATCGCGGCGAACACGCGTTTGCCGATCAGCAACGCGACCGCGAGCGAACTCCCTGCGCCCGCCGCATAAGCGAGCAGCAACAGCGTGGTGCCGACGCTCGCGCCGTTGAGCGCCGCGCCCGTGAGCACGAGACCGAGAATCGGGCCCGCGCAAGGCGCCCACAGCAGGCCCGTCGCAATGCCGAGCACGAACGATCCGCCGAAGCCCGGCTTGCCGTCGCCGCGCTGCGCGAGGGCGGTGAGACGATTGCCCGCGCTGACGAGCGGATGCATCACGCGCTCGGCGACGCCAGGCAAAAGCAGCGTGAGACCGAATACGGCGAGCAGCACGATGGCGGCCCAGCGGCCGTATTGATTGGCCTGCGTGACCCAGCCGCCACCCACGGCCGCAAGCGTCGCAACCACGGCGAACGTCAGACCCATGCCCGCGAGCAGAGGCAGGCCGCTCTTCACGAACGGCTGGTCCGCGCGCGAGAACACGAAAGGAAGCACGGGCAGGATGCACGGACTGAGAATCGTCAGCGCGCCGCCGAGATAGGCAAGGACGATGAGCAACATGATGATGTCGGGTCGGATTTGGTCGTGTTGTGAACGCGGTTCAGGCCGCGCCCGGCGTGAAAGTCATTGCGACGCCGTTCATGCAGTAGCGCAGGCCCGTGGGCTTCGGTCCGTCGTCGAAGACATGGCCCAGATGACCGCCGCAGCGCCGGCAATGCACTTCGGTGCGCTCGACGCCGAACGAGCCGTCGATACGCGTCGCAACCGCATGATCGAGCGGCGCCCAGAAACTCGGCCAGCCCGTGTGACTATCGAACTTGGTGCGCGACGAGAACAGCGCCAGGTTGCATCCCGCGCAATTGAACATGCCCGTGCGATGCTCGTCGTTCAGCGGACTCGTGTACGGGCGCTCTGTTCCTTCGCGTCGCAACACGTCGAACTGAACCGGATTGAGCAGGCGGCGCCATTCGTCATCGGTATGGACGATTTCGAAGCGTTCCTGCGACGGCGTCTGCGTTTGCGGGCCGGCGGCGAGCGCGCGCAGGCGTCCGCCCAGAGCGAACGCGGCGGCGGCTGCCGCGGTGCCCGTCAGGAGAAAGCGGCGGCGGGTTTGCATGATGCGTTCCTCGTCATCGAGTGGGTTAGACGCATCGTAGTTGCGCGCGCATCCCCGAGTCCTCACCGAAAGTTAAATTAAATGTGATACTTCGGCGCGCGCTTTTCTGCACAATGGCACAGACGCTCGTCCATTTCTTCCGCTAACAGGGCGAGCATCATTCGACATTCGCTCATGGATCATCCGAAACGCATTCTGATCGTCGAAGACGACGTGCATATCGCCGATGTGCTGAGTCTCAACTTGCGCGACGAGCGCTATGAAGTCGTGCATAGCGCCGATGGCGCCGAAGGGCTGCGCTTGCTGGAGCAGGGCGGCTGGGACGCGCTGATTCTCGATCTGATGCTGCCCGGCGTCGATGGCCTCGAAATCTGCCGCCGTGCGCGGGCCATGACGCGCTATACGCCGATCATCATCACGAGTGCGCGCTCCAGCGAGGTGCATCGCATACTCGGTCTGGAACTCGGCGCGGACGACTATCTCGCGAAGCCGTTCTCGGTGCTCGAACTCGTCGCGCGCGTGAAGGCGCTGCTGCGCCGCGTCGATGCCGTTGCGAAGGACTCGCGGCTCGACGCGGGGCGTATCGAAGTTGCGGGCATCGCGATCGATCCGCTCGCGCGCGAGGCATGGGTCGATGGCGCGCGCATCGAACTCACGCCGCGCGAATTCGATCTGCTGTATCACTTCGCGCGTCATCCGGGCAAAGTGTTTTCGCGCATGGATCTGCTCAATGCGGTGTGGGGCTATCGACATGAAGGCTATGAGCACACCGTCAACACGCATATCAACCGGCTGCGCGCAAAAGTAGAGAGAGATGCCGCTGAGCCGAAGCGCATTCTCACGGTATGGGGCCACGGCTACAAGCTCGCGGCGCAATCGCCCGAGGGCGAGGACACCGCGCCGTGAAGCTCACGCTGTCTCAACGGCTCTTCGCGGTGTTTTGCGTGCTGCTGCTCGCGTGCTGTGGCGCGTCGGCATGGCTGCAGATCCGCGCGAGCGACCTGCGCGAGAAGGAGGTCATTCAAAGCCTTTCACGCGGACTTGCGGCGCACATCGCCCATGACGGCGCGCTCGCCGACGCGAACGATATCGACGCGCCTGCCGTGCGCCGTCTCTTCAGTCAGTTGATGGTGGTGAATCCGAGCGTCGAGGTCTATCTGCTCGATGACACGGGGCGCGTGCGCGCCGACGATGCGCCGGCCGGACACCTGAAGCGCAACCACGTCGATCTCGCACCGGTTCGCAAGTTCCTCGATGGCGCGGCCCTGCCGATCCTGGGCGACGATCCGCGCAGCGACGACAAGCGCAAGGTGTTCAGCGCCGCGCCGCTCGCCGCGCCCGGCAAGCCGCCCTTCGGCTATGTCTATGTGGTGCTGCTCGGCGAGGAGCACGACGCGCTGGCGGCGAAGGCATCAGCGAGCGCGGTCTTGCGCACCACGCTCGCATCGATGGGACTCGTCACCTTGCTCGGGCTCGTCGCGGGCCTGGTCGCGTTCGGGCTCGTTACACGGCCGCTGCGGCGACTCACCGAGGCGATGCGCAAATTCGACGCGCGCGGCGGGCCTGCGGATCCGCCTTTGCCTTCGGCGCCGCGAAAGGGCGCAGCCGACGCCCGTGAGAACGAACGCGACGAGATCGTCGTGCTGGAAAGCGCATTCGCGCAGATGGCCGAGCGCATCGCCGAACAGTGGCGCGCGCTCGGCCGGCAGGATCGGGAGCGTCGCGAGATGGTCGCGAATATCTCGCACGATTTGCGCACGCCGCTGTCGTCGCTTCATGGTTATCTGGAAACGCTGTCGCTCAAGTCCGACACGCTTCCCGATGCCGACAGACGCCGCTATCTGTCGATCGCGCTTGCGCAGAGCGCGAAGGTGGGTCATCTCGCGCAGTCTTTGTTCGAGCTCGCAAAGCTCGAACATGGCATGGTCGCGCCGGAAGCCGAGCCGTTCTCGCTGGTCGATCTCGTGCAGGACGTATTCGAAAAGTTCGAGCTGGCCGCGCAGTCCAAAGGCGTGCGTCTCACTGCGCAGATCGCCCCGCGCTTGCCGAGCGTCATTGCGGACCTCGGCATGATCGAACGCGTGCTCACGAATCTGCTCGACAACGCGATCCGTCATACGCCTGCAACCGGCACGGTGGATGTGACGCTTGCACATGGGCGCGAGCATGCCGAGAGAGTCGAGGTGACCGTCAGCGACACAGGGACAGGCATTGCGCCCGCGATGCGGGAAGCGCTGTTTCAGCGCCCGTTTGCATCGGGCGGTGCGCATCGCGGCGGGCTCGGCTTGCTCATCGTGCAACGCATGCTGCAATTGCACGGCAGTGAGATTCGCATGATCGATACCCAGGGCACAGGCACGACGTTTCGCTTCGAATTGCCCGCCGCTGTCGCGCAAAGCGGCGAAGGCTCGCCGCATGCGCACGGATGGCGCGGATAAAAAAAAGCCCGGCATTGCTGCCGGGCTGAATGGGACGGTCATCGCCTGCGCCTGATCGCGCAGTTGGAATGCGCGTGCGGCGTTGCCCGGTCTGACCATCCGCGTGGACGTTTGAATGAAAGCCGAGTCGCAGCGGGCTGCAAGGCAGAGCCATCGAATTGCCATACTGCCTGCGCCTTGTGAGACGTTTTAGTCCTACAGGCTTAAACCAATCTTAAGGACTGTGCGCACGGAGCGGCGCGTATGGGCACGAAACCCCCTATACGGTCAATCGTTTCTAATGCGTCGCTTTCCGTGCCATTGCAAATAAGCGTGTTCACTTATCGGCTAAAACGGTCGGGAAAAAATGCCGAATGACAGCAGCATGAAAAACGCGGCGTTCATCCATACCGGAAACTCACCTTGGTTTCCTTCAATATGTTTGCTAGCATGTAATCGGATCGCAGCCGTTTCTTGATTCTTCGGTCAATAAGTGCGGCGCTGTGGCGTGGAAGTCAATAAGGCCGTCGAGGCCAACAATAGTCGGAGCGCGCCAGGTCGCCGTTTCGCGTTGCATCGCTGCATAAGAAATGAATTCCGCATGTCGGCCGCTGAACGGTCGACTGGTAGTTTTGCGCCGAGCGCTGCAGTGCATCGCAATAAAGATAAGCACCGACGTTTAACGCATTTCACATTTTGTGCTATTTACGCGCTTTCTTTGAGCGCCGGAAATATCTCTTGGCGCCGCAGGTGATTTCCAGACAACCGGTTATCGTCATCGATTCTCAATGACGGTGGAATGTCGCACGCATACGATCCTTGCACAATGCAGGAGGAAACGTGGATACGGAACTGAGTCAACGGCTTGCGAAATCGTTATGGCGTTGTGCATCGCACGGGCAGGTGCTGACTTATCAGCGTTTTCATGCGCAATGCGACAAGACGGTGCCGCTGCCTCAGCGCTACGCCGCGCTCGAGTCGGCGATCAAGACGCTCGGCGATGTGAGTGACATCGACTACGGCGTGCTCATGGCGCTCGACAATGGCTTGCCGGGCGCGGAGTTCTTCCAGCGTTATCTGCGTTATCGTCATGGTGAATATGTAATGCAGATGGGCGACCCGAAATATCATCGCCAGACGCTCGCGCGCAAACGCACCCTCGTCGCACGCGAACGCGATCGCGTGTACGCGCACGCCCGCATGGTGGAGGAGGCGAGGGCCAGACAGGCGGCATGAGCTTCGCTCAGACAACGAAAGACTCAAGGCTCGGCCTCGTCCATTACTTCGAGGCGAGCCTTCGTCGGCTCGACATTGCGTTCACCAACTTGACGCGATGCCGACGAACCGTCCAAACAAAGTGAGCGCCAGCAAACACAAGCCATGCCTTATGCGCCAATAGATAGTTCCCTGGAGCATATTCGCTCTCGGATGCCGCTTTACGAAGGAGCCGCTTAATATAATCGTCTCAATACCTCGACACGAGGGCGAGATCGAATGAGACCGGTTGTATTCGGGAACCGCTTCGGATGGCTGCACGCGGGAAGCGGCACGCGCGGCGTGGTGCTTTGTAACACGTATGGCCACGAATACGTGTGGACATACAGCGGCATGCGCCACCTCGCGGATGCGTTATCGGCGCGCGGCATGTGGGTGCTCCGTTTCGACTATCGGGGCACGGGCGACTCGGCGGGCGCCGATCCCGCACCGGATCAATTCGAATCGTCGGTCGAAGACATCCACGCGGCCGTCGACTGGTTCAGGACAGAGACAGGCATCGAACACGTCACGTTATGCGGTTTTCGCGTGGGCGCGGCATTCGCGCTTGCTGCGGCACTGCGCCGACCCGTCGACGAACTTGTACTGCTCGCGCCCGTCACGAGCGGGCGCGTGTATATGCGCGAACTGAACATCGTGCGCAAAACATGGCTCGAATTGCTTGCGCCGCCCTTGCGCGAGATGCAGCAAGACGATGTCCGGTTCAACGTGCTTGGTCAGATGTATGGCGACGAATTCAGGGACTCGCTGCAAGCTATCGACCTCGTCGCGAGCGTGAACGGCACGGCAAGCGCGCCGGCGCGTCGCGCGTTGATCATGAATGTCAAGGCGGGCGGGACGGACCCTTTGCGCGACGCCCTCGCTGACAAGGGCGTCGAAGCAGAGGCGCGTCCGTTCGAAGACCTGACGGGCTTCATTCAGGAAACTGCCTTCAACGCAGTGCCGCGCGCCGCGTTCGCCGAGGTCGTGGCGTGGATCGCGGGCCGCGCCGCGCCGGTAGCTCATGTGGCGTCCATGGCCGATGCCGATAGCTGGCCCGCGCTGAACATTGAAACCCCCGAGGCGATCGAGCGTCCGGTGCGTATCGGCGACGAAGGGCTTTTCGGCATCCTGTGCGAGCCGCGCACGGGTTCGGCGCGCGGCCCGGTGTACCTGATCGCGAATACGTCGGCGAGTTCGCGCGTGGGCGACAGCAGGCTATCGGTACGCATTGCACGCGAGCTCGCGAGACGTGGCGTGGCATCGCTGCGTTTCGATGCGCGTGGCCGCGGCGATAGCCCGGCAGCGCCGGGCAAGGTGCAATCGGACACGGCATTCGGCCGCATCTACAACCCGATCGCGACCGACGACACCGCGGCCGCGGCACGCTGGCTCGCACGCCAAGGTTATAAGTCGATATTCGCGTTCGGCGTTTGCTCAGGCGGGTATCACGCGCTCAAGGCGGCGGTCATCGAAAAGGCGATCAATGGCGTCGTCACGGTGAATCTGCCGACGTTCAAACGACCAGCGGACGTCGCGCCCGATGGCTTGCGTCAATCGACGCGCAATTCCATGGCAGGTTATGCATTTTCGATGCTCGATCCGCAGAAATGGAAAGCTATCCTGCGTGGCGAAAAACAGTTGACGCGTGTCTTGCGCTTTGTGCTCGGCTATGTGATGACACGCGCGCGTTCACGTATCGTCGATGTGCTGAGGCTCGATCGTCTGAGCCAGACGCCGCCCGAACTCGCCACGGAGCCCGGTCCGATTATTCGCGCGCTCGATGCAAAAGGCGTGAAGACGGTGCTCGTCTATGGCGCCTACGATGCGGGGCTGGATCTGATCGCCGCGCATTTCGGCAAGCACGGCGCGCGCCTTTCGCGCTTTCCGTCCGTGCGCATGATGATCTTTCCGGACCTCGACCATTCGCTCTTCATGACGGCCGGCTCGGCGCACGTCGTCGCGCTGTGCGAACGCATGGCCAAGGAAACAAACGCGCCCATAGCCGATGCGGCTTTTCCCGGCAGAGAACCCGTCGTGTTGTGACCGAGAGGAACGCGCCTTGATGCGTCGCAATACGTCGCGTCAGCGAACTCGCCGCGTCTTGAGTATCCTTCGAGGTTGGAACCCGCCCTTCGCGGGCAGTGTCCCATCGGGAATCCATGTCGGCGGATGTCGAACGGCGCGTTCGCGTCGCGAGGGCCGCTCAACACAATGCACAGGAGTCTGGCGATGTCGATCGAAAAGGTTCTATACCGTGCGCATGCTCATGTCACCGGCGGACGCGATGGCCGCGCGACCGTACCCGAAAGCAATCTGGATCTTCGGCTGACGACTCCGAAAGAACTCGGCGGCGGTGGCGGCGATGGCACGAATCCCGAACAGCTGTTCGCCGCGGGCTATAGCGCGTGCTTCATTGGCGCGATCAAGTTCGTTGCCGCACGCGACAAGATTACGCTGCCCAAAGACGTTGCCATCGACGGCAGCGTGGGCATTGGACAAATCCCGAACGGCTTCGGCATCGAAGTCGAACTGAAGATCTCGCTGCCAGGCATGGATCGTAACGAGGCGCAGGCGTTGATCGACAAGGCGCACGTCGTGTGCCCTTATTCGAACGCGACCCGCAACAACATCGATGTCAAACTGACGCTGGCATAGGCATGTCGAACGCCCGAGCGTGCTTTGGAAGGGACGCTCGGGCGTGCGTCACCACGTTTCTCGCATCACCATCAGACGCGCTTCGGTCATGTCCTCAATCGCATAGCGAATGCCTTCCCGGCCGAGTCCCGAATCCTTCACGCCGCCATAAGGCATGTTATCGACCCGGAAAGAGGGCACGTCGTTGATCACGACCCCGCCAACTTCAAGTGAATTCCATGCTTCATGCGCATGCGCGAGTGAATCCGTGAAAATGCCCGCCTGCAAGCCGAAATCGCTGTCGTTCACGGTATCGAGCGCGTCGTCGAAGTTATCGAACTTTTCGAGAATGGCGACAGGCCCGAACGCTTCCTTGCGATAGAGATCCGAATCTCGTCCGACGTTTTCGAGAAGCGTCGCTTCGAACATCGCGCCATCCACCTTGCCGCCAGCGATGATCTTCGCGCCGGCCTTCACGGCGTTTTCCATCCAACCGGCGAGGCGTTTCGATTCCGACTCGGAAATCATCGGTCCGACGAAGGTCTTCTCGTCCTTTGGATCGCCCATCCGGAGCGACTTCGTTTTCTCGATCAGCTTTTCACGCAAGTCATCGTATAGAGACGCGTGCACAAGAATGCGTTGCACGCCGATGCAACTTTGCCCGGACTGATAGAAAGCGCCGAACGCCAGCCGGTCGACTACATAGTCGAGCTTGCCGCCCTGATCGCTATCGACGATCGCGGCGGCGTTTCCGCCGAGTTCCAGAATGACCTTCTTCTTGCCTGCTTTCGCCTTCAGTTCCCAGCCGACCGCGGGCGAACCGGTGAAGGAGAGGAGCTTGAAACGCTCGTCGGTGGTGAACAGATCGGCGCCGTCGCGATGCGCCGGCAGTATCGAGAATGCGCCCTTGGGCAGATCCGTTTCCGCGAGCACCTCACCGATGATCAACGCGCCGATCGGCGTGCGGCTCGCAGGCTTCATGACGAACGGCACACCAGCGGCGATTGCGGGCGCGACCTTGTGCGCGGCAAGATTCAAAGGAAAATTGAAAGGCGAAATGAAGGAGCAGGGACCGATCGGCACGCGTTTTACATAGCCGTGATAACCCTTTGCGCGCGGCGAGATCTCCAGATTCAGTATTTCGCCGTCGATCCGAACCGACTCTTCGGCTGCGACCTTGAACGTATCGATAAGACGCGTAACTTCGCCGCGCGAATCGTTGATCGGCTTGCCGGCTTCGATGCATAAGGCCATTGCCATTTCATCGGAGCGCTCGCGAAACCGCTTCACGCAATGCTCGAGCACCGCCTGACGTTTGAACGGGGGAAAGGCGCGCATGTCGGGCATCGCGGCGACCGCAAGGCCGATTGCCTCGTCGATGGCGTGCGCATCGGCAAGTGCCACGCGTGTGGCGACTTCACCGCTGAACTTGTCGGTCACCGCAAGATCGGTATTGGCGGCTACCGGCTCGTTGGCGAGGTAATAGGGATAAGTCGGCTTCAGCATGAACGGTCTCCTGTCGGGGGACGACGCGTTGTCGATATCGTTCAGATTACCGCTTAAACGCCGCGCGTGCAGGCAACACCGACTGTGGAATGAGATAGCATGCGAACGGAACCGAACGAAGCGTGCATGCGCGCTTCATGTATCCGACATGAGGAGGAAACGATGCTGACTTCTGGAATCGATCACGTGGGCCTCGCCGTCCGCAATCTCGACGCGACCCGAGACTTCTTCGTTCAGTGTCTGGGCTGGAAGATCGCCGGCGAGCGGCCCGAGTACCCAGCCGTGTTCGTATCCGACGAAAAGTTGTTGGTTACGCTATGGCAGGTGAAAGACGACCCGGCGCCAATAGCATTCGACCGGCGAAAGAATATCGGGCTTCATCATCTTGCGCTGCGTGCAGCGGATGAAGCCGCGCTCGCGACGATTCTCGATCGCGTGTCGGCATGGCCTGGCGTGACGGTGGAATTCGCGCCGGAACCGCTAGGGGCAGGGCCGAAACGCCATATGATGATCTATGAACCGGGCGGCATTCGGATCGAATTCGCGTTCGATCCACGCGTTTAGATTAAATGGATTGTAAAAAACAGCGGAGTCTTGAACGAACTCCGCCGTTTATCTATTCATCTTCAGCCGATCAGGAAAGGCGTGCGATCTTCGACGGATGCAAGCCATGCGGGTGCACGTCCACGTCCGCTCCACGTTGCACCTGATTGCGGATCGCGATAGAGCGCGGGTTGGGGACCGCGCGGCTGTCCCTTTCTTTTGCGCTTGACTGCGGCGCGCGCCTTGCCTTCAGCCTTGGTCGCCGGCGCACTCGCGCCGACCGCGAACTTGCTGCGGTCCTTGGCTTTGGCGATCCAGCCGGGTGCACGTCCGCGCCCGCTCCAGGTCGCGCCGGTTTTCGGATCCTGATAGGCAACCGTGCTTTGTTTTTTTGCCGGGGCCGATCGGCCTGCCTTCTTGCGCGTGCCAGAATATTGTTCGATGTCCGCGACGGTCAAACCATGGCTCGACATCAAATCATGAATCTTTTTCAGCACGCTTTCAGATTCTTTAGCGATGAGCGCATCGGCTTTCGCTTGAAGTGCTTCGATACGTGCCTGAATACTTTCTAGCGTCGACATGACTTACCTCTAATAAATTGTCGTCTGCACTATGCCACGGACGTGCGTGACGCGCTAGAGGAAATTCGTGTCAATACATGGCAAATGACATTCACGGAAAGTGTTTTAACGCGATAACCGTGCGACGCACATTGAGGTATCTATTGCTATCCCGCCAGGAAAGTTGTTCAGCATCTTTCTTAAAGCAGCTGTCTGTTCGAGTTCTTTGAACGATCGTCGACATTTGCGTCTTATGACCAAAGGCGTTGCGATCGACCGGTGAGCGAAACGCGCTTGGCATCGATGGACATTGCGCTAATTTCGATGTTGACGCACGCCATAAACGGCGTGAAGCGCAATGCACGCGCTGCGCTTCAACTTCCGCGATAGGTTCCGAAGCTCCACGGCGAACACAGCAGCGGCACGTGATAGTGCTGCGCGGCATCGGCAAGTGTGAAGCGCACTGGGACGACGTCGGCGAATACATCGGGGGTCTTGAAGTAGTCCGCTACCCAGAAACGCAATTCGAAATCGCCTGCACGCGCCTGTGCGGCCGGCAGGATCGGTGAATCCGTGCGCCCATCGCGATTGGTGCGCGTGCGCGCGAGCAGCGTGGGCGGCTGCGTGCCGATGTCGAACAATTCGATCTGCATGCCCGCGGCGGGCTTGCCGAGCGCGACGTCGAGCACATGCGTAGTGATGCCTGCGGCCATGATGATGTGTCTCCTGATCTGGCGTTTCGTTTGTGTTCCGCTCAACTGCCGCGGTAGTAGTTGTAGCTCCACGGCCCGAACAACACAGGCAGGTGAATGCGCTGGTTGATGTCGATGATGCGAAAGCGCAGCGGGATCTTCGAAAGGAACAACGGTTGCGGCAGATTCGCCTTGCGCGCGGCGAAGTATTCGTCTGCATGCAGCAACAGTTCATACGTGCCTGCGCGATACGTATCGCCGATCAGAAGCGGCGGCTCGCTGCGGCCGCTCGCTGCGAGCGTGATCGTCTGCAGAAGCTTCGAGCGTCCGTCTTCGATTGCGAACAAGTCCACACGCATGCCCGCGGCGGGCGTGCCGTGCCATGTATCGAGACCGTGCATCGTGAGACGCGGACTCAGGCCGTCCTGTTGCACCGGACCTGTCGTCTGGTTCGGCGCGGGCGACGCTGGCGCATCGGCGGAGAGGGCGGTCTTCGCCATCAGCATGCTTGCGCCCAACGAGACCGATTGCAGGGCAAAGCGTCGGCGGCTCACATCGAAAGCCGGAGAAGTGTCTTTGTCGCGCATGTCATGCACCTTGTTTGTTGCCGAGCTTGCGGATGCCGACGATAACCAGCACCGCAGCCAGAATTTCGATGACGGCCACGAGATAGAGACCGGAGGTCAACTTGCCCGTCGCGTTCTTGACGAGTCCCATGACGTAGGGCGCGCCGAAACCCGCGAGATTGGAGACGGAGTTGATGAGCGCCACGCCGATTGCCGCTGCGCTGCCCGCGAGATAGCGATTGGGCAACTGCCAGAACACGGGGATCGCGCTCATCGTGCCGATCAGCGATGCCGTCATGGCCAACAGCGCGATAACCGGCGAAATCTTGTCGAGGCCCATCAGCACGGCAAGCACCGCCATCGATATGCCGCCGACGATGGCCGCCCCGCTGAAGTGCCAGCGCACTTCATTGCTGCGGTCCGAGTGCGCACCGTTGATGATCATGCCGGCCGCGCCGCACAGATAGGCCACTGCCGCGATCCAGCCGACGGCCATCGGCGTGCTCACACCTACGTCCTTGATGACGGTCGGAATCCAGAAGGTGAGCGTCGAGTTCGCGCACAGCAGGCAGAAGAAGATCGCGATCAGCAGCCACACCTTCCGATTCGTGAAGAGCGATCGCCAGTCGTGTCCACGCTCGCCCATTGCGGCATTGTCGCGTTGCAGGGCATCGAGCACTACGCGTTTTTCATCGTCGTTGAGCCAGCGCGCCTGCTCGGGCTTGTCCGTCATGTAGAAGTAGGCGAACACACCGGCGAGCACCGACGGAATGCCTTCGATGATGAAGAGCCACTGCCAGCCATGCATGCCGTGCACGCCGCCCATCGACGTCATGATCCAGCCGGCGAGCGGACCGCCGAGCACCCCCGCTATCGCCGATGCCGACATGAACGTGCCGAAGGCCCGCGCGCGCCGCTGCGACGGATACCAGTACGTGAGATAGAGAATGACGCCCGGATAGAAGCCCGCTTCGAAAGCCCCAAGCAGGAAGCGCAGGATATAGAACTGCGTAGGCGTGGTGACATGCGTCTGCAGCATGCAGATGATGCCCCAGCAGATCGTGATGCGCATGATCGTCTTCTTTGCGCCGATCTTCTGCAGCAGCATGTTCGACGGCACTTCGAACAGGAAATAGCCGAGGAAGAATATGCCCGCGCCGAGTCCATATACGGCTTCGCTGAAATGCAGCGAGTCCAGCATCTGCAGCTTGGCAAAGCCGATGTTCACGCGATCCAGCCACGCGAGCACCCATAGCACGCCGAGAAACGGCAGCAGGCGCCATGACACCTTGCGATAGACGCTCGCTTCGGCGCTTTCGGCCTCGCTCGCGAAGACCGGCATCTCCTGTTTGATGAGCGACATGGTTTCTCCTTTCCAGTCGGTTTGCGTCGCACGGACACTGTCGTGCATTCGGTGGAAGCAAGTATAGAAACGGCCAAAAAATCGGGAACGGGCGGCGAGCCAATAGGCCCCATAGCAACGCGTATATGGGTTGCGAAGCCTTGTCTGGCGGGCCTTGGCGCCGCTCGTTGCGGTGTTTTTTCGTACCTATGGATTACCCTAGCGCCGCCTGCAACAAGCGGTTCTTGCAATGCCGGCTGGCAGAATAGCGGCGCGGCCACGCGAACCATAGAGACAGCACTCACCATGAATCGCACCGACGATCCATTCGATACCTATCTGTTGCGCGTTTTGTGCACGCTGATCGGCGAGCGCAGCGTGTCGCGCACGGCCATTCGTATGAACCAGTCGCAACCGGCTATCAGCTCCGCGCTCAAGCGGTTGCGCGCGATCTTCAACGACCCGCTGCTCACGCGCGAAAAGAATGTGATGGTGCCGACCGAGCGCGCCATTCAACTCGCACAAAGTGCGCAAGCCGCATTGAGCGCGCTCGATAACCTGCTCGTATCGGACGATCATTTCGATCCTGCGACCACCGAACAAAGCTTCACAGTGGGCATGCCCGACTATCTGGCGCCCCCCTTCTTTGCGCATGTCGTGCGCGAATTCAGGCGCGCTGCACCGCATGCGCGCCTCGTCGCCGTGCCGCTCTCGGCCGCATTCAACTATGAACAGGGGCTCTCGGAGGGCTCGCCGGATATCGTCATCGGCAACTGGCCCAATCCTCCCGAGCATTTGCATTTGTCGGTATTGCTCGAAGATGACGTCGTGTGTGTCGTTGCCCGCGACAGCGTATATGCGAAGTCAGGCAAATTCGATGCCGAGGACTATCTGAGCGCGTCGCATATCGTGCCGACGCCGTATTCGCGCGATCAGCGCGGCGTCGTCGATACCGGGCTCAGCACCATGCGCGTGCATCGTGACAACCGCGTGAGTTGCCCATACTTCAATCTCGCGCCCAGCCTCATACCGGGCACCGATCTGATTCTCACGACAGGCCGGCATTTCGCCAACTATCACGCGCAGCATCTGCCGCTCGCCGTGCTCGATCCGCCGATCGAATTTCCGTTCATGCGGTTCTATCAACTCTGGCATCCGTCGCGGCATCGTTCGGCTTCGCACGTGTGGTTGCGCGGCATGCTGACGGCGGCCGCGCAGGAGCTGCGCGCGCTGCGCGACATGCATCGCAGTTAGCGCTATCGCGTTCTGTTATGCGGTCAATAGGATAGGGTGTCTCGCCGCCCGATCGCGCGCTTTCTATACTCGGCACGAATCGCCATCGATGCCTTATAGGAGAGCCATTCATGTCACAGACAATCAATCTCGAACCGATCAACGCGTTCGATCACACGGCCTTCGTCGGCGCCTTCGCGAGCGTGTTCGAACATTTTCCGCAGGCGGCGGAGGGCGCCTGGAGCGCGCGTCCATTCGCATCCGCCACGGGATTGCACGACGCGATGATGAATGTCATCCGCAATCTTGACGACAAGAGCCAGCGTGCCTTTCTGAACCTGCACCCGTTGTTGTCAGGCGCGAATATTCGCTCCGGAACGATGACGGCGGATTCGGATGCCGAGCAAAAAAGCGCCGGGCTCGATGCGATGTCGGCCGAACAGGACGCCTTGCTCGATCGTCTCAATGCCGCCTATCTCGAGCGCCACGGCTTTCCGTTCATCATCTGCGTGCGGCATTACACGCGCGAGGGCATCTTCAGCGCGCTGGAGCGACGTATCGGCCGCAGCACGCAGCAGGAGCTGGATGAGGCTTTGGCGCAAATCGCGTCGATCACGCGTGCGCGCTTGAATGCGCGTCTCTGCGCGCTCAAGTGACGGAAATGCGGCGGCGGGTCTGACGTTGCATCAGGCCCGCGCGCCTATCACTGTGCCGCGTTCCATGTCTGCGCGGTCGTCCGCCACTTGCCGTCGGCGCCCTTGGCGAGCACCTTGAGGACCACGCCCTTATATGACGTCTTCTTGCCGTCCTTTTCCGCGACGGCGGTCCAGTTCGCGGTTTGATACATCAGATTGCCGACTCGCTTCGCACTGACGACATCGATCGTGTGATCGCGAAAGCCCGCATCAAACAGGCCTTTGTAGAACTTCTCGACGTCGGCACGTCCCTGAACGGTTGTTCCGTTTCCGGGGGACACCACGGCCTTTTCGTCGTACAAGGCGCCCAGCGCCCGAGCATCTCCCTTGTTAAAGGCCGCATTCCAGGCGGTATTCGCATCGTCTATTACCTTGTCGTGCTGCGCGAATGCAGTTTGCGACGCGATCAATGCGAACAGCACGCCGGCACCGAATTGCCTTAAGGATTTTTTCATCACGTATCTCCAAGTGGCGAACTCGCAGACCTGGGCGATGTGTGACTGCGTGCGGGTGATGAAAAACGCAAGCACCGATTCCGGTGTCATTTTTCGAATTTGCTTACAGTCGCCCGTCTGCGCGTGGAGTATAGGCAGCGGTCTTCCTGTAATCAATTAACGCAGAATCGGCGATACCTTTCACTGGGCGGCGCACACGCGCGGCACGCGATGAAAGTTGCGGTCGAAATAAATCAGGCTGTCGCCGTCGTCGCGCACGCGGATCGCGGTCGTTTCGACGAACATCACCGAATGCGATCCGACTTCTTTTGCCTCGACGATGGTGCCCTGCAGGCTCGCCAGCGCATCGCGTAATACCGGCACGCCGTTCATGCCTTCATCCCACACCGGCAACGAGAAACGTTCTTCCATGGAGAGTTGCGTGAGACCGGCGAAGTGCCGCGCGATCTGTTCGAGATGACCGGGCAAGACATTGATGCACACGTTACGATTGTTCACGAATGCGGCATGCATCGCGCTCGACCGGTTGATGCAGACGAGCAGCGTCGGCGGCGCATCCGTGACCGAGCATACGGCGCTGGCTGTAATGCCGCAGCGTCCATGCGTGCCCGTCGTCGTGATGACGTTCACCGCGGCCCCGAGATGAGCCATTGCCTGTCGAAACTGCTTGCGTACCTGTTCGATATCGGCAGAGTCGGGGCGGGGCAGCGCGGACATGGAGCGTCTCCTGTTCGTTTCGTGTTTAACTTCGTGTATAGCAAACCGTGAATCGAACGTACGCGCTGAACCGCACAAAGATGATCGGCACGATCCGCTAAATGCCACGCGTGGTTACCGACCGCACTAAAGCTTTGGCTACCTCACGTAACCGAGGCGATTTTGCCGAGAAGCCCCATAAGTCGCTGCAAATGGCGGCGAGCGACGCAATCCGTCAGGAAACCGTGCGCCCCGGCATCCGGCGCAAGTTCTAAAGTGGTTTGTGAAGTACGCGCGGGCGCCTACGCATGGGCGCGCCTGTTTTTCAATCGTGCATTCCTAGAATTGTGCAACGAGCGACAGAAGCAAAAAATTAGAAAGCTTGACGCCAAAAAATCGAAAACCTATAAGCAGTCGCATCGATATCGACGCAAGTAGCAGGAGCAGGGCATGTACGCCAACTATGAAACCTTTGAGGACGCCGACCGCCACGCGCATGCGCTGACAGGTTGGGAACAGCGCTATGACCAGGTGGGCGAAGGCGCGTTTCGCAGCACGGTGAAGCAGGTTTCGGTGGCGGGCGTGCAGGTTTTTCAGGAATCCGCGAACGTTCGTATCGTGCAGCGCGGGCAACTTCCGCCGGGGTTCGTCACATTCGGGCTCGTGCTCGGCGGCGGCGCACCGTTCTCGTTTCAAGGCGTGCGGGTCGACGAACACGCGCTCGTCGCCGCGCCTGGCGGCAGGGAATTTTTGCTGCATTCGCCACCCGACATGTCGATGCTCGGCGTCGCCGTGAATACGAGTCTGCTCGCATCGGCAGCGGACGCGGCGGGTGTCGATGTCCAGGACGAGATTCTCGGTCGCCACGTGCTGAGCATCCCTGCCGCAGCGGGCTGGCGGGCGGGAAAGCGCATCATCGCGGCGGTGGAGACCGTTCTCTCAGACCCAGATCCGTTTTCTTCGGGCGATGGCGCGCGTCGCTTCACGCACACCGTGACGGAGAGCATTCTGGATCTGCTCACGTTCCATGTTCCGACGCGCGAAGACCGGCTCACTTATGCATGCCGTGCCGACGTCGTGCGACGCGCTCATGATCTGGTGCTTGCTCGCCCCGAGCAGCCTATCTCGGTGCTGGATCTCTGCGAAAAGCTGCGCGTGAGCCGGCGCACCATTCAAAACAGCTTTCAATCGGTCACGCAGATGAATCCGGTAAGTTATCTGCGAGCCGTGCGTCTTGCACAAGTGAGACGGCTCCTGACAACGACATCGCAAGGCGAAGTACCGGTGCGCGAAGCCGCGATGCGCTGGGGATTTACCAATCTCGGCCACTTCGCGAGCGATTATAAGAGCCTGTTCGGCGAACTTCCCTCTCAAACACTGCGCGCCCGCTAACGCAGGCGCAATACATTCCCTTCCTGCCGATCGCGAGCCGCATTGCCGCGCTCGGCAATCGGCATTTCCTTTCCGAGGCTTGCATCAAGAGTCGCCTGAATACGCCTGTCGCGCGCATCGCTGTCGGCTCCCTTTCGAATACTCCATTTCGGCACGCACGCGCTGCCGGTTACGAAGTGCTCTTTTTTATTGTCATCTTTAGAGTCGTTTCGACGATAAACGAGGAGGAGCACAGATGAAGGTGAGACGGCTGGCCACCGCCATGGGGGCCTTGTTCTATGGACTGCTTGCGTGTCAGTTACACGCGGGTGCGGCCGAAAAGCCGGAAGAACTGACGGTGGCGAAAGTGCCGCCGTATAGCCCGCATCGCGTGTTCGTGACGGATGTCTCGTTTGCGAGCATGACCGATGCACGAGTGCATGTGTTCGACGGCGACACCAAACGATTCGTCGGCGAGATCGATGCCGGTTTCGCGCCGGGCTTCACGATCTCGCCCGATCACAAGACGAGCTATGTGGCGACGACGTACTTCGCGCGCGGCAGCCACGGCCCACGCACGGACGTAGTCGAGATCATCGATAACACGACGCTCGACGTAACCGGTGAAATCGTGATCCCGCCCAAGCATGGCCAGACCGTGCCGACGCCATATCTCACGATTCTTTCGGAAGACGGCAGCCGCCTGTATGTGTCGAACATCACGCCGTCGACGTCGGTCACCGTCATCGATACGGCCGCGAAAAAGGTGCTCGGTGAGATCGATACCGACGGCTGCGTGCTCGCCTATCCGAGCGGCAATGATCGCTTCTCGGCGCTGTGCGAAAGCGGCAAGGCGCTCACGGTCAGGCTCGACGCCACGGGCAAGGAAGCGAGCCGGAAGCTCTCCGAGGCGTTCATCGACGTCGATCACGATCCTGCCTTCGTCAACGCCGTGCGCGACGGTAACAAGTATGTGTTCACGACCTTCCACGGCAATGTGCGCACGGCCGACTTCTCCGGCGATACGCCGGTTTTCGGCGCATCGTGGTCCTTGCTGAGCGATCAGGAGCGCAAGGCGGGCTGGCGTCCGGGCGGCTTGCAGCAGACCGCGCTGAGCACGGCCAGTCACCGTCTTTACGTGGCCATGCACAAGGGCGCGGACGGCTCGCACAAGGACCCGGGCACGGAGATCTGGGTCTACGACACCGAGAGCAAAAAGCGTGTGGCGCGCTGGGATCTCGCGAAGCAGAAGATCGACCCGCTGCTCGCGATTCAGGTCAGCACCGACGACAAACCGCTCTTTTACGGCCTTACGCCGACCTCCGATCTCGTCGTGATGGATGCGATGACAGGCAAGCGCCAGCACGTCGAAAAGCAGCTCGGCGCGACGTCGACATTGCTGCTCAACCCGTGAGGTGACGCGATGATCGATCCCGTCATTCTCATGGTGTGCATCGCGTCCGCGACGATCATCGCGCTCGCGAGCGCTGCGCCGAAGTGGCGCGAGCCGTCGCGCTTTCGCGCGTCGCTCGAAGCGTTCGCGTTGCTGCCTTCGTTTGCGCTCACGCCCTTGTCGTTCGCGTTTCCTGCGCTGGAGGCTGCGGGCGCAATCGGCTTGTTGTTCGCCGATACGCGCACGCTCAGCGCCATGGTGCTGATCGCGTTGTTCACGCTCTTCGGCGCGGCGCTCGCGATCAACGTGTTGCGTGGTCATACCGATATCGATTGCGGCTGCTCGGGCTTCATCGCCGCGCGTGCAACGGAACGCGCGCCGAAGTCGATCGGCTGGTGGCACGTCGCGCGCGCGTTGATGCTCGCCGCGCTCGCATGCGCCGCGCTCGCACCCGCGACTGCTCGCGAGCTCATGTGGCTCGACTATTCGAGCGCAGGCGCCTGCACGCTTTTTGCCGTCGCCGCGTGGTTCACGCTCGATGCGCTGCTGGTCAATCTTCCCAAGCTCGATTCTCTGAGGAATTCATGATGCAAACCGCCCTGATGATTTCGGCCGCACTGTCGTGGGCCGCATTGCTTGCGCTCGGCGCGATCTGTCTCGCACTCGTTCGCCAAGTCGGCATTCTCTATGAACGCATGATGCCGGCGGGCGCACTCATGATCGACAAGGGCCCGGCGGTCGGCGCGATCGCACCGGTGTTCGAGTTGGGCGATATCGCGGGCCGCGCGGTGAAGGTCGGCGGCTTGTCGAACTCGAGGCGCAACACGCTCGTCTTCTTCCTCTCGCCGACGTGCCCCGTGTGCAAGAAGCTGCTGCCCTTGCTGCCGTCGATTCAGGCACGCGAAGGTGCAACCGACATCGTGCTTGCAAGCGATGGTGAATTCGAAGAGCACGCCGCCTTCTATCGAAAGACCGGTCTTTCGCAATATCCGTATGTGCTGTCGCAGGAACTCGGCCTTTCTTATCAGATCGGCAAGCTGCCTTATGCCGTATTGCTCGATGAAGAAGGCAAGGTCCGCGCGAAGGGTCTCGTTAATACGCGTGAGCATCTGGAAAGCCTGTTCGAAGCAAAAGAACGGGGTGTCGCTTCGTTGCAGGAGTTCGTGCACGGCAAGCACGACGATCACGCACATCACGAACATGAAGGGCAAGTCGGGCAGCACGCCTGAAGACGCCGACAAATCATTCATTCCTACAGGTGAGCGTCCATGAAATGGCTTGATTCATTCTTCGAACATAAGGCGCGCGGCGTTGCACAGCGAAGTTCCCGGCGCAGTGCGATGGCGAAGCTCGGCAAGGTGCTGGTCGGATCGGCAATGGTGCCGCTGCTGCCAGTGGATCGCACCGCGTATGCGACGGAACCGAAGAAGCCGGGCTCGTCGGCTAGCGACGATCCGACGAGCTGCGACTACTGGAAGTATTGCGCGATCGACGGCTGGCTTTGCAGTTGCTGCGGCGGCACATCGAGCAGTTGTCCGCCGGGCACGACGCCGTCGCCGATCACGTGGATCGGCACATGCCGCAATCCGCACGATGGCTCGGACTACATCGTGTCGTACAACGACTGCTGCGGCAAGACGACTTGCGGACGTTGCTTCTGCAATCGCAACGAACGCGAAAAGCCGCTCTACAAGTTATCGCTCAATAACGACATCAATTGGTGCATGGCGAACGGCAATTCGAATTACCACTGCTCGGTATCGGTGCTATTGGGAGCGGCGACGCAATGAACACAGCAAGTGTTTTGATGGCGGCGCTCGCTGCCGGCGCGATGAGTTTTGCATCTCAATCATTCGCGCAAACGATGCATTATCCCGGCGGCAAAGCGACATTCGACGGCAAGTGCGCCGTCTGCCACCAAGCGGGCGGCAAGGGCATGGACGGACTCGCGCCGCCGCTCGTCGACTATCCGGGTAAATACGCGGGCTCGCCCGAGGGCCGCGCGCAATTAGGGCATACCGTGCTCTATGGCATGTTCGGTCCGATCAAGGTCAAGGAGAAGAACTACAACTTCAAGATGCCAAGCTTCGCATCGCTATCCGATGAAGAAATCGCCGACGTGCTGAACTACGTCGTGTTCGATCTGAACGCGCAGCATGGTTCGGCCAAGCCCTTCGACGTGGCAGAGGTCAAGGCATGGCGCGCCGGACCGCTCGATCAGACCGCCGTGCATCAGCATCGCGAAGCGGTCGTGAAGGGCCTCGGGCTATGAAGCCGCGCGCGGTCCTCGCCGCTGCGATGCTTGCCGCGCTCTTCATCGCGGACGCATCGCAGGCGCAGGCGTACGACGCGGCGCGGGCGCGTCAGGACTGGGTGCTCAATTGCATGGGATGCCATACCGCCGATGGTTCCGGCATCCCCGGCAAAGTGCCCGCATTGCGTAACTCGCTCGGCCATTTCGTCTCGTTGCCCGAGGGCCGTCAGTTCGTGATGCGCGTGCCGGGCGCCGCCAATTCCGCTTTGAACGATGCCGAACTCGCGAACGTCCTGAACTGGCTGCTCGCGACGATGAACGAGCAATCGCGGCCTGCATCGTTCAAGCCTTATACGGCGGAAGAGATCGCCGCGTATCGCCGTCCCGCGCTCACCGATGTTGCGCGCACGCGCATGAAGCTCGTGAAGGAACTGCAGGAGAACGGCGTCAACGCCGTCCCCGAACACTACTAGGAGACACTGTGATGAATAACAGCCAGCATCTCGCGATGCTCGATTCGACGCGCACGTTCATCGCGTCGGCGCAGCAAATGTTGATCGACGGCGCATGGGTGAACAGCGCAAGCGGCGCCACGCTCGATGTGATCAATCCCGCCGATGGCGAACTGCTCGCCCGCGTCCCCAGTGCCGATGAGGCCGATGTGGATCGCGCGGTGCTTGCCGCACGTCGCGCATTCGACGACTCCGCATGGTCGCGCATGAAGCCGACTGATCGCGAACGCCTGTTGCTGCGGGTCGCCGATCTGATCGAAGCGAATGCGCGCGAGCTCGCGGAGATCGAGTCACTCGATAACGGCAAGCCGGTAACGGTCGCGCAAGGGCTCGATGTATCGATGGCCGCGCAATGCTTCCGTTATATGGCCGGCTGGGCGACGAAGATCGAGGGCAGCACGCTCGAAGCATCGATCCCGTATAGCCCGTCGAATGATTTCTTCGGTTATACGCGCAAGGAGCCGGTGGGTGTCGTCGGCGCGATCATTCCGTGGAATTTCCCGTTGTTGATGGCCTCGTGGAAACTTGCGCCTGCGCTTGCGACAGGCTGCACCGTCGTGCTGAAACCGGCGGAAGACACGCCGCTGTCCGCATTGCGCCTCGCGATGCTGATCCAGGAAGCGGGCATCGAGAAGGGTGTCGTGAATGTCGTTACGGGACTCGGCCGCACGGCAGGCGCGGCGCTCGCGCGTCATCCCGGCATCGACAAGATTGCGTTCACGGGTTCGACGCCGACCGGCAAGGCAATCGGTCACGCGGCGCTCGACAACATGACGCGCATGTCGCTCGAACTCGGCGGCAAGTCGCCGGTGATCGTGCTGCCCGATGTCGATATCGACAAGGCGGCGGAAGGCGTCGCCAATGCGATCTTTTTCAATTCGGGACAAGTGTGCACCGCCGGTTCGCGCGTCTACGTGCACGAGAAAGTATTCGATCGTGTGATGGAGCGCGTCGCGGCCATCGCTCAATCCTTGCCGATGGGGCCGGGCCTCGATGCATCGACGCAGATCGGTCCGCTCGTGTCGGCGCGGCAGATGGATCGCGTGCTCGGCTATATCGAAGCGGGACGCGATGAAGGCGCGCGTGCGATCGCGGGCGGTGCGCGCAAGGGGGGCGCGGGTTTCTTCGTGAAGCCGACCGTGCTCGTCGATACGGATCATTCGATGAAGGTGGTGCGCGAGGAAATCTTCGGGCCGGTGCTCGTCGCGATGCCGTACGACGATATCGACAGCGTGGTCGCGAAAGCGAACGACACGCCGTATGGACTCGGCGCGAGCATCTGGTCGAACAACCTCTCGGCGATTCACAAGCTCGTGCCGCGCATCAAGGCGGGCACCGTATGGGTCAATTGCCATTCGCTCCTCGATAACGCGATGCCGTTCGGCGGTTTCAAGCAATCGGGCTTCGGACGGGAGCTCGGACGCGCGGTGATCGACATGTACACCGAAACCAAGTCGGTGCTGATCAATTACGCGTGAGGACGCTCGCATGACAACTCGCACGATCGCGCGGCAACTCGTTTCGACGGCGGCGCTCGCCGTATGCGCGAGCGCATCGGCGCAAAGCACGGTGACGCTTTACGGAACCGTCGATGCCGGGCTGACCTACACGACCAATCAGCAGATCACCAGCGCCGACGGCAGCGTCGGTTCTGGGCATAACTTCGCATTTTCTGGCGGCAATCTCGTGCCTTCGCGTTTTGGATTTCTCGGCGTGGAAGATCTGGGCAGCGGCTTGCAAGCGAAGTTCAACCTTGAGAACAGCTTTTATACCGGAACAGGAGGCCTGGTTCAGGGTGGGGCGTTGTTCAATCGTCAGGCCTGGGTGGGTCTGGCGCACGAGCAATTCGGCACGTTGTCGCTCGGGCGTCAATACGATTCGTATTCGGATTTCCTCGGGCCTTATGTGTCGAGCAATTCATGGGCGACGCTTTACGGCTCGCACATCGGCGACGTCGACAACCTGAACGAAGCATTCAACTTCAACAACGCAATCAAGTACACGAGCCCCGACTGGAATGGCTTTTCTGTGGGCGGCACGTATAGCCTCGGTGGTGTCGCGGGTGACTTCGGGCAACGGCGCGGCTATTCGTTCGCAGCAGCTTATACGCGTCTGCCGGTCTCGATCAGTGCGGGCTATCTGAATCTGCACAATCCGCTCGATGCGGCTTTGGGTGGCGCAAACGGCTATATCGGCGATTTTGCCTGCTCCAATCCGTCAGCGCTCTATTGTCAACTACAGAATGCGGAAGCGCTGAAGGCTTATGGCGCGGGCGCATCGTATGCGATCGGGCCGGCGACCATCGCGCTGACCTATACGCATAGCCGCCTCGAGCATAGCCAGTACTTTGCCGATAGCGCCAATCCGCAGGGCCGCAATATTGCGTTCGATATCGGCGAAGTGAACCTGACTTACGCGGCTACGCCGTTTTTGCAACTGGGGCTCGCCTATATCTATAACAATGCGAAACCCGACGGCGGTTCATCGACGCGTTTTCATCAAGTGAACCTCGGCGCGAATTACGCACTTTCGAAGCGCACCGCGTTGTATGGTGTCGCCATCATGCAGAAGTCGGTGGGGGCGGGACTCGGTATCGATCCGGCAACGGGCGGGCCTGCGAATTACGCGCAGATTCCCAATCTGGCTAACTCGAACAGCGATCGACAACTGTCTGTGACGCTCGGCATACGGCATAACTTTTGAGTATTTCCGAGGGCGTGCGTCGACCCCGGCCGGGATGATTCCGCGCCGGGCTTTTTTGCTTGTGTCTTCGCGTGGATCGTTCAATCTTATGGATGCGCATCGGCTGCGGGCATTCCGATGAAGATCTACTGCTGAACGTTGGCCATTCGATAGCGCGCCACGTGAAGCGCCTTGATGCGTTCGGCGAACTCCTCGACGGGACCATCGACGACTGTATTTTCGATAACTTCCTGTATCGTCAGCGGACGCACACGCCCGGGTTGTGCGCCGAGTTCCGCACGCCAGCTCGTGAATTGCGCGGTTGACGCCGCATAGACGATGCGCCCCAGCCCGACCCACGCGTGCGCCGCCGCGCACATGGGGCAATGCTCGCCGGAGGTGTACACGACCGCGTCCTTGCGCTCCGCTTCCGGCACGTTCTGCGCCGCCCATTTCGCAATCGCGAATTCCGGGTGCCGCGTTTGATCGCCGTTGCTCACGCGATTGCGGTCTTCGAAAAGCACGCGCCCGTCCTTTGCGACGAGCATCGAGCCGAAGGGCTCGTCGCCGTTATCGAGCGCTTCCTGCGCCAGTTCGATGCAGCGGATCAGGTGCTTCTTGTCGGTATCGTCGATCATGGTGTGTCCTCCCTGGTTGACTGAACGATACACGGATGCTTCTGCGCTGCGCCAGCGGCGCATTTCCTTTCACATCTGGTGCGGTTCGAAAGCCTCGAACGAACGACTATGGCGGGCAGGGCGGTATAAAATCGGGATGTACTACTCTCGCGCTCCGATGCGCACGCCGCCATGGAAACTCCTTCGGGCAAAGAAGCCTCCCGCAAGCGGATGTCGCCCCGCATGCTCAATGTACTGACGGCACTCATCGGCATCGCTACGCTGGCGTTGGGCGTGGCGTGGCTGATCTATACGTGGATCGTCCATCTGGAAATCCCGTATTTCGCCATTCCACTCGTGCTCACGGTGCCGGTGATCGTCGCGGTGGCGTTCCGAAATTGCTGGGACTGACGCGCGGCCGAATCGCCGTTGCCACGCGGCTGCCAGAAAAGGTTGCGCGGAAATGAAAACGCACCGCGGCGATATAGATCGCCGCGGTGCGTCTGAATGTCGTTGGTAGGCTCGATTGGACTCGAACCAACGACCCCCACCATGTCAAGGTGGTGCTCTAACCAGCTGAGCTACGAGCCTACGGAAGCCGCGAATTATAGGGGAAACTTTCGCGTTGTGGGAGTTCTTGGGTGAAATTTTTTGATCCGGTTTTGGGAGGCGTTGTTCGACCTGGAACCGGTAGCCGACCGTCATCCCGAACGTTAAATTTATTTTACATAACACAAATTATCGTATTTTTCTGGTGTTGCGGCTTTATCCTAATGTCGTGTTCTGGCTATTTACAGATTCGGGTTGTTTACCGGTGGCAAGCTCGCGACTGTTCGCCCAGCGGGAGCCCGCCAATTCACCACGCAATCGCCCATCCGCAGCCCGTTCAACGCTTCCTCACATCCCCCAGCGCAACGCCGCCGTGTGCACCGGACTATCCCAATGCCTCGCCATCTCGTCATCGAGCGTGCAAAGCGTGATCGACGCTCCCGCCATTTCCAGCGACGTCGTCAGCGCGCCCACCTGAGAGCGCGCCACGCTCAACCCGCGCCAAGCGAGCCACGTCCGCGCCGCGTGATAGAGCAGATAAAGCTCCGACAACGGCGTGCCGCCGAGCCCATTGACGAGCAGAAGCAACGACGCATCCGCCGCTGGCTTCAGATCGTCGACGATCGCCGTAAGCAATTCATCCGCAATCGCGTTGGCGGTTTCGAACTTCGCCCGTCTGCGTCCCGGCTCACCGTGAATGCCCACTCCGATCTCGATCTCATCGTCGCCGAGCGTGAAGGTCGGCTTGCCCGCAGCAGGCACCGTGCAGCTCGAAAACGCCACGCCCATCGATGCAATCCGCGCCGTCACGCGCTCGCCGAACGCCCGGCACGCTTGCAGATCGGCACCGGTTTGCGCGAAGCTGCCCACGAGTTTCTCGACGATCACCGTGCCCGCCACACCGCGCCGTCCGGTCGTGAAGCTGGAGTTCTCGACGGCGACATCATCGTTGACGAGCACCGACGCATTCGGCATCTCGCACAGCTCGGACGCCATCTCGAAGTTCATCAGGTCCCCTGAATAATTCTTCACGATGAACAGCACGCCCGCGCCCGTATCCGCCGCCTGCGCCGCCGCCATCATCTGATCGGGCGTCGGCGATGTGAAGACCTGCCCGGGGCATGCGGCATCGAGCATGCCGTGTCCGACGAAGCCGCCATGCAACGGCTCATGCCCTGATCCGCCGCCCGAGATGATCGCGACCTTGCCCGGCTTCAGCACTCGGCGCACGATGTAGAGCGGATCGAAGTTGACCGTCACGAGATCCGCATGCGCCGCAGCGAAGCCCGCGAGGCTTTCAGTCAGGTAATCATCGACGCGATTGACGAACTTCTTCATGTCCGCTGCTCCATTTTTGTGGTCAGGCATCGCCTTGCGCGAGCCGCGCGCAGACCGCTTCGATCATGAGCTGGCTCGATCGCGCGCCCGGATCGACATGGCCGCGCGAGCGCTCGCCGAGGAACGACGCGCGCCCCTTCGTGGCGAGCATGTCGCGCGTCGCGAGCATGCTTTCTTCCGCAATGCGCGGCAGCGCTTCGAGGATCTCCTTCTTCGAAGCGAGCGCATCGGCCATCGCGGTGAAGCGTTCGGCGACAGGAATGAGCACGTCCATCATCGTCTTGCTGCCGATGCCCGTCTTGCCGCGCTGGCCCACGGCATCGACGCCCGCCGCGAACGCGCGCGCGACAGCGGCGACGCCGGCATCGTCGGTCGGTGTCTTCGCCATGCCTGTCAGCATCGAAAAGAAGAGCGGCCCGGACGAGCCGCCGACGGTCGACAGCACTTTCGTCGCTGCAAGCTTGAGCGCGGGCGCGAAGGACTCGCCTTCGATTTGCTCGCGCATGCCGGCGAGCGCCCCCATGCCGCGCAGCAGGTTGATGATGTGATCGCCGTCGCCGATCGCCTGATCGAGCGAGGCGATTTCATCGGCGTGTTCCTTGAGCGACGCATGCGCCGCGTCGATGCACGTCATGACCGTCTTGCCGTTCATCCCCTGCCCTCCGTTCATGCTCAGAGTGAGCTGAAAGGATACAGCGTCGCGACGGCTCGCGCAGACCGATCAGGTCCAGGGCACATGCACCCGATCGAGATTCCTGTCGAGCTGGTATGCCGCGCTGATGAGCGCGAGATGCGTCAACGCCTGCGGGAAATTACCGAGCGCCTCGCCGCTCGTCGCCACTTCCTCAGAGAAAAGCCCGACATGGTTCGCGTACGCCAGCATCTTCTCGAAGACGAGCCGCCCTTCGTCCACGCGTCCCGCGCGCGCGAGCGCCTCCGCATACCAGAACGAGCACGCGGAGAAGCCGCCTTCCGTGCCGGGCAAGCCGTCGAGTGTCGAACCGCGCGTGTAGCGGAAGATCAGCGGATCGACGCGCAACTCGCGACCGATTGCATCGAGCGTGCCGATCCAGCGCGGATCCTTCGGGCCGATGAAGCGCACGAGCGGCATCATCAGCGCAGAGGCGTCGAGCGTGGCGGAGCCCGGCGTCTGCACGAAGCTCCCGATGTCCTCGTTCCAGAACTGTTCGTGGATGTCCCGATGAATCTCGTCGCGCGTGCGGAACCAGATCGCGAGCGGCGCGGGCAGCGAGCGCTTCTCGGCGAGCCGCAGTGCGCGATCCAGCGTCACCCAGCACATCAGGCGCGAATGCAGGAGCGCGCGCGTGCCGTTGCGGAATTCCCAGATGCCGTTATCCGCCTCGCGCCAATGTTCGACGACGTAATCGACCGTGCGCGTCACATGCCGCCAGCCCTCGTACGAAATGGCCGCGCCGTACTTGTTGTAGAGGTAGACCGAATCGAGCAGCGCGCCGTAGACATCGAGCTGGATCTGATCGCGCGCCTCGTTGCCGACGACCATCTTTCCCGGCACTTCGCCCACGAGGCTCGTCAAGGCGCTTTCCGCGAGCGCGTCGTTGCCGTCGACCGAGTACATCACGCGCAACTTGCCGTGCGCGCTGCAATCGCGGCTGCGCTCGGCGATCCATTTCATGAAGCGCTCGGCCTCGCCGGTATAGCCGAGGCGCAAGAGCGCATACACGGAGAACGCGGCGTCACGTATCCAGGTGAAGCGGTAATCCCAGCGGCGCGAGCCGTCCTGCGCCTCGGGCAGGCCGAAGGTCGGCGCGGCGACGATCGCGCCGAATTCCTCCGAGCTCAAGAGCTTCAAGGTCAGCGCCGAGCGCAGCACGACTTCGCGATAGCGCCCGCGATACGTCGAGCGCGACGACCATGCTTTCCAGTAATCGATGGTGTCGGAGAGGATCGCATCGTGGTTCGCCTCGATGTCGGCGAGCCCGTCCGCCCCGCCGAGCGCGAAGCATGCGCAATCGCCCGCCTCGAATTCCAGCGTGGCGCGTGCGCCCTGCTCTTCGACGGCGAGCGGCACGTTCGCGATGAGGCGCAAGGGCGGCGAGCCGTCGGCGCAGATGAATTCGATGCCCTTCTCCACGGCATGCGCCGTGTGCTTCGCGCGCGCGTAGTCGAAGCGCGGGTCGCAGCGCACGTCGAGCGTCATGCGCCCGAACACGAGCCGCACGATGCGCAGCACGCAGTTCGGCACCTCATCGGCGCGGGCGGCATTCGATGCGACCGGCATCAGATCGAGCAGCTCGCACACGCCCTCGTCGGTCATGAAACGCGTGAGCAGCACATTCGTTTCGGGCAGATACATCTGCTTGACATTGGCATGCGGCGCGCGCGGCGTGATCGAGAAAACGCCGCCACGCTCCTCATCGAGCAGCGCGGCGAAGAGCGTGGGCGAGTCGATGCGGGGAAAGCACATGAAGTCGATCGCGCCGCACAGCGACACGAGCGCGGCCGTCTTCATGTTGCCGATCATGCCGCGCCCATCGACGAGCAACGCGGCGGCGTGTGGAACCTTCTGGGGATGGTGTCCCATCGCGATGTGCTCCCGACGAGCTTTGTTGGCATCGTCAGGCGGCGAGCAAGTCATATTCCTGTCGTGCGCGACAGGTTCGGTGCCTGTGACAAAGAATGGACGCCGCGTGTCAGCGCGCGGCGGTTCGATCGCCCTGCGTCGATTCGGGCGGTTTCGGCGCATTCCCGAAGTTCGCCGCGCTCGCCCCGCCGTCTTGCGCGGCGAGCGCGGAGGGCGTCGGCACGGGCGCATCCGCATGACGCGATCTGCCGAAGCTCGCGATATACAGCACGGCCGCCACGGCAACGCCTACCAGCACCGCCGCCACCGCCACGCCCGACGACTTTCGTCTCATTTTCACTCCCTTTCGGATACGATGACCGCGGCTCGCCGCCCGGCCCCGCGTCGATCGTAGCAGCGCCATGCGTGGCGCCTGCGTGGGGCGCCGCGCATTTCGGCATAAGAACTCAACGCAACCCGAGGAAAAAATTCATGCACGCCGCCACGGCATTCAATCTGGTGCTCGTCTCGCTGATCGCGATCATCGCGCTCGAAGTGCTCGCCAAGCGCTTGCGGCTGCCGCCTGCGGCCGCGCTGCTCGTCGGCGGCGTCGCGATGGCGTTCGTGCCGGGCTTGCCGCACATCGAACTCGACCCGGAGCTCGTCCTCGTCGTGTTCCTGCCGCCGCTCCTCATGTACGGCGCGTACTTTTTCGTGTGGGACGACTTCAAGCGCAATCTGAGCGGGATCCTGCTGCTTGCGATCGGCGCGGTGGCCTTCACGACGCTCGTCGTCGGCATCGCGGTGCATCTCGTCGTGCCCGAGCTGCCGTGGGCCGCGTGCTTCGCGCTCGGCGCAGTCGTCTCGCCGCCCGATGCGGTCGCCGCCAAGGCCGTGCTCGAGCGCGTCGCGTTGCCGCGTCGCCTGATGGTGCTGCTCGAAGGCGAAAGCCTGCTCAACGATGCGGCCGGCCTCGTGCTGTTCCGCTTCGCGCTCGTCGCCGCGATGAGCGGCGTGTTCAGCGCGCCGCGCGCCGCCGCGAGCTTCGCGGGACTGGCCGTTGGCGGCGTCGTGGTCGGGATCGTCGCGGGCTTCATCGCCGTCAGGATCATGCGCGCGCTCGAGGACGACTATCTCGTCATCACCACGTCGATGCTCACGTCATGGGTCAGCTATATCGCGGGCGAAGAGCTCGGCGTGTCGAGCGTCATCGCGACGGTCACGTGCGGCATGGTCGTCGGCTGGCATCAGCACGAAGTGTTCACGGCGGCGCAGCGCATGCGCGGCACGGCGTTCTGGCAAGTCGTCGTGTTCGTGCTGGAGGCGCTCGTCTTCGTGTTGATCGGCTTGTCGCTGCGCGGCATCGCCGTGCGGCTCGGCGGCGTCGGCGATGCGTTCTCGCTGCTCGGGCCTGCGACGGCCGCGGTGATCGCCGTCGTGATCCTGTCGCGCTTCGTATGGGTGTTCGGCGTCGAGGCGGTGAAATGGATCGCGTGGTCCGTCACCGGACGCAAGCGCGCGGACGCCGACGAAGCCGGCGTCGCCGTTCCCGACTGGCGCGCCGCTACCGTCGTGAGTTGGGCCGGCATGCGCGGCGTGGTGACGCTCGCCGTCGCGCTCTCCTTGCCCGAGACGATGCCTGGCCGCGATCTCATCCTGTTCGCCGGCTTCGCGGTGATCCTCGTCACCGTGCTTCTGCAAGGCGCGACGATCGGCCCGCTCATCGCCCTGCTCTCGTTGACGCGCGGCCATGAGCGCTCGTCGCGACATCTCACCGAACCGCAGGCATGGGCGCGCATGGAGTCGGCGCAACTCGCCGCGATACAGCCGCTCGTGCACGACGCCGACGGCAATGTGATCCATCCGCGTCTGCTCGAGCAATACACGTATCGCGCGGGGCTCACGCAGCGTTTTCGGGACATGGAGGAATTTCCGACGGACGCGCGTCACGCGCATTACGACGTCGTGCTCGCCGCCATCGCGGCCGGGCGCGCGGAGCTGCTGCGCATGCATCGTTCCGGGGAGATTCACGATGAGCTGCTGCATTCGCTGGAGCACGACCTCGATCTACAGGAGATCATCGCGCTCCATTCACGCGGTTGAGCGCGCTACTTGCCGCTATCGCGCGCATGCGACGGCGCGACGAGCGGCGTCTCGCCGGCTGATTCGTCGCACTGCATCCACGCATAAGCGGTGAGCTTCGCGCGCGCGTTGTTCCTCAGGCGAATGAGCCATTCGCCCGCCGCCGCGCGGCGCATGCCGCTGCGCGCGGCGGTCGGCGCGAGCGCGACGAGGATCATGTGCCCGTCGCCGCGCGCACCCCGGCCGAGATGCACGACGGTGCAGATCGCTTCGCCGCCACGCGTGTATATGCCGATATCGCCTAGCGTGAGCCAGGCGCTCGCGATCCCGTCGGGCGGCACGATCTGCACGTCGACAGCGGGCGCGCCGGCATCGCTCGAGCACCAGATCTCGGCGAGGCTCGGCGCTGCGGAATGCGCACGCACGGGCCAGCGCAACGCCGACTCCGCGCGATCCTCGATCGTCAGCGCCCCGCGGCAGTGCGACAGATCGACATTGCCCGATGGAAGCACGACAGAGCAGGCGCCGGTATCCATTAACTCGTCGAGCGCGCTTTCGATGAGCGAACTGCCGTCCTGCTGCCACGCGACATTGCCGGCGTTCAGGCTGACGAGCGCATGACACTTCGCGCCGCCAATGTCCTGTGCGCGCTGCACGACATAGCGGACGGCGTCGAGCACTTCGGCATCGGGACAGGGGCCGAACGCGTTGCGCATCGTGCGGCAGCGTCGTTTGAGCTGTACGCCGATCATCGGCAAGGGCGCATCGCGAATGCCATCGACATGGACATCGCCAGGCTCGGCGCGCGAAGAATGGCAGCCCGCACGCTCGGCGACCGGCGGGCCGTCATGCGCGAAACGCATGACGTGTGCGCCGCCCGCCGTTTGTGCTGTTTCGGCATGAAGGCGTGCATCGTTCAACATCGCGTCCATCTGATGTTTGAGCCATTCGCTCCCGTAGCCTAGACCGGCTGCCGGTTCGGCCGCATCGTTCTGATCCCAGAAACATCGAAAGCGCGTGCGCGTGCCGGCTGCATCCTCCGAGAATCGCGCATGCGTGAACGCGATATCTTCATCGCATACGCCGACGATCGCGTGACCCAACCCCTCGCGCAGGGGCGCATGCACGGCCGGCGCTCGATCCACCGGTGCATCGACGTGCGACGTGATGACCAGCGCTTCCGTGAAGCGTTCGAACTTGCCCGCGAGGTCGGTGTGCAGATGCGCGTAGAACTCGCGCGTCACGTGAGCCGTGCAGAAGCGCGTGGCCTCGAGCGTGGCGGGCGGATCGCGATAGAGCGCGGACATCCAGATCCAGTGCTGCCAGCCGTTGCGCTCGATGGTCTGCGCGAACTGCTGCGCAGTATCGCCGCCCTGCTTCATCTCGATGGCAATCGGCACACGGCCGCTCGGCATGCCGCCCAGGTCGCGATAGTGCGTCGCGTGAGCCCACACGATATATGGATCGATCCGCGCGACGGATGCGAGCGCCTGCGGCGCGATGGGCTCGAACCCCTCGCTCACCGTGCCGATCTCCCAATGCGGACTCATGCTTCCCTCCTGTCGCCTGCGTTCCGCAGAAGCGAGGCCGCGGGTATTGGCCTGATTCATCGCACGCAGGTTCTTCTTATGTTTTCTGTCGATGATTGATCGCGGTGTCCGCGACGCGCGATTTCATCGGTGGATATTTCGGGAACCGAAAGGAATCGGGCGTGCGCTATCGCATAACGTAGTCACTTGCCGTGCGAGAAGCAAGCCGAATTCCCGCTTGCAACGAGGCGAACCGAGGGGCGGCGCACAGTGAGGCGAAGGCGCGTGAAGGTTCGTTTCATAGCGGGAAGCGTGGCGAATTTCTTCAGTTGCTTCAGGCTGATAGCGCGCCGCTCCCCTGTTTGTGCACAGGTTTGTGCACGGAAACTGTGGATAAGCGCGGCGCGCGCCGATCGAAGGTCAACCGGACGCACCGTCCAGATGCGCACGGTTTTCCGTCTGCACATTCGCCTCCCGCTTGCCCTTCACGCGCCGTGCAAACAGATTCAACCCTTCGACGAATCCGGCAAATCCCATCGCCGCGTAAATGTAGCCCTTCGGCACGTGCGTTCCGAAACCCTCGGCTATCAGCGTCATCGCGATCACGAGCAGGAACGAGAGCGCGAGCGTCACGACCGTCGGATTGCGTTCGATGAAGCGCGAGAGCGGTTGCGCGGCGAAGAGCATCGTCGCGACGGCGAAGATGACGGCGATGAACATGATCGGCAGGTGATCGGTCATCCCGACCGCCGTGATGATGCTGTCCACGGAAAACACGAGGTCGAGCAGCAGGATCTGGCCGATTGCCGACCACGCTGTCATGCTGCCGAGACTCGACGCGACACCGGGCGTCTCGTCGTGATCCTTCCTGACGTGATGGTGCATCTCCTTGGTCGCTTTCCAGACGAGGAACAGGCCGCCCGCGAGCAGGATGAGGTCACGCCACGAAAACGCATGCTCGAACACGGAGAACACCGGCGCAGTCAGCTGCGCAATCCACGCGACCGTGCCGAGCAGCGCGAGCCGCATCACGAGCGCGAGCATGATGCCGATGCGCTGCGTGCGCGCTCGTTGCGCGACGGGCAGCTTGTTGCTGAGAATGGAAATGAAGACGAGATTGTCGATGCCGAGCACGACTTCCATCACGATCAGCGTGACGAGGGCGGCCCACACGGCGGGATCGGCGGCAAGCGAGAGAAGATATTCCATGAGTGCGGACAGGTTGGATTGAAGACGTATCGCGCCCATGATCGACTCATCGCACGATCGAAAAAATCAGCGATAATCGAATCGATACTTCGGCTTTTTCGAAGTGTCGAATATCAACCGAAACGGCGAGGACGCGCGACTCATGCTCAACTATCGACATTTGCATTACTTCTGGGTCGTCGTGAAGGAAGGCGGGTTTGCGCGCGCGGCGGAGCGGCTCGATATGGCGGTTCAGACCATCAGCGCTCAGGTGCGCGAACTGGAAAAATCGCTCGGGCATCAATTGCTCAAACCGGCCGGACGCGGCGTCACCATGACCGAGGCGGGACAGGTTGCGTTCGCACGCGCCGAGGAGATCTTCCAACTCGGCCAGTCGATCCAGGACGAAGTGCGGGAGGCGGCGAGCGGCACGCTCGCACGTCTTGCCGTCGGGCTGTCGGACGGCATTTCGAAGCTCGCCGCACATGCGCTGCTTGCGCCGGTACTCGACAATCCCGCGCTGCGCCTGCTCTGTCACGAAGGCGAAACGGACGAACTGCTCGCCGAACTCGCGCTGCATCGGCTCGATCTGGTGCTCGCGAGCCATCCGGCGCCGCACAATCACAATTTGCGCCTCACGAGCGAGCGGCTCATCGCTTCGCCTGTAGATTGGTACGGGCCGGCTTCCATCGTGCGCAAGAGCGCGATCGATCACTTCCCGGAGAGCCTCGCCTCGCTGCCCATTCTTCTGCCGACCGGGCATTCGTCGCTGCGCGCGCGGCTCGATCGCTGGCTGGAGACGCAAGGCATCGTGCCGCGTATCGTCGGCGAATTCGAGGATAGCGCGCTGATGGCCGTGTTCGGCGCACGCGGTCTGGGCGTGTTTCCACTCGCGGAATTCGGCGCGGGCGATGCGCCGCTGCTGCGCGGCCTGCGCTGGCTCGGCCGCTCGCCGGACGTGAAAGAGGAAGTGCATGCGATCGTATCGCGGCGCGGGCGGCATCATCCGTTGACGCAGCAGGTTCTTTCACACGCCGGGGCGTGACTTCGGTTTTTTCGAAGCTTGCGTCCCGTTGGTTCTGCTTTTTCGTGACACGGCGACGCCTTACGCTGATCTCACGTTCAACAAGGAGGCGTCAATGAAAGTCCTGTTCAAGTCCCGCGATCCCGAAGCCATTGCGATGCACGCGCTCGCGAAGGCCCGCAGCGAATTCGTCTTTCGGCGCCTCGCGTGGCTGATTTCAAAGGCGACCGTCAGCTTGTCCGACATCAACGGGCCGCGCGGCGGCGTCGACAAGCGCTGTCAGGTGGAAGTGCAACTGAATCGGGAAAACAAGGTCGTGGCGACCTCGATCGCGCGCGACTGGCGCGGAGCGATCGATCTCGCACTCGCTCGCGCCGTGCGCACGCTGGTGCGCAGGCGTGAGAACATCAAGCCGACGCGCCGGGTCCCCGCGCGCGGCTTCGCGTGGAATCTCGCGCAGGAGCCTGTGCTACAGGAGGCGGTCGATCCGCGCGAGCGTCTCCTGAGGAAAATGGCCGGCGCATAAGCCTCGAATATCAGGCTGGCGTGTGGATCGCGAGCAGCGTGCGCGGAATCGCGGCAGGCGCCGCGCGCGTCGATTCCCGTTCGATGACTTCGAAGCCGCCGTCCGGCACGGCGTTCATCGACATATACAAGGTCCGCATTTCGGCACTCAGGCCGTGGAAATGGCACAGGAACGTGGTCCGGTCGGCGTAGTACCACGGTGTGTTGAGATCCCTGAAGCTGACGAGTTCCGGCGAGTCCATTTCGGGACACAGGCCGTGCGCGATCAGTTGCTCCATGAATATGTACTGGTCGCCGTGACTCGAGAACGTGTACTTGACGTCTTCGATCTCATGCACCTTCGCGAGCACGGCATCGAGCGCGCGGGCGTTTTCTTCCGTGTTGCGAAAGCCCATCACGCCCGAGTTGAATCGCCAGCCGCAGATGTCCGCTGTCAACACGCGCTCGCGCCCTTCAGTGAACTTCTCGAGCTTCACGGTCTGATTCATCGCGATGATATCCGCGTCCATCCAGAAGACCCATTCGTGCTGCGGCAGATACTTCTTCAGCAGGAACGGCTTGGCCCAGTTGCCGCAGGCGTCACGCCCGAAATCCGGCGGCACGTCGCGATGCACGTACAGCGTATAGCCATGCTGCTCGCAATACGCGCGCATGCTCGCTTCGCCGAAGCGCGCATAGCTCGCGATGTTCGGCGTATAGAGCATCACGACCGCAATGGGGCGCCCCGGCTGATACACGGAAAGCGACTCATGCATATCGCTCGACAGCGGCGCCGCGCTTTCGAAAACCCGCAACTCGCCCGACGCGTGGCACGCATTCACATGCCGTGCAAACATGGCGCGCCAGAGCGGGCCGTACTTGCTGTAAAGACGCGGCGTGTAGACGAGCGAGACGGCGGTGATTTCCCTGCCGCACAGGTCCGGGTGCTGGCCCGACCACATCGACGCGACAGGAACCACGCCGTTCAGATCCTCCCAGTCGGGCACGGTCGGCAGGTTTTCGAGCAAGACTTCCTCGGTGACGAATTTGCCGTATTCGAAGTATCCGCGGCATTGCGCGGCGAGTCCGCGCGCGACGCGGCGGTTCTCTTCCGTGTTTCTCAGCACGAACATTTCGGTGTTCACGCCGAAATGTCCTCGGGTCAACAGGACGTCGCGGCCGGCCATGATCTGGTCGAAGTCGTGAAAGCGAAGGAACAGCGCGTTTTCCGTGGCAAAGATGACCAGTTCCCCCTCCTCAGCCTCCCGCAACATGTCGCTCACCAACTGGTACTTGTAGAGCGTGCGCAGCTCGATCGAATCGACGCAACTCGACATCGCCTCGAAGCGATGTTTCACGTTCATGCGGCGGCAATATTCATCGTGGTTGTCGCGCGATGCAGCGGCGTTGCGATCGGAGAAACAACTGACCAGGGTCACCATGGGGTTTGACAATCGAAGGTGGAAATCGGGGTAAAGGCATGCGGGCCGTCTGCCAGCATGAAGTGTGCGAGGATATCCGGCCTGGTTCGCGTGCTTGTAAATTATTGAGTCAACCGCGAGGATCGACGTTAAGAACTGGTCGATTTCAGGAGTTTTTGAGGCAATTCCGAGGCGCCGCGTGGCGCGCAATCGGACGGTCGAACCGGCTGGCGCGTGATAACGATTTCTAAAAAGAGGCACACGCCATATGTCGCAGGCGCAGCGTCGATTCCTGCTCGAAGCGTGCGCGATAGAGCTCGCGAATTTCGCCGATGGCCTCATTGCTCGCTTTGTCGTCCGGATGGGCGAGGCTCAACACCCAGGTCGATTCGTGCACCATCGAGCCATCCGCCGCGCGCCATTGACCGCTCGCGCGCCATGTCGTGAAGCCTTGCGGGAAGCGCGGCGTGACGTCGGTGCGCAGGAAGTCGTCGAATTGTTCGGGCGTGACGAGGTCCGTCGGCTTTGCGGTTCCGAAATAGATGAGCTCATTTGCGACGTGCAACTCGCCCGTCGCGCACGTTTCTTTCATCGGCGTCGCGCAGGCCGGAAGCATCGTCGTGAGTATCAACAGCGAAAGAGTTCGACGCCTGAACATGACGGCATGGAATGAACGAAGTGCTCCGTGTCAAAAGCGGCGCGCGCGGTCCCAGCCAAGCCGCACGCGGGCGACGCCCGCGCTCAACGCTTTTTCAACCCGGCACCGCGACGCGCGGCTCCCGCGCCGTCGGACGGCCGTCGAGCTCCGCCTTGCCGCACTCGATGGCGAAATTTGCGGCGGCCTGCGCCGTCGGAAACGCGCGAAGCGGCCCGATCGCGCGCCGCACGCCGCCGGGCCGCTCTATCAGCAGCGTCGCCAGGAATTCGCCGGACACGTGCCGGATGATGACCGAAAGCTCACAGCCTCGATATTCGATTGGAGTGGAGTCCACCGCTGACCTCGCTTGCTGAATTCATTGCCGGGATGGAATCAATCTACGCAAGCTGAACGAAAGACGTAACCCCGCGTGTGAGTGGCTGCGAACGTAGGCCGAGCGAATGTCGGTCGGGGGCGACGGCGCCGCAGACGCGCAAACGTTTTCCGTCACGCTCGACTGGATAAGAACGACTCCGATTTCTGCACGAACTCTCTTAAATCGGTATCCTGCTCGAACAGGCCTATACGAAAGATGCCGGACCCTCCCGAATCCGACCTCGCCGATGACAACCGCCAGCAATGAACGCAGTTGCAAGACCGCCGCCGCCTGGCTGATCGCGTGCGCGGCACTCGCCATCGCGACCAGCACGGCTCACGCTCAGGAGTTCTCCTTGCTCGCCGGCCCGCTCAGGAGCAACGGCCACAACACCTATTCCTGGGAAGCCAGCTATCGTGAAGGGCTCGGGCGCTATGCGGCCTGGAGTTTTTCCTGGCTGAACGAAGGCCATATTCCCGACCATCATCGTGACGGGCAAGCCTTCCAGATCTGGGGGCGCGTGCCGCTCTGGAATGACCGGCTGGAATTGTCGGCGGGTGCGGGGCCGTATCGCTATTTCGATACGAGCCAGGCGCAGGCCGGCGGAGACTATTCGAACACGCACGGCTGGGGCGGCATGTTCACGCTGCGCGCAGCGTATTACTTCGATAACCGCTGGATCGCGGAGATGAAGCTGAACCGTGTGCAGGCGTTCGGCGGCCCCGACACGACCGCGCTGCTCTTCGGCATCGGCTATCAGCTCGACGCGCCCGAAGGACGCGGTTCGCGCGCGCGTCCCGTGCCGCGCACGACGAACGTCACCAGCAACGAAGTCACCGTGATGCTCGGCACGACGATCCTGAACAGCCCCGACTCGGAAACGAATCTGGCTGAAAGCATCGAGTACCGGCGTGGACTGTGGCATTACGTCGATTTCACCGCGTCGTATCTGCACGAAGGCGGACACTCGCAGTCGCGCCGCGATGGCGTCGCGGCCCAGCTATGGGCGACCCGCGCATTCTTCGACGACAGGCTCACGCTCGGCGTCGGCGCGGGACCGTATCTGTCGATCACCCAAAACGACGACCTGCCGCAAAACCGCACCGGCGATGGCCGCTTCTCGGGCCTCGTGTCGGTATCGGCGAGCTACCGGTTCACGGATCGCTGGCTCGCGCGCGTCACGTGGAACCGGATGGTCACGCGTTATGACCGCGATGCGGACATCATCGAGGCGGGTTTCGGCGTGCGCTTCTAACCTAGAACAGCTCTTTCTGGCCGGACATCAGCGCGATGAAGTCGTCGCGCAAGAACGGCAGGATGCCGTCCGCGACCGGCTGAAGCTGCTTGCTCACATAGTGCTCGTAATCGATCGGCGCGTGGCGCGCCTCGACCGGCTCGGGACCGGCCGTCGTCATCACATAACTGATCCAGCCGCCGTTCTGATATTGCAGCGGACGGCCGGCCCGCGCGTTGTGTTCATCGGCGATGCGCGCGGCGCGCACGTGCGGCGGCACGTTGCGCTGATAGTCGCCGAGCGTGCGGCGCAGTCGCTTGCGATACACGAGCAGTTCGTCCAGCTCGCCGCGCCGCGTGCGCCCGACGTAATCGCGCACATACGCTTCATACGCCTCGCCCTTGAAGACGCGCATGTAGAGCTCGCGCTGAAAGCGCTGTGCGAGCGGCGTCCAGTCGGTGCGCACGGTTTCGAGGCCTTTGTAGATGATTTCCTCGCTGCCGTCCGCGCGCATCGTCAGTCCCGCGTAGCGCTTCTTGCTGCCCTCTTCCGTGCCGCGGATCGTCGGCATCAGGAAGCGCCTGAAATGCGTTTCGAATTGCAGTTCGAGTGCGCTGTCGAGTCCGAAGGCGTCGTTCAGATGCTCGCGCCAGTATTCGTTCACATGCGCGACGAGCGCCCGGCCGATGCGCGCCGCGTCGTCCTCGTCGCGCGCGCGCCGCAGCCACACGAAGGTCGAATCCGTATCGCCGTAGATCACGCTGTATCCGCGCGCCTCGATCAGCTCGCGCGTGCGATGCATGATTTCGTGACCGCGCATCGTGATCGACGACGCGAGGCGCGGATCGAAGAAGCGGCAGCCGCTCGATCCGAGCACGCCGTAGAACGAGTTCATGATGATCTTGAGCGCCTGCGACAGCGGCTTGTTGCGCTGCCGTTTCGCCGCTTCCCGCCCTTCCCACACTTGCGCGACGATCGCGGGCAGGCAATGCGTGTCGCGGGAAAAGCGCGCGCCGCGAAAACCCGGCACCGTGTCGGCGTCGTCCGGCATGGCCGTGCCTTGCGCGAGCCCGGCCGGATCGATCAGAAACGTGCGGATGATCGACGGATACAGGCTCTTGTAGTCGAGCACCAGCACGGAATCGTAAAGGCCGGGGCGCGAATCCATCACGAAGCCGCCGGGGCTCGCTTCCTCCGGCACATCGCCGAGATTCGGCGCGACATAGCCGAGCCGGTGCATCCGCGGCATATACAGATGCGTGAACGCCGCAACGGAGCCGCCGCTGCGGTCGGCCTGCAGGCCCGTGACGGTCGCGCGCTCCAGCAGAAACGGCAGCAGCTCGGTCGTCTCGAAAACTTTCGTGACGAGTTCGCAGTCGCTCAGGTTGTAATGGGCGAGCGCGGGCTTGTCTTCCTTGAAGCGTCGCTCGATCTCGTCCATGCGCGCGTACGGACTGTCGATCGCCTTGCCTTCGCCCAGCAGCGACTGCGCGACGTATTCCAGGCTGAACGACGGAAAATTCCACGTCGCCGAGCGCAACGCCTCGATGCCGTCGATCACGAGCCGTCCTGCGATCGACACGAAGAAGTGATTGCGCTTCATGCCATGCTCGCGCCATTCGACCGGGCTGCCATCGCGGCCGAGCGTGAGGGGCACGCCGTAGTCGTCGGCGTGTCGCTGGAGAATGCGCAGGTCGAACTGCACCACATTCCAGCCGATGATCGCGTCCGGATCATGATCCGCGATCCACGCGTTGAAACGGCGCAGCATCTCGGCGCGGCTTTCGCAATAATCGAGCACGAAATCGGTTGGCCCGTACACGCCGTTCGGCGGACCGAGCATGTAGACCTGACGCGCGCCGCAGCCTTCGAGCGCGATCGAATAGAGATCGCCTTTCGCGCTCGTTTCGATATCGAGCGACACGACTTTGAGCGACGGCCGGTAATCCGGCGCGGGCTTCAGTTCGCTGGAAATGTAGCCGTCGCCTTCGACCTCTTCGGCGCCTTCGAACGACACCGGCGCCGTGATGAACCGCTCCATCAGGTAGCGTTCATGAGGGCGGATATCGGCTTCGAATACATTGACGCCGGCGCTTCTGAGGTTCTTCTCGAGCGCAAGCAACTGACGATAGTGCGGGCAGTAGAGGCCGAGTACCGGCTTCTGGCGAAAATCCCTGAGCGGCAATTCACGCAGATAGGCGTCCCGCACGCCGGCGACGATCGGCTCGGCCTTCGCACGATCCTCCGCGCGAATGAACGCGACGCTCGTCTGTAACGCGATGCGGATTTTTCTCGGGCCGTCATCGGTGGCGAGCCAGAAATCGACTTCCGTCCCGGCCGCGGTGTCGCGCCAGTGCCGAGTCAGCAGAAAACCCTGTTGTGCGGAAGCCAAGCCGATATCTTCGAGAACGCGTGCCATCGAAGCATTTTACTTGGCGGCCAAACAAAAGAGCCCGGCGCACCAATGGCTCCGGGCCCACGAATTCGGGAAAGCGAAAGAGAAGTAAAACACGGTAGCGGCAAGCCGGTCATCCACCATCCTCGCGGATAGTCCCCGGAGGATGGCCAGCGGCCGCTACCGCCTAAGCAGCCTGTGCGACCAGGCTTGCCCGTTGCGGCTGCAACGCCGCCACGTTACCGAGTGCCGTGTGCTCCGCATGCTCCGGCACTTCGTTCTTCGACATCACTACCTCCAGCGCGGCTTCTTGACTGGCCTGTTTCGCGGCCGCCGCTTTCTTGGTCTTCCCCGCGCGTGACGGCGGCTGGCAGGCCCCGCACACCACGTTGTTCTGCAAATCATGTTTGTGTGCGACGAACTTCCCGGTGCAGCGGCAGCAGGGTGTCATCTGCAGCATGCCGGCGTCGAAAAAGCGCACAAGAGTCCAGGCCCGCGTAAGGTCGAGTACCGCCTCGGCGCCGCTATGGGTGCAGTGCTCGAGGTACAGCCGATACCCTTTGGTCAACGCATCGAGATGCGAACAGCCAGCTTCGTTCTTCAGGAACGTATAGGTGTTATAGAAAAGCGATGCGTGGATATTGGCGAGCCACGTCATGTACCAGTCGGCCGAGAACGGCAGCATGCCCTTCGGCGGCGATACCCCCTTCACTTCGCGATAGAGGCGAATCATGCGATCGCGCGAGAGCGTGAGTTCGCTCTCCAGCACTTGCATGCGCGCGCCGAGCTCGATCAGCGCAATTGCGCGGAACACTTCCTGGGCGTCTTCGGTGAGGCTCTTCTTCAGCATGGCTCGCTCCGTCGTCCCTTAAGCGAACTGTTCGGCCGGCTGGCCAGCCAGCAGGATCGCCGCGTGCGTCGGCGCGATGTCCGCGTTCTTCGCGGGTTGCGTCAAGGCCGACAGCATCGTGTGATCGTTGAAGCGGAAAGCGCAAAGCAGGTTATCCGACGACGCGAGCTTGACGACCTGCGCGAGCGTGAGGCCTGCGAGCAGATCGGCGAGTTCCGCCGACAGACCGAGCCGGAACATGCCGATGGCCCGGTCCTCGCGCAAGAGACGCTGCGCGAGCATGATGTAAGACAAGTTGATTTCCCGGATTGATTCCAGCGTTTCGCGACCGTTCATGGTTGCAACTTCCAGTAAATCCCCGAATTTCCCGCCGGCTTTTTGCCGATATCTTTTTTGTGCCTCACCGAGCTAGTTCTGCCCGGCTACGTACTGCGTAATCTTTGTTTCAGTGCGTTACATCTTGTAACAACCACTGTGAAACGGATTCTAAGTACGGTCTGAATCTAAAGCAAGCGGTCTCAATAATATTTTGTTGCAAACAACACTTTAGATCGGTAATTGTTTCAGTCAGGTCATTTCAACCGACTCTACCGCTCACGCTCTATTCATCTTATGTTTGAGGCGTTTGGTTGGCCAAGCTGGGTTTTGGTCGGAATAATCGCCTGCCGCCAGCAATAACGGGGGATTGCCGGAGTCGGTTGACGTCTTGAGGCGCTATTTTTGCGATGATCCATCAGACGAAAAACGCAAAAAATAACGGCCTAAACGGTCTTTACCGGTTGCCGCGTGATCAGGTAATAATTGCCAAACCGGTGTTACGGCAGTGTTACGGCCTGTCTTACCCGGTTGTAACGTAACGCTTTACCTTCGCGGGACGCCTTTACTCCATGCGTCCCAATGTGTAACAACCTCTTGTACAAAAGGATTGCCGGTCCGATACAGATTCTCGATGGCCGGTGCAAAGCCGCCCTGCGCGGCGTAATTGAGCAGATTGTCGACGGCGGGCTGTCCCTTGTATGGACGATCGAAATCGGAACCGGCGCGCAGCACCGCCACGCGCGACAGGTCCACCCGCTGCACGCTCGCCGCCCGCTTGAGCGCCTCATAGGTGGCGTTGTCTTCCTGTTGCGTCGTGCAGTAGACGCCGCGACCGTCCGTCAGAAGCCGCGTCCACGCGCGCGCCCGTTCGCCGATGTATTTGCCCGACCACCACGTATCGCCCGCGAGCGTGTCGCACTGGATCACGCGCGGTGGCCGGTTCGCCGGCGCGTAGTTGAATTTCGCGCGCGCGGCTCGGGCCTGGTCGCTGTCGGAGAGCGAGACGTTGCGCGAGATCGCGTAGGCGGTATCGGCGAGCGTGGCGTTGAGCGCAAAGACTTCCGTGCGATAGTCGGGCGCCGGTTTCTCGTTCGGCCCCTTCGTGTTGATGCCGATGAATCCGCTGGGCCAGCGGGCGGGCTTCTCGCGCGCGTCGAGTTCCCATTGCGGGCCGAAATCGACGAGATACTTCGCCCACGCCGCCGAGCCGACCGTGCCTTGCGCCGGATCGATGCCCGCGATGCCCGCGACCAGAAAGTAGGCGTTGCGCAAGTCGAGGCGCTCGGAGAACGCGAGCGCCATCATCGACGCGGCCGCGTTGGTGTGGCCCATGCCGGTCGTGATGACGCACACGTCGTCGCGATTGCAATGCACGTCCGGATAATCCGGCGACAATCCCGCCACCTTGATCGCGTCCCACGGTCCGAGCTTGTCGAGCCACACTTTGCCTTCGGGCGCGAACATCGTGACGATCATGACCTTGACTGGGCGCACGCCGCTCGCGCTATCGGACGAGCGCGGCGCGGATGCGCATCCCGCGAGGCCCGACGCACCCGCGGCGATCGCGACGGCGACAACCGCCCTGCGCAACGTGTTCGATGTCTTTTTCGATTCCGATGCGGCGACTCTCATGGCAGTCATGGCAGGCGTGATCCTCGTGAACGTTCGACCTTCGAAAAAAAATCGCGCCCGTCAGAGGGCGCGATCGGGGCCGAACGATTATAGGATCACGTGCCGCTTTGCGAACTGCGCGGCGGCGGCGCATTCGAGGCGACGTTCGCCGGGCCGGCGGCCTCGCTCGTCGGATGCTGCGCGGCCTTCGACGGTTCGCCGCGCTGATCCGCGCCCGCTTCGTCCGCGTCTTGAACGCCTTCTGGATTCCCTTCCTGAGTGCCGCCATTGACGATCACAAAGTTGCGCTGCGGATTCGCGATCTCGATGCCGCGCGCCGTAAACTCGTTGAGAATGCGCCGGTTGAACTCGCGCTGCACCGGCCAGCGCGCGCTGTCGCGGCACTGGATCTGACCTGCGAGTGTGACGGTCGAACCGTCGACGGCATCGACGCCCCAGAAGCTGAAGTCGGAGAGAATACCGTCGCGGAAGGCCTCGTCCTCGCGCAGCGCGGCGCCGATTTCCTTCAGCGTGGAAATCGCGAGATCGACATCCTGGCCGAGCGCGATCGACACGCGCACGGCTGCATTGCCGATGCCGCGATTCGTGTTGTTCACCGTCGACACCGAACTGAACGGCACCGTGTAGAGCGAGCCGTCGCCGCCGCGCAGACGCACCGTGCGGATCGACAGATACTCGACCGTGCCCGACACGCCCGCGAGCGTCACCCAGTCGCCGACCTGCATCGCGTTTTCCATCAGCAGGAAGATGCCCGTGATGAGATCCTGCACGAGCTTTTGCGAGCCGAAGCCAAGCGCCACGCCGAAGATGCTCGCGCTCGCGAGTAAAGGCGCCGTGTTCACGCCGATCTCGGAGAGGCCCGTCAACACGACGACCATCGCGATCACGATGAAGAGGCCGGAGCGCATCATCGGCAGGAGTGTGCGCAAGCGCGCGGCGCGCAGACGTTCGCCGCTCGCGGTCCATTGCTCCAACCGCTGCTCGACGGCGATGTTCGCCGCCTCCCACACCAGCACGGCGAACACGGCCGCGACGACGATCGTGAGGAGCGCCGATGCGAGCCGGTTGCCCACACCGCCCGACGTGAGCAGATGCAGCACGTTGACGTGCCAGACTTCCAGAAGCGCGACGATCGTGACGACGGAAATGAGCGCCTGCACAATGCGCCGCAACGTCGGGTAATAGCGATAGGCGCGGCGGCGCACGATGGAATCGCTCGTGACGTCATCCTCATCGCCGTCATGAAAGACACGGCCGAGTGCGCCGAACGCGACGATTGCCAGCACGCGCGCGCCGACGAGCACGAGCAACGACACCCCGCCCAGATGAAAGAGCGTTCTGTAGCCGTTCTGCACGTCGAGCGCCCACACGAACCACAGCGCGATCACGAAGAAGATCGCGACACCCGCCCAGACATCGGCGACCCAGTTGCCGACGAGCCTCACCGAGCGATTCGTCCGCGCGCGTTCCCGGATACGCTCGGCCACCGACGTGCGGCTCTCGAAGATCACGAACGCGATCATCAGATGCACGATCAGCAGCACGAACTTCAGGATCGCGATGCGCGCGTCGCCGGACAGGCCGAGCGGCTCGGCGGCATTGGCAAGCGCGATGCCCGCACCCGCGATACACACGATGCGCTGCACCCAGCGATGCAGATACGCCGCATAGAAATCGCTTACCTGAAAGAGGCGCAGGCCGGGCGCACGCGGCGCGACGAAGAAACCGCTCACGATCACGATCGCGCGGCAGACCAGATAGACGTCGATGAGCGAGCCCGCGACGCGCGCTTCGGGCGTGTTGTCGTCGATGAAGATCGACATGAGCAAGGTCACGACGCCGATGAAAACGACGAGCGGAACCAGAGAAAGAAAGCCGTACAGGAGCGCGCTCGGCAGACGTTGCAAGAGCGTCCAGTGACGTGCGGCATGGCGCTGGCCGCGCGCGCTGTCGGCCTTGCGCTCGGCGAGATGGATGGCGGTCGCATCGCCGCTGCGCGCGGCGTCGTCCTCCGCGCGCTCCGCCGCGCGTTGTTCGCGCACGAGGCCGGGATCCTGTGCCTCGGCATCGGCGACGCCGCGCGCCGCGATCCGCGCGCGCGGACGCTTGAGCAGCCGCAAGCACAGAAATTCGAGCAGCAACGCGGGCAACAGCGACGCAAGCACCGTCCACACGACATGGCCGATGAGCGCGCGCCCTTCGTCACTCGACGTTCGGTCGCGCCACCACGACGCCACGGAGCCGAAATCGAGCAGCGCGACGGTCGAGTGCCGCAGGCCCGCGCCGATCTGCACGAGCCAGTGCCCGGCTTGCCGCGACAATTGCGAGGCGAGACCGTTGGCGGTCAGCGAATGAGCGAGCACGCTCGACGCGCCCGATGCCGGCGCCGCAGCCGCCGCCGACGCGGACTGCGGCGCGCTCGCGGGCGCGGGCGCGGCCAGCGCGCCTGCCGCCGCGATGGCGCGCAGCGTATCGGCGACTTGCGAACGGCGTGCGGGATCGTTGAGCACCGAGAGCGCATCGCGCGCCTGCTGCGGCGTCAGCGCGAGACCCGGCTGCGACGCGTGCTGCGCGGGATCGGCTGCGGCGAAGGAAGATGGGGAAAAGACCGGAAGAACGCTCGACACGAGGACGAGCAGCACTGCAAGGAGCAATTTGCGCATGGGTCGGATGAAGATCACGAAATGTCAGGGACTCGATGCGGACGACGCGCATGACGTATGTTAACGCGATGCGGTCGATGCGGCAGAAGCGGTCCTGAACGACCCTTCTCCCGGTAGCATGCGGCGCTCCTGCCCTTCCCCCTCGTTCGGACCTTACAGCGCCGGCTCGCCGCGATCGCGCGCGATATCGGGTTCGAAGAACACCCAGCGCACTTGCGGAAAGACACGCTGCAGGTCGTCTTCGATGATATTGATCGCATCGATCATCGCGCGGCCGCTCGCGTAGTCGATCATCTCCGCCTGCACCGCGACGACGACATGCTTGCCCCATTGCAGCGTGATGAGGCTGATGATGCGCGTGATCTCGGGACGCGCGCGCAGGTGCGCATCGATGGCCTTTCGCACTTCGGGGCTCGCGGATTCGCCGACGATCATCGACTTCACTTCGCGCGCGACGAGAAACGCGATGATCATCAACAGCACGCCGACGCCGATCGAGCCGGCGGCATCGTATGCCGTATTGCCGGTGAGCATCGTCATGAGCACCGCGGCGAACGCGATGGCGAGACCGAGCAGCGCCGCGACATCCTCGCCCGCGACCACGAGCAGTTCCGATTCCCGTGTTTCACGGAACCATCGCCATAAGGTCTTGTTCGGCGCACCCTTGCGAATCTCGCGGATCGCGCCCGCAAGCGAAAACGCTTCGAGCACGACCGAAATGCCCAGAATCACGAGCGCGACGATCGGATTCGACAAGGGCTCATGATGCATCAGCCGATGCGCGCCCTCGTACACCGAAAACGCGCCACCGACGAAGAACAGCAAAAGCGCGACGATCAGCGCATAGAAATAGATCTCGCGCCCCGAGCCCAGCGGATGCAGCGCGTTCGCGGGCGCCCGCGCGCGCTTCAGACCGAGGAGCAGCAGCAACTGATTGCCGCAATCGGCGGTCGAATGGATCGCTTCCGCGAACATCGCGCCCGAGCCGGTAAAGGCCGCCGCCCCGAACTTGCAGACGGCGATGCCGAAGTTCGCGGCGAGCGCGTAGAAAATGGCCTTAGGGGATTCTTCCTTCATGCGCTTGTTTTTATTGGTTCAGATCACGTCGACGCGGGCTGCGCCATCCACCATCTCGCCGATGACCGTCGCATCGTTGAAACCGTCCGCGCGGAAGATCGCGAGCACGTCGTTCACGGCTTCCGGCGCGCACGACACGAGCAGTCCGCCCGAGGTCTGCGGATCGGTGAGCAAGGCGCGGGCCTCGTCACCTTCGATGTTCAATGCGATGTCATTGCCGTATGCGCTCCAGTTGCGACCCGACGCGCCCGTGAAGATGCCCGCGCGCACGAACTCGCGTACTTGCGGCAGCCACGGCAAGTCGGCGTAGCGAATCCGCGCCGTAAGTTGCGCGCCGCGTGCGAGTTCGAGCGTGTGACCGAGCAGGCCGAAGCCCGTGACGTCAGTGAGCGCATGTACGCCGTCGAGTTGCGCGAGTTCCGCGCCGGGGCGGTTGAGCTTGGTGGTCGCGTCGATCATCGCCTTGTAGCCGGCCGCATCGAGCTTGTCCTTCTTGAGCGCGGCCGACAGCACGCCGACGCCGAGCGGCTTGCCGAGCACGAGCACGTCGCCCGCGCGCGCGGCCGCGTTGCGCTTCACGCGCGACGGATGCACGATGCCGAGCGCGGCCAGTCCGTAGATCGGCTCGACGGAATCGATCGAATGACCGCCCGCGACCGGAATGCCCGCTTCGGCGCAGACCGCTTCGCCGCCCTTCAGCACTTGCGCGATGACCTCGTGCGGCAACACGTTGATCGGCATGCCGACGAGCGCGAGCGCGAGAATCGGCTTGCCGCCCATCGCGTAGACGTCGGAAAGCGCGTTGGTTGCGGCAATGCGCCCGAAGTCGAACGGATCGTCGACGATCGGCATGAAGAAGTCCGTCGTCGCGACGATCGCCTGCTCGTCGTTGAGCTTGTAGACGGCGGCATCGTCGGCGGTGTCGTTGCCGACGAGAAGATTCGGAAACGCAGGCAGCGGCGTGGCGCGCCTGAGCAGGTCGGCCAGCACGCCGGGCGCGATCTTGCAGCCGCAGCCGCCGCCGTGGGACAGGCTCGTGAGACGGGGTGAAGTCGTATCGTTCATCATTTGTTTCTCGGATCAGGGCAAGCAATGAACCGCATTATTACGCGACGCGCTTGAAGAGTCCGGGATAGTCGAGCACGAGGCCGTTCTCGTCGACGGTGATATCCGCCGTGAAGCCCGTGTCGAGCCCTTCGTAACGGTAGCGATGATTCGGCTCGATGCACGTGTACGCCTGCTCCACCACGCTCACGCTCAATTCGGGCACGCGCACATAGACGACGCGAATCACGCGGCGCTCGCCGCGCGCCAGTTGCAGACGGCGAATCGGCAGTGTGTTGGTGAACGGCGTCGCGGTGATGTCCACGTCGATGCAGCCGCGAAGTGAGTCTTGTGGTTCACCGTTCGCGTCGCTCCACGCATGCGCGTCACCGTTGTTGCCCTCTCTGCGATGCAGGTCGAGCGATGCGCCGCCCGCCAGCTTCAACGCGAGACGCGTGACCTGCCAGCGCGCATCGCATTCGATGCGATAGACGAGGCCGAAGGCATGCGCCTCGTCTTCACCCACGATCGCGCTCTCGATCACGATTGCGTCCGCCGCTTCGTTCAGAACGAGATGCTCGAGGCCCGTGCCGTCCTGTTTCGCCCATCGCGCCGCTTTCATCGCGCGCCTCCTCGTGTGTTCGTCCCTACTGAAGGATACAACGCGCCGCACAAGGCTTTCGATCAGCATTCGACATGCGCGATGTGCTCGACGTCACAAAACTTCACACGGTATACTTCGCGCCATTCCTGCGCAGGCGCGCGCACCGCACTCACAGCGCCGTTCACGCGATCCGCGCTCTGCCGAACGTCTCTGTCGTCCCTTTTGATCGCCCATCGCATGAAGACCATTCTTGCTCCCGCATTGCTCGCGCTCGCGCTGTCCGCGTCGATGTTTCAGCTCGTCCAGGCGCAGGAGACGCCGGACCTGCCCGAGGATTACTCGTATCTGACGAAGCTCCACGTGCCCGATGCCGTCGCGCAATGCGTCGCTGCGTTCGACCGCTGGGTGGAGAACGCGCCGAAGTACGACACGCTCATCGTGCCCGACCGGCGCGTGCTCTCCGCAAAGATCGACGACGATACTCCGATCTTCAGTGTCGGCGACCCGATTCCGGTCGACAAGGTCATCGTGATGCGCGCGTTCGCGAAGGCGCGCGGCAAGGCGCAGTGGACGCGCGTGGACAGCCGCTGCGGCGTGCGCGATGGTCGCGTGGTCGGCGTTTCGCTCACGCCGAACATCAAACCGAAGATCGTTCGCTGAGCTCTCTAGTCCTTCGCCGCGCGCCGCTGGCTGGTGCGCTCGTCGAGCCACTTGACGACCTGCGGTCCGAAAGTGCGCGGCGCCTTGGCATGCACGCGTCCCGCGAGATCCGCTAGCCGGTCCGCCGCGAGCGCCTCGCGCATGCGCTTCTCCGCGTTTTTCATCACCGCGTGAACGGCGCAGACACCGCTCGTCGCCCAGGGCGGCGCGTCGTCGCCGAACACTGCGCAGCGCGCTCGAATCTCCCGGCAGTCGAAGAGCGGCTTGTCGCCGTCGATCGCGTCGACGACATCGAGCACGCTGATTTCCTTCGACGGCCGCGCAAGCGCAAAGCCCCCGCGCGCACCTTCCGTCGCGACGACGAGCCCCGCCTTGTGCAGCTTCGTGAACAGCTTCGCGACGTACTCCGCGGGCACGCCCTGCAATTCCGCGAGATCGCGCACGCTCGCCTCGCGCACGCCGTGCGGCGGCTCTGCGAGATAGAGCATGCAGTGCAGCGCGTACTCGACGCCCGTGCTGATGTGAGACATATCCATTCCGACATTGTGAATCGGAGTTCAGGATAGCGCGCCGTCCCTTCGCGCGCAACGGCGAGACGCGCGCTGCAGCGTCTTTACAGGCGCCCGTGGCAAATATTTCAGGTTACACGTTTGCTTACAAACGAACACGGCTTGTCATTTTGCGAACCGCTAAATTGATCTCCATGGATTCACACGGAGAAAGCCATGAAGAAACTAGCGATCCTTGCAGCGTTGGGCGTGTTGCTGAGTAGCGCGCTTTCGGGCTGCATCGTCGTGCCGGACGGTGGCGGGTATCACCATCATCACGATTACTACCGCGACTGAGCCCTCGCGCAAGACGCGCTGAATTACAACGAAACTGCTACCTCATGACTCGCGGTTTCGACTGCAAGCAACGACCAAGGAGCAAATATCATGATGAACAAGACGAAGAAGAGCCTGCTGATCGCTTCCCTTGCTGCCGCGCTGGGCATGGGCCTCGCAAACGTCGCATCCGCCGAGGTGCACCACAATCCGCCGCATCGCGTGACGGTCGGCTGGCACGGTGACCGCTACTGGGACGGCCATCGCTATTGGCAGCGCCACGAATGGGAGCGCCATCATCATGTCGCGCCGCCTCCGCATCGCTACTACTAAGCGGTTCCAGCCATAAAAAAAGGCCGCAGCGAAAAAAAAATCGCTGCGGCCTTTTGCATCGTTCGCCGGTTCACCAGTTTTTGGGATCGCCGCCGAGCTCCTTGCATGTGTCATACGCAATCGCCTGCAGCTTCGCCTCGCCGATCTGACCCGAGAGCGCATAGCCGACGCGATCCCACGCCCAGTAGAACGTCGTGCGCTGCCCGTCCTTGAGGCTTCTGATCTTGCTGTCGTTGCGCCTGATCGTCGCCGTCGTCATATAGAGCGTGAGCCGCTCGCCGGTGGCGTTCTGATACATGAACTGCGCGGCCGGGCCCTCCTCGTCAGGCAACAGGCGCCCGCCGACGAGCTGAAAGCCGTATTCGGCCAGCGACGGAATCGTCACCGCGCGATTCAACCGCTTCGACAGCCACGTAACGAGATGATCCTGTTGCGACGCGGCCACCTCCACCGCATGCCGCTGCTCGGGCGCGTACACGGCATAGGCGATATCCGCCCGCTCCGCGAAGCGCGCACTCTCGCCGAGCGAGGGCAGGAGCATGTGCATCAGGAATCCGCACGCGACCCCGACGACCAGAAAGCACGCCGCGATCAGATAACGCTCGCGCGCGGGCGGCCGCAAACGCACGACCTGCGGCTCGCCCTGATCGGCGAAGAGCGCGCGCAACGCGTTGTCCTGCGCGCGATATGCGGCGGCGGTCGCCTCGCTCGCCGGATCTGCCGCGATGCGCTGCGCCACGGCGTCGCGTTCGTCGCCCTGGAGTTCTTCGTCGATGAAGGCGGACAACGCCTGCAGATCGCGATCCGGCCTGGGAGGTCCCATACGGTCGCCGCCTTCGGGTGGACGGTCTTGGCTGCTCATGATCGGCTCACCACTTTCAGTGACGACGGCGACGTCTTGCGGCCGGGTTCTTCGCCGAGCAGAACACGCATGTGCTCCCGCGCTCTCGACAAGCGCGACATCACGGTTCCGGTCGGCACGTTCAACACCACGGATGCCTCCTGATAACTCATTTCCTCGACGCACACGAGCAGCATCACTTCACGCTGCTCGACGGGCAGACAGTAGAGCGCGCGCTGCACGTCGCGCAGCACGAGGCCGTCGACTTCACCGCGCGGCGCGGCCATCTGCCGCCAGGGCGCGGTTTCATCGTCCACTGCAATATCGCGTCGGCCGCGCAGCTGATCGATATACAGGTTGCGCATGATCGTGAATAACCATGCGCGCAAATTCGTGCCGGCATGAAACGATTTGGCGCGATTGAGCGCGCGCTCGGTCGCGTCCTGAACGAGATCGTCCGCCCACGCGCGATCGCCCGTCAGCCCGCGCGCGTAGCGGCGCAGCTGGGGCAGATGCGCGAGAAGGTCGCTCTCGAAGCTCAAGGCCGTGCGCCCGCGCGCGTGACGCAAGCGTCAGAGGCGTTCGCCATCAGTAGCTGCCTCCGCCGGCCGGCCCGCTCGGCGCCCCCGACGAATTCGGCGCACTTTGCGTACCGCTCGCGCAACCCGCCGCGCCCAGCGCAAGGCTGAGCACGATCAGGAGCGCCGTCACTCCGATCGATCGTTTCATGATCGTTACCTGTTGATTCATAGACCGGCAGGCTCGCCGATTTATTCCGCGAGCCGGCCGCTTCCCAAGTTTGTTGCGCGTGCGTTGCGCGAAACGCGACGTTCAGGGCTTCACGACGTGCCAGACGTCGCGGAAGTTATCCCCGTTCTTGTCGCCGGGCTTCGTGTCTTTCGCGAAGCGATAGACGCGCTTGCCATCGTAGGCCCACTGCTTTCCGCCGTCGGCGGCTTCCATGGTCCATTTGCCGCTCGGCTTGTCGGCGTCGCTCGCCATCGCCGCCGGCCACGCCTGCGCGCAGCCGCCGGTGCAGGCGCTCGCGCCGCCTTTCGTGTCCTTGTCGAAGGTGTAGAGCGTCATGCCGTTTTCATCGACGAACATGCCGTTCGCTTCCTTCGGCACCGCAGCATAGGCGGATGAAGCAAGCGAAGCGAACGCGGTGACGACTGTTGCGGCAGCGGCGAACATCTGGATGCGCTTCTTCATTTCATCTTTCCCTTTTTGTAGAAGTATCCGTAGAACGTTCGGAAGCGCTGCACTATTCCGCGGACGATGAAATAAACCGATGCGGCAGCGCCGTCGCATCGCCAGTCGGCAATCCATTCAAGACCATTCGCGCGCGCCTTGCCAGAGATTCATCGAAATTTCGCAGCGGGCCGCGAAACCGGCGCTCAGGCGCCGACCGCGGCGGCGGTCGCATCGCGCCAGCGACGCGTGTCGCGCAGCGGCGGCGCGCCGAAGAGCCGGCTGTACTCGCGGCTGAACTGCGAGGCGCTTTCATAGCCCACGCGATGCGCGGCCGTGGCGGCATCGACGATATCGAGCATCATCAGGCGGCGCGCCTCCTGAAGCCGCAACTGCTTCTGATATTGCAACGGGCTCATCGCCGTGACGGCCTTGAAATGGTGATGCAGCGACGACACGCTCATGTGGACGTCCCGCGCAATGTCCTCGACACGCAGCGGCTGATCGAAGTGCTGGCGCAGCAACTGGATGGCCTTCGCGATACGCTGGGTCTGACTGTCCTGCAGCGCAATCTGGCGCAGCCGCGCGCCCGAGCCGTTCATCAGCAGGCGATAGAGAATCTCGCGCTTCACGAGCGGTGCGAGGATCGGCACGTCTTCAGGCGTATCGACGAGACGCAGGAGGCGCAGCACCGCGTCGAGCATCGAGTTGCCGAGGCGGTTCACATAGAGACCGCGCGAGGCGTCGGCCTGCGTCGCGGGCGGCAGATTCTCGTCCTGGATCAGCGACGTGATTTCCTCGACGTCGAGTTCGAGCCGCATGCCGAGATACGGCTCCGACTCGCTCGCCACCGACACCTGTCCGCACACGGGCAGATCCACCGACGACACCAGATAGTGCATCGGATCGTAGATATAGACTTCGTCGCCGACCATGAGACGCTTGCTGCCCTGCGCAATCAGCGCGAGCGCGGGCGTCTGGATGCCGTGCTTCGGTCCGCCCGGATTCATGATGCGATGCAGGGCTAGCCCCGGCACCGGCGTTTCGACGGAGCCTTCGCAACCGGCGGTGAAGCGGTCGAGCAACGCGACGAGATCGAGCCGCGCCTGATCCAGCCCGGGATCGGCCGCGCCGACGTGGCGCATCTCCTTCGGCTGGTCGTGACTGTCTTTTCCGGCGAGGCCGGGGGTGTCGTTCAGGGCCATGATGAAAGGACGATTTCGAGATAGGGAGAACTCTGGCTAGCTTACTCGCGCGGGCGCGTGATTGCTTGCGAGCGACCGCAGCGTTTGCAGGAACAGGCAAGGATTGAACAGGATCAGGCTATGAACCGGCCGCGCGCCAGGACGATACTGCATTGCCGGCCGGATCGCTTGCGCAGTTCGGGCGATGCCGCGCCTTTCCAGTCATTCGGGAGCAACCATGCGCTACAGGAAATTCGGCAATACCGGTCTTTTCGTCTCTGAACTGTGCCTGGGCACGATGACGTTCGGCGGCGGAACGGGCGGAATCTGGGACAACATCGGCCAGTTGCAGCAGGCGGACGCGGACAAGCTGATCGGCCGCTCACTCGATGCGGGCATCAATTTCATCGACACCGCCGACGTCTATGCCGACGGCCAGTCGGAAATCATCACCGGTCAGGCGCTGAAAAACCTGAAGGTGCCGCGCGAGAACGTAGTCGTCGCGACGAAGATCCTCGGCGAGACCGGGACGAAGGGGACGAACTCGCGCGGCGCGTCGCGCTATCACATCATCGACGGGGTGAAAGCGAGCCTGAAGCGCTTGCAACTGGATCACGTCGATCTGTACCAGATTCACGGTTTCGATCCGGCGACGCCGATCGAGGAAACGCTGCGCGCGCTCGACAATCTCGTGCAGCATGGCCATGTGCGCTATATCGGCGTGTCGAACTGGGCGGCGTGGCAAATCATGAAGGCGCTCGGTATCTCGGAGCGGCTGGGTCTTGCGCGCTTCGAGTCGCTGCAAGCGTATTACACGATCGCCGGCCGTGATCTCGAGCGCGAGATCGTGCCGCTCTTGCAAAGCGAGAGCGTCGGCCTGATGGTCTGGAGTCCGCTCGGGGGCGGCCTGCTCTCGGGCAAGTACACCCGGGAAGGCGCGAAGGAAGAAGGCAGCCGGCGCACCAAGTTCGATTTCCCGCCGGTCAACGTCGAGCGCGCGTATGACTGCGTCGACGTGATGCGGCGCATGGCCGAGGCCAAGGGCGTGTCGGTCGCGCAAATCGCGCTCGCATGGCTGCTGCATCAGAAGGTCGTCTCGAGCGTGATCATCGGCGCGAAACGCATCGAACAGCTCGACGACAACATCGCGGCGACGAAAGTCCGGCTCAACGACGACGAACTCGCGGCGCTCGACGAAGTCAGCCAGTTGCCCTCGGAATACCCGGGCTGGATGCTCACGCGGCAGGGCGAATATAGGCGCAACCAGTTGAAGGAGCAGTCGGCCGAGTGAGATTGACCGACATGCGGACGGCCCTCCTGGCCGTCCGCGTGTCGTAGGGATTTACCCGTAAATCTGGCGGATTACGCCCATTTTCGGCCCTTTATCTCGAAACCAGATAGACCCTATCCTCCGTATCGCGTTGCGGCATAAGGCCGCTCTGCCGACACTGTACGCACAACATCACCACTGCCTCACGGAGACAACATGCGTACTCAAGTCGGCATCGTCGGCGCGGGCCCCGCCGGGCTTCTTCTTTCTCATCTGCTGCATCTGCGCGGCATCGAATCGGTCGTGCTCGAAGCGCGCAGCCAGGACGCCATCGAATCGACGATCCGTGCCGGCGTGCTCGAACAAGGCACGATGGACACGCTCAATCAAGCCGGTCTCGGCGCGCGCATGCAGGCCGAAGGCGCGCTGCATCACGGGTTCGAACTCGCGTTCGAAGGTCAGCGCCGCCGCATTGCGCTGACGGAGCTGACCGGTCATTCGATCACGGTGTATGCGCAGCACGAAGTCATCAAGGATCTGGTTGCGGCGCGACTCGCGGCGAACGGGGAGCTGAAGTTCAACGTGTCGAACGTGTCGCTGCACGATTTCCAGGACGGCAGCGATCGCAAGCCGCGCATCAAGTATCAGCACGAAGGCCGCGACGAAGAGCTGGAATGCGACTTCATCATTGGCTGCGACGGCTCGCAGGGCGTCGCGCGCCAGTCGATTCCCGAGGCAGTCCGGCAGGACTATCAGCGCATCTATCCGTTCGGCTGGTTCGGCATTCTGGTCGAAGCGCCGCCTTCTTCCGACGAGCTCATCTATGCACGGCACGACCGGGGCTTCGCGCTCATCAGCACGCGCTCGCCGGGCGTGCAACGCATGTACTTCCAGTGCGATCCGAAAGATACGGTCGACGCCTGGTCCGACGACCGCATCTGGGCCGAGTTGCACGCACGCGTCGATAGCGCCGATGGCTGGCAGATCACCGAAGGCAAGATCTTCCAGAAGAACATCGTCGGGATGCGCAGCTTCGTGTCCACGCCGATGCAGTCGGGCAAGCTCTTCCTCGCGGGCGACGCCGCCCACATCGTGCCGCCGACCGGCGCGAAGGGCCTGAACCTCGCGGTGTCGGACGTGCGCGTGCTGAACGCCGCACTCGAAGACTTCTACAAGGAAGGCGGTACCGAGAAGCTTGCGCGTTACACCGAGACGGCGCTCAAGCGCGTCTGGCGCGCCGAGCATTTCTCGTGGTGGATGACTCGCATGCTGCACAAGCTCGACGACACGTCCCCCTTCGAGCAGCGTCTGCAGGTAGCCGAACTGGAGCACGTGACGACGTCGCGCGCGGCCGCTACCGCGCTCGCGGAGAATTACGTCGGCAGCGTGGCGGTTTAACCGGTCATCGCGCGCACAGCGCCATCATGGCGCTGTGCGCTTGCCGCATCAGAGCACCGCAACCACGCGCACGTCCCCTTCCACCGACGGAATCACCTGCCCGCCGACGCGCCGGAACGTGATCGTCGCCGTCTTGTCGCCGAGACGCAGATCGCCGATTTCCAGCCAGTCGATGCCTTCGGGCAACGCCGGCCGGTCGATGCGCACTTCATCGTTGACGGCATCGACGGTCATGCCAAGGCACGCCTCCAGCACCATGAAAGGCGCGCCCGCCGCCCACGCCTGAGGCAGACAGGCGACCGGATAAGCGATCGGCCGTTCGCCGCGCTGCCGCGTGAATCCGCAGAACAGCTCAGGCAGACGCATATCGAAGGTGACGGCGGCCTCGAACAACGCTTGCAGCAGGCCCACCGCCGCACCGCGGTCGCCGTAACGCGCGAGACCGCGTGCGCACAATGCAGTGTCGTGCGGCCATACGGAGCCGTTGTGATACGACATCGGATTGAAGCGCGGTTGCCCCGCCGCCAGCGTGCGCACGCCCCAGCCGGTGTGAAAGAGCGTCGATTCGAGCTGACGTGCAACGGCCTCGCCGCGCTTGCGATCGACGAGATCGAATGCGAGCAGATGCCCCGCATTCGACGACAGCACGCGGCACAACTCCCCCTTGCCGTCGAGCGCGATGCCGTAGAAGTCCATCTCCGGCATCCAGTACATCTCCTCGACGCGCTCGCGAATGTGGCGCGCGCGGCGCTCGAACTCACGCGCACTTTCGTCTTCGCCGCGCTCGCTGGCGAGGCGCGCCATCGTTGAAAAGGCCGTCGACGCATACGCTTGCACTTCGACGAGCGAGATCGGTCCAACCGGGAATTTCCCGTCCGCGTGGAACACGGAATCCTGGCTGTCCTTCCAGCCTTGATTCGCGAGACCGTTCTCCGATGCGCGCTGATAATCAAGCAGACCGTACGGATTCTTGTCGCAATGGCGCGCGACCCATTGCGCCGCGAGTTGCAGCGCCGGCCATATTTCGTCGATCAGTGCGCCGTCGCCGGTGCGCTCGGCATAGGCGCCCGCCAGCACGATGAAGAGCGGCGTGCTGTCCACGCCGCCGTAATAAAGCGCGAAGGGCACCTCGCCGGTCGCCGCCATCTCGCTCTTGCGTGTCTCGTGCATGATCTTGCCGATTTCGGCATCGCGGAACGCCGAGTCCTCGCGGGCCTGATGAGCGGCGAGAAAGCGCAGCACGCCGCGCCCGAGCGTGGGTTGCAGCCAGAGCATTTGCAGCGAGGTGATGATCGCGTCACGGCCGAACGCCGTCGAGAACCACGGAATACCCGCGTAGGGATAGGGGCCGGTTTCGAGGTCGGTCGTGAGCAGGCCGAGATCGGCGAACGAACGGTCGATCCATTCACTGAAAAGCGGATTGCTGGAACGCACGCGCGCGCTCGCGCGGCGTCTGTCGCGCATGCGCCGATGCGCTTCGACGAGCGCCTCGCGAATCGCCGGGCGGCCCGACTCCGGCGCGCATTCGGCAGCTTCGGCAGCGTTGCGCTTGCTTTCCTCGCTGGCATCCGAAAGCGCATGCGTGACCGCCGTCACTGACAAATACACCGAGATCGCGGTCTCCGACTGAATATGCAACGCGTAGTCAGCGCGCGTGGGCGACAGCACGTCCGGCGCGGGCGTGAACTGGATGCGCGCCGTGCGCTCCACTTCGTCCAGGCCGATATAGCGCAACACGACCTCACCGTTCTCGACCATCGGCGGCCGCAACGCGCCGCGCTTGCCGCGTTTCGCGCCGCGCACCTCGAACATGTCGAGAAAGTCCGCCGCGAAGGAGATCGAAAGCGGCACGGTGGACGGCTCGGTGCCGTAATTCGTGAGCACGATGCTCTCGTGCAGCACGTGCCCGGACAGCACACGCTTGCGCTCGACGTGAATCACGCCTTCCGGCGTTTGGGCCCCGCCTATCGGCGGAAGCGGGCGGTTGGTCAGATGCGCCGTGAAAACCGCGTTGTCGCTCGACACGCTGCCGGAAAGCAGCGACGGCGCGCGTCCGCCGAACGTCAGCACGAGCTCCGAAAGCACCCGCGTGTCGTTGACGAAAAGGCCGTCATCGCCGCCACGGATGTCGCCGTTCGCGTCGTAGACAGCGAATGTGTTGCCGGATTTCAGGACGAACTGGCGTTCGCTCGGCATGTTGGCATGCTCGGTCGGGATGAACGCGTCATCCGTGAGCCGTGGCTGCGACTCCTGCGATTGTTGTTGCTGTTGCTGCTCTTGCGACTGTTCCTGTGTATTCATTGCGCCTTCCTGAAAGTGTTCTGAAGGGTTTTCCTGAGCCGCTCTGGAACGCGTTCGAAGCTCCCGGCACGCCGCGACCGCCCGGTCGGGCATCGCTCTCATGCAGCAAGTGAGCCGCTTACCCGCTATCATCGACGGCTTTTCGACCCACCCACGCCTGACGGGTTCTCCGCGCGCAATGTCATTTCCGCATATCGACTTACTTTATTCTGCTTCGGGGCTCGCGGTGGGCTTTCTCGTCGGCCTGACGGGCGTGGGCGGCGGTTCGCTAATGACACCGCTGCTCGTCCTGCTGTTCGGCATCCACCCGGCGACCGCCGTCGGCACCGACCTGCTCTACGCGGCCGCGACCAAGACCGCCGGTACGCTCGTGCACGGCATCAAGGGTTCGGTCGACTGGCGCATCACCGGCCGTCTCGCCGCGGGCAGCGTGCCGGCGGCGGCCATCACACTGTATTTCCTGCACGCGCACGGCATTGAATCGCGCGACACCGCGCGGCTCATCCAGCTGATACTCGGTACGGCGCTACTCATCACCGCCATTTCGTTGGTCTTTCGGCCGCAACTCGCCCGCTTCGCGTACAAGAAGGGACGTGGCCGGCCCGAGCACCCCGTGCGCACCGCCGCCTGGACGGTTCTCACCGGCGCGATTCTCGGTGTCCTGGTTTCGATTACGTCCGTGGGCGCGGGCGCGATCGGGGTGACCGTGCTGCTTCTGCTGTATCCGCGTCTCGCGACGGTGCGCATCGTCGGCTCCGATGTGGCCCACGCGGTGCCGCTCACGCTGATTGCCGGCGCCGGCCACTGGATGCTCGGCTCGGTCGACTGGGCCCTGCTCGCCTCGCTCCTCGTGGGTTCGATTCCGGGCATTGCCATCGGCAGCATGCTCTCCTCGAGGGCGCCCGAAGCGCTGCTGCGTCACGTGCTTGCCGCGACGCTGGTACTCGTCGGAGCAAAGCTCGTGTTCAGTTGATGTTAGTCACGCTGCTTCGCGCTTTCCAGTCGGCCGAACGACATAGGCCGATTCGCACAATGTTCCTGTTTTTCTCCTATGCCGTTTGGCCGGGTTTCGCGCTGCGGGGCGATGCGGCATCATGCCCACTCAGTTGAGCCGCGAGCAGCATAGCGGCCAGGCCGGGGCGCCGGGTAATGGGCGCGTCATCTTTCGGCGTCGATAATGCGGGCGCGCGTCATGGGACGTGTGCGGCATGTTCACGAGGAGTCAGGCGATGAATGAGAAGGACCATCCGCAGAACGAGCTTCCCTCCAGCATCGATACGCCAGCCGGCGACGCGCCGGCGGACCCCGCGCGGCGGCGGCTGCTTGCGGCTGGCGTGGGTCTCGCAGGACTGTCGCTCGGCGGGTGCAACCTGTTCGAAAACAAGCCGTCCACGCCTAAAACCGCAGCCGATGTCGCACTCGACCGCACGCTCACGGCGAAGGTTCAGCACATCGTCGTGATTTACGCGGAGAACCGCAGCTTCACCAATCTCTACGGCAATTATCCGGGCGTGCAATATCCGCTCTCAGCCGTGCCCGCGTCGCAGTACACGCAACTCGATCGCGACGGCCTCACGCCCATGCCCACGCTCCCGAAAATCTGGGGCGGGCTCGTGCCGCAAGCGCAGGAAGTCGGCGGCAAGCGCTTTGCGATTTCCGAGCAGCAGATCACCGGTCTGCGCAACGCGCCCTTCCAGATCATGGACGCGAACGGGGCGCCGCTTCCCAATTCGGTCATCACGCGGGATCTGGTCCACCGGTTTTATCAGAACCAGATGCAGATCAACGCGGGTCGTAATAATCAGTTCGCGGCGTGGGGCGACTCGGGCGGCCTCGTGATGGGCCATTACCAGAACTCGCCTGAGACGCTGAAGCTGTGGGGGCTCGCGCAGCAATACACGCTCTGCGACAACTTTTTCATGTCGGCATTCGGCGGCTCGTGGCTGAACCATATTTTCCTGATCTCGGCGCAGGCGCCCTTCTATCCGGACGCGAAAGGCAGTCCGGCGGCAAAGTTGCTTGCAGTGATCGAAGGCGACGACCCCACCGGATCGCGCCTCAAACTCGCGCCCGATTCGCCGAAATCGGCGCTCGAAGGTCCGCCGAAGTTCGTGCGCGACGGGGCGCTCACCGCCGATGGCTATGCGGTCAACACCATGTTCCCGCCCTATCAGCCGAGCAATGTGCCGCCCCCGCAAGGTGGCGATCCGCGTTACGCGGACCGGGCGAACGCGCTCGTGTTGCCGCCGCAGACTTACGCGACCATCGGCGATCGCCTGTCGGACAGGAACATCGACTGGGCGTGGTACAGCGGCGCCTGGCAATACGCGCTCGAGCACCGGGACACCGGCGCGGTGCCGGACTTCCAGTATCACCATCAACCGTTCAACTACTTCGCGAACTACGCACCGGGCACCGCCGCGCGCACTCAGCATCTGCGCGACGCGGGTCTGGGCGACGATCCATCGACGAACAAGCTGCTCGCCGACATCGACGCGGGCCGCCTCCCCGCCGTCACCTTTTACAAGCCGCAAGGCAATCTCAACATGCACGCGGGCTATGCGGATGTCGCTTCCGGCGACCGGCATATCTCGAACGTGATCGAGCACATCCAGCGCGGGCCGCAGTGGGAAAACACGGTGGTGATCGTCACCGTCGACGAGAACGGCGGCTGGTGGGACCATGTCTCGCCGCCGAAGGGCGATCGCTGGGGCCCGGGCTCGCGCATTCCGGCGCTCGTGATCTCCCCGTTCGCGAAGAAGGGCTACGTCGATCACACCGTGTACGACACGAACTCGATCTTGCGCTTCATCTCGCGCGTGCATGACCTGGCACCGCTCGACGGCGTGGCCTCACGGGATCGTGCCTTCGCCGCGAACGGCCAGGCGCCGCTCGGCGACCTGACGAAATCGCTGGACCTTGCGTAGCGGCTAGCCGCGCTCGATCCAGGCCCGCGCCGAGATCTCCAGCAAATAGCCGTAGTGCAGCGCGCCGACCGGCACGACGGCGCGCGCCGGTTTCCACGCGCCGAAGTGGCGCGCGTAGATTTCGTTGAACGCTTTCCAATGATCGACGCCGACGAGATACACGGTCACTTCGATGCAGTCTGCGAGACTCGCGCCTGCCGCTTCGAGCACGGTGCGCAGATTCGAAAGAGTCTGTTCAGCCTGCTCTTCGAACGGGAGATCGCCCGTATGCGTGCCGTCTGGACGGATAGGCAACTGGCCGGACACGCACACGAGATTGCCGGCGCGGGTCGCGTGGCTGTAGTGTCCCGCCGGAATCGGCAGGCCGGGAGCGTTGATGGTTTCGATCGGAGGCATCGTCGGTTCGGGTGGAGTGACAAACGGTGAGATGGGCGTCGACGGCGGATTATTGATTCGGAGTCAAGTTTCATTTGAGACTATCGCTCTTTTTGCGAGAGTCCAAGCGGCTCATACTGTGCTCATCGTAGTTCGAACATTCAACGGAGCACAAACATGAACATTTTCATCACTGGCGCGGGCGGGTTTATCGGCGGTTCGATCGCGGCGGGCCTCGCGCGTGACGGTCATCGGGTGCGCGGTCTTATCCGGCGCACGGAACAGGCCGAGGACCTGAAGCGCCTGAACATCGAACCGGTGATCGGCAGCCTGGACGACACCGACTTGCTGACCGCCGAGGCGCGCGCCGCCGATGCTGTCATCAACGCCGCGAGCAGCGATCATCGCGGCGCCGTCCAGGCGCTGATCGGCGCGCTCGAAGGCACGAACAAGCCGTTCCTGCATACGAGCGGATCGAGCATCGTCGGCGATGCGTCGGGCGGCGAGGCATCGGACAAAATCTACTCCGAGGACGACCTGCCCGAGCCGACGCCCGACAAGGCGCCGCGCGTGGCGATCGACACACTGGTGCTCGATGCCGCAAAACGCGGCGTGCGCTCGACCGTGCTCTGCAACACATTGATTTACGGCCACGGCGCCGTCCCGAATACGGCAAGCGTGCAGTTGCCGCGACTGGAGCGTCAGGCGAAGAAGAGCGGCATCGTGCGCCACGTGGGACGCGGCCTGAACATCTGGTCGAACGTGCATATCGACGATGTCGTCGATATCTACCGCCTCGCGCTCGAAAAATCGCCGGCGGGCACTTTCTACTTCGTCGAAAGCGGCGAGGCGCAGTTCCGCGACATGACGGCCGCCATGGCCCGCGCCCTCGAACTGCGTGGGCCGGAAGACTGGCCGCTCGAGGAAGCGATCAAGGAATGGGGTTATGAAATGGCGTCGTACGGTCTCGGCTCGAACAGCCGCGTGCGCAGCAAGCGCACGCGCGAGACGCTCGGCTGGCAGCCGAAACGCACGTCCGTCATCAAATGGATCGATGACGACATGGCCGCCTGATCGCCGATGACGCGGCAAATTGGCTTGACCAATTTGCCGCGCGTGCGACATCACGCGTTACTTCAGCGCAGCCGCAAACTTCTCGATATCCGCTTCCGGCATGCCCGACTTCGTCGCGGAATCGCGGATCTGCTTCCACGTCGTCGGATCGATTGCGATGCCGTTCGCCGTGCGGTCCGCGCGACGCGCCTCCTCCGGCTCGCCCGGCGCGTAGATCGCGTCCACGCCCGCCGCCCGCGGCGAAGCCTTCATCCATTCGAGGAACGCTTCGGCCTCGGCCTGCGCGGCGGGGGCATCGAACGCGTTCGGATCGACGATCACCGAGGTCATGCAGTTGATGATCGCGCTCGACTTCTCCAGCGTCTCCTCGTGCGTCGTATAGCCGCCCGAGAGCGCCCCGCCGAAAATCTCGCACAACGCGGCGAGGCCCGAACCCTTGTGCAGTCCGAACGCCGTGAGCGAACCGAACGGCTCTTCGTGCATCACCTTCGGTTCGATGGTCGGCTTGCCTTCGTGATCCAGCAGCATGCCCGGCGCGACCTTCACGCCCTTGTTGTACGCCACCCGCGTCTTGCCGTAAGCGATGCCGGCGGTCGCGAAGTCGAGCACGAGCGGGCTCTTGCCCTCGCGCGGATAGGCTGCGCAGAACGGGTTCGTGCCGAAACGCCGGTCGATGCCGCCGAAGGGTGCCACGAGCGGATCGCCCGCGACGTTCACGAAGTGGAAAGACACGAGCCCCGCCTTCGCGCACTGCTCCGCCCAATGACCGATGCGCCCGATGTGATGCGCATTGCGCAAGCCCACCGCGCACACACCGAGCTTCTTCGCGCGCTCGATTCCATGTTCCATCGCTTCGTAGGCGACCACTTGCCCGAAGCCCTTGCGGCCATCGACGGTCAGCACGGCGCCCGCATCGCGCACGATTTGGGCGTGCGTGTTGAGCTTCAACTGGCCCTCGCCGAGCGACGCGACGTAGCGCGGGATCATCCCGACGCCGTGCGAATCGTGACCCGACAGATTCGACATCACGAGGTGGTCCGCGACCAGTTCCGCCTCGCGCGGCGCGCTGCCGGCTGATTCCCAGATCGCGCGGACATAGGCGTGCAGCGTGTCGGCGGCGATGCGCTGTTCGGTGGCATAAGGGGTGGACGTGGGGGATGCATTCATTGCGGCACTCGTCTCCGTAGTTGATGGCTCGCGCGTTTCGAATTTCGAGGCACGCGCGGGCCTATCACTTTACAGACGATCAACTGGCCTTACCAGTTTGTTTTTACGAAATCGCTGAAAACCGGCCAAAAAAAGCCCGGACAGACCGGGCTTTCCATACCGTCGACCGGTCGATCGAGATTCAGGGCGCCGCCGCAATCACTTCCGCAACCGAGGCCGTCAGCTTTTTCGCATACGGAACGTGCAGGAATTCGTTCGGTCCATGCGCGTTCGATTTCGGGCCGAGCACGCCGCACACCATGAACTGCGAACGCGGAAACCCTTCCTTGAGCGTGTTCATGAGCGGGATCGTGCCGCCCTGCCCGATGTACGCGACGTCCGCTCCGAAGTGGCGCTTCGACGCTTCATTCAGCGACGAACGCAGCCACGGCGCGAGGTCCGGCGCATTCCAGCCCGTCGCGGCGCCCGCTTCCGGCTTGAACGTCACCTTGGCGTTGTACGGCGGATCCATTTCGAGCAATCGCTGCAACTTCACGACCGCCTTGGCCGCGTCGACGAGCGGCGGCAGGCGCAGCGACAGCTTGAACGCCGTGCGCGGCGCGAGCACATTGCCCGCGTCCGCGAGCGGCGGCAGGCCCGCCGCGCCCGTCACGGTGAGCGACGGACGCCAGGTGGAATTGAGGAGCGCTTCGCGAGGATCGGTCGTCGTCGGCAGCACGCTGCTACCGTCCGCCCCGCAGCTCCACGGCAGCTTCTTCCAGACATCGTCACCGAGGATGCGCGCGGTCATTTCAGCTTCGCGCCGGCGCAGCATCGGAATCGGGCAGTGAAAGCTCTCCGGCAAGAGATTGCCCGTGCTCGCATCTTCGAGGCGTTCGAACAGTTGCCGCATGATGCGGAAAGTGGACGGCGCGATGCCGCCGTAGCCGCCCGAGTGGATTCCCTCTTCGAGCACCTGCACTTCGAGATCGCCCGCGACGAGACCCCGCAGCGACGTCGTGAGCCACAGCTGATCGTAGTTGCCCGCGCCGGAATCGAGACAGATCACGAGGCCGACATCGCCGAGCCGGTCACGCAGTGCGTCGATGTAAGGCAGAAGATCGTAGCTGCCCGATTCCTCGCACGTCTCGATGATGCCGACACAGCGCGGCCGCTCGACGTTCTGCGCATCCAGCGCCGCGAGCGCGGTGATGCTGGCGTAGGTGGCATAGCCGTCGTCAGCGCCGCCGCGGCCGTAGAGCTTGTCGTCCTCGAGCTTCGGGGTCCACGGGCCGAGATCGCTGCGCCAGCCTTCGAACTCCGGCTGCTTGTCCAGATGGCCGTACAGCACGACCGTCTCGTTGCTGCCGGCGCGTGTGGCGGGCGTTTCGAAGAAAATGACCGGCGTGCGCCCGGGCAGGCGCACGATCTCGACCTTGAGACCCTTCACCGGCTGCGTGTTGATCCAGTCGACCGCATCCGTGACCACGCGCTCGATGAAGCCGTGGCGCGCCCAGTCGCTATCGAACATCGGGCTCTTCGCGGGCACGGCGATGTAGTCGGTCAGTGCGGGCACGATCTCGTCGTTCCATTTGCGATCCACGAACTCGCGCAGCGCGGCGGAATCGAGCCGTACTGCTTCGTCGTGTTGCGTGCTGTCGCCGTTAGTCATGACCCTGTTTCCCTTCGAGGCAAACTTCAATCATAGACGGGATTTGCCCCCGGCTGGAGCGGCGACGGGCCGTGCATGCCCCTTTTGGGGTGATTTTCTAGCGTGCTGGCTTGCTCGCCGCGCCATCGCGCGTTCCCGACACGACGACGCGCGTCGCCGCCGGGTCGGAATCGATCGCCTGTTCGGAAAACCGAAAGCGCGACCAGCGCTTCGCCGCGAACGCGCGCGTCGCATCGCCCGAGTGCGGCGAGGCCGGATCATCGGATTCGGCGTGCGAGAGCATCGTGTCGGCTTCCACGCCGTTCTCGCCGAACGTGACGACCTGCACGTAGCTGTCGCCCTGGCCGTTGATGTCCATCGGATAACCCTTCGCATCGAGCGGACGCCGCGCGCAGACGATCGTGAAGTAGCCCGCCTCGTCGCAGCCGCCAAAAAGCGGCACGCGCGCGCCGTTGCGGGTCGTGTAGAGCATGTCGCCGCGCCGCGAATCGAGTGCAAAGCCGTTCAGCGTCAGCGCGAGTGCCGCGCCGCCGAGCGCCTGGCGCAAGTCCTGAAGGACCGCGGGGTTGTCGGCACTGAAGCCTGCCGGCGTCGCGAGCGGCTTGTTCGGATCGAAGCCCGACGCGTACAGGCGTTCCGGCGCGATCCGCGTCGCGCGTGACCAGAACTCGTCCCAGAGATTCGCGCCGCGCGCGTCGATCTCCGCCGTGCCATTCCACTTGCGCAGCACCTCGCAGGCCTCGTGCAGCGGGCCGAGCGCTTCGTTGACCGTGCAGACCGCATCGAGCAGCGGCTGGCGGTAGAGGCGCTCGGACATCGAGTTCGTTTCCAGCACGGCGGATTCGAGCGCGTCGCGCGTCACGCCGCCGCGCTCGCGCTGCAGGCGCGCGGCGAGCAGATGGCCGTAACGCGTGCGCAGCGACTGCTCGACGCGCGTCGCGCCCGCGATGCGCGGATAGCCCGACATCGGCGCGTTCGCGTTGGTGAGCCAGTAGCTGTCGTTGAAGTTGCCGACGTAGTCGCCGCGAACGATGTTCGGCAGTTGCTCGACGGGCAGCGCGCCCGGCTGCACGCTCGTCGAATCGACGCGCCACGCGCACGCGCTCTTCGAGCCGTCGAGGAACGGCACGCCCGGCACACGGGCCGCGAACGCGCGGCCGGCCGGAGTCGTGCACGACTGCGCGAGCGCGTCGGGCACGTTCGGGATCGGGCCGATGTCGGCGAACCAGACGCGCTCGTCGCCGCGCCCGATCGCGAAGGTGTTCGCCCACGGCATCGCGGCGTAGCGCTTCTGGATCGCCATGAAGTCGCCGAGCGAGCGCGCCTGATTCCACGCGAAAAAGTTCTGGAACGCGCGCGTGTTGTCGATGTTCACGTCGGCGAGCGCATACGTGCGCTCGCCGCTCCAGCCGAGTCCCTGTGCCATCGCGGACAAATCGACGACCGGACCGTAGCGCGTCTTGTACAGCGTGCGCGACACGGATTCGTAGGTGCCGTCGGCGCGCCGCGAGCGCACCGTGAGCGGCACGGGCGTCATCGCTTCGCTCTCGCCATCGACGAGATACCGCGTCGGATCGGCGGGATCGAGCGTCAACTGGAAAATGCCGAAGCGCCGCGCGCTCGACACCGTATGCGTCCACGCGATGTTCTCGTTGAAGCCGAGCACGATCAGCGGCACCCCGAGAAACGACACGCCCGCGACGTTCAACTGGCCGGGAATCGTCAGTTGCGCCTGATAGAAACGGTCGGGGCCGCGCCAGAACCAGTGGGGATTGCCGAACAGGATGCTGCGTTTGTCGCGCGTGATCGGCGCGCCGAACGCAAGCGCATTGCTGCCGATGCCCGCATGCTCGCCGATGGGAAAGCGCAAGGATTCGAGCGTGGTTTGCGCTGCGTCAGAGGTGGTAGCCGGCTTCGGCGGATGGGCGGTGGCGATCGATGTCACGAAGCGCGCCGAGCCGCCCGCGAGATTGGCCGCGATCAGGCGAAGGTAGATGTCGTCGGCGTTGATCTTGCCGAGCCACGGCTTGCCGCGGCACGCTGCATGCGCGTTCGGGAAGCTGCCCGCGTTCAGATCGGCGAGATAGCGGTTGTAGCCGTTCGCGAAGCCGTCGATCAGATTGCGCAGTTCAGCCGGTTGCGCGAGACGATAACGTTCGACGGCCGCCTGATCGCCGATCAGACGAAAGAAGAAATCCGCGTCGATATTGCGCGGCTGGCCGAAGGTCGCCGCCGCTGACGGGCGCGCGTCCGGACCGAACCAGGCCGAGCGCTCGCCGCGATACGTGACGAAGCCGTCCGCGAGCGTGCACAAGTTGTCCTGCGCCTGCGCATAGCCGAAACCGAAGCCGAGGCCGCCCCAATCGGCTGCGCGGATATGCGCAATGCCGTCCTGCGTGCGGCGGATCTCGGCGCTCCAGGCGTTCTGCGCCCCCGAATTCGTCTGGCCGGGTCCGACCGGCGTTTCCGGCGGCGCGACGCAGCCGGCCAGAAAGGCGCTCAGAAGCGCGCCGGAGATCGCAAGGCTGACGATCTGGTTCATCGCGTGGGTCCCCCGGTCCGATCGACGTGATGACGGGTGCTTACCGCCCCGCCGCGCAGTATCGCATCGCGGGCAGCGCGATACGCCGCCAAAGTCTAGCCGCTCGCGTCCGCCGTGGCGAAGCCGATGCACAATGAAGCGATGAACGATCCTTCTCCTCACACCGACGATCCGCGCCCGGTGCCACCCGAGCGTCCGCTGCCGGAAGACTGCTGCCAGAGCGGCTGCAACGCGTGCGTTTTCGATCTGTATCAGGAGGCGCTGGCGCGCTATCAGGCGGAGCTGCGCGCGTGGGATGCGCGGCACGCCGCACGGTGAATCGATCCTGCCGGTTCGAGCAGGCAAATGGGCGCGGCGCTATGCTTGTGTCCCCTGTCGGTATCCAAACCAGAACACAAGGAGCGCACTTCCATGTCTCTCACGATGTATCGCGCATCGATTCCCGTATTCATTCGCGGACTCGAGGTATGCGCGGATCTGCTGAAGAAAGGCGCCGTCTTCGCCGATGAAAAAGGCCTCGCTCACGCCGACGTGATCAATGCGCGCCTCGCGCCCGACATGCTGCCGCTCGCCGCCCAGATCCAGCGCGCGAGCGACACGGCGAAGCTGTCGGCGGCACGTCTTTCCGGCGTCGACGCGCCGCGCTTCGAGGACGACGAAGACAGTTTTCCGGCGCTGCAGGCGCGTATCGAGAAGACGATCGCGTTCCTGAAGAGCATCGACAAGGCGTCGCTTGCCGGCTGCGAGACTCGCACCGTCACACTGAAGTTTCCGGATTTCTCGCCGTCGTTCTCGGGTGACGATTATCTGTTCGGCTTCGGGCTGCCCAACTTCTATTTCCACGTCGTCACGACGCACGACATCCTGCGCCATCTAGGCGCGCCGATCGGCAAGCGGGATTATCTCGGGCCGCTCAAGTGATTTGAACGCGGCGCTCGATGAGCCGCTCGATCGGACGATCGAGCGGCCGAATCAAGGCGCTTTTGGGTACTACCCCTACCCCTGCTGCGCCGCGATCTGCTTGCGCCAGCCCGCGAGAATCCGCCGCGCGAGCGCATCGTAGTCGCCGCCGAAGTGATGATCGCCCGGCAGCTTCACCACTTCGATACCCGTCTTCGTCAGTTGCGGACACAGCGTGTCCTCTTCCTTCTCGCCGTAGATGCATTGCACCATCGACGGCGGCAGCTTGTTCAATTCCGGCCGCACCTTGAGCGCCTTTTCGCTTGCGCGCATGCCGAGCCAGCCGGTGACGCGGATCTGAAAATCCGCGGCAGGCGAAAATCCCATCAGCGAGATATACGACACCTGCGCGCGCACTGCGTCCGGCAGACGGTTATACGCGAACGGCATCACATCCGCGCCGAACGAATAGCCGACGAGCGCCACATGGCTCGTATGCCAGCGCGCGCCGTACGCGCGGATCACGCGGGCGAGGTCGTCGGCCGTTTGCTGCGGCGTCTTCTCGCTCCAGAAGTAGCGCAGCGAGTCGATGCCGATCACCGACACGCCATCGCGTTGCAGCGCGAGCGCCATTGTCTTGTCGAGATCGCGCCAGCCGCCGTCGCCGGAAATGACGATCGCGAGCATATCGGTGGGTTGCGCGGCGCGCAGCTCGATCAGCGGGAGATCGGAGACGTCGCCGCCGGTCGTGGGCCCGGCCTTTCTGAGATGCGGCCCCGTCATCGCGACGAGCGCGGTGGCCTTCGTCTGACCCGGTTGCAATGCCGCGCGCTCCATGAAACCCGGCAGACCCTTCGCGTGGATGATGGTCGGGTCCGGCGGGCACGGCTTGAAGCGCGCGTCGAGTTGCGCGTCCGCCGAGAGCGACACGGCGCCCGCGACGGTGTTGTCGGGCGCCTGCTTCAGCGAGCTTTCCGCGAGGATCGCGCCCTGCCCCGTGCCGACCAGGATCGGCGAGAAATAATGATTCGACTGGACGGTGCGTTCGAGCTGATGGCTCATGTTCTCCGCATCGCCGACGAGGTTATGGCACGACTTCTCCGTCTTGTCGGCGGCGACTCGCGCGGCATAGCGAGGCGTATCGACGCCGATCACCATCGCGCCCCTGGCGGCGAGCGCGGCGGCGGCCTCCTGATCGGCCGGCGTCCAGCCGCTTTGCTCCGAGAACAGCACGACGAAGCCGGTCATGTCACCAGTGGGCTTCGTGAGCGTCACCTGGCCGTAACGTCCGCCGGAAATCGATTCAGCGGCATGCGCCGCACTGAACATGGACACACCACAGACGGCGGCCACCACGACCGCCGCCGCTTTCTTGCAAAAGAATTTCATGAACGCCAACCGCCCGCGAGGAGCGAAAGATCCGCCAAAGTGAAAAATACGCCGACCGAACCGGACGCCGCCAGATAACGCGGCTCCCAGCGCGGCTGGAACTTGCTTTTGAATCCGCGCAGTCCGCGGAAGTTGTAGAAACGCCCGCCGAAGCGCCAGACGAGCCCCGCGAACCGATGCCAGTGCGAGGCCAGCGGCGTCGGTTCCATGCCCGACAGCGGCGCAATGCCCAGCGACAGCGATTTGAACCCCGCTTCCTTCAGATGCAGCGCGAGCTTGGTGAAGAGGTATTCCATCGCGTAAGACGAGGCGGCCGAAACATGGCGCATCACGCCGACGGTCGCTTCGGTGTTCATGTCGGTCGTCATGAAGGTGACGAACGCGACCGGCGCGCCCTGCTGGCGCACGAGCAGCACCGACTGCGCCGCGAGATATTCCTCGTTGAACGCCGCGACCGAGAAGCTCTTCTCTCGCGCGGAGCGGCTGTCGAGCCAGTCGTCGGAGATTGCGCGCAGCATCGGCATGCTTGCCGCGATCCGCTCCGGCCCGATGACTTCCGTATCGAAGCCATCGCGCTCGCCGCGCTTGAGCGCATAGCGCAAATGCGAGCGATGCGAGCCCTTCAGATCGAACTCGGAGAGCGCGACGTGCGCCTCCTCGCCGAGCTTCATCAGCGTGAGGCCGGCGTCGAGATAGAGCGGCAGAGCATCGGCGCGCACCTGATAAAACGCCGCGCGGCCGTTGTGCGCGTGCGCGAGCTCGACGAACTTGCGGATCAGCTCCGCCCACTCGCGGCGCGGACCGACCGGATCGTGCAGCGCGGCCCACGTGCGGCCGTGCTTCGCGTACATCAGGAAAGCTTCGCGCGACTCGGAGAAGAGGAAGCTCTTGTCGCCCATCATCGCGAGGCCGGCGTCGCTGCGTTCCTGTGCGCGGAAGATGCGCGCGGCATCGGCGAGATCCTGCGGGGCGGGCTTCACGAAGCGGCCCGCCGCCGGACGCAGCAGTTGCCACACGCCGAACGCCGACGCGAACACCGCCGCCGCGAGCGTCGCGCGCAGCGCACGCGGGGCGCGCTCGTCGAAGGCGAACTGCCACCAGAGATCGCCGCTGTACGGCACGTCGCGGAATGCGAAGAGCATGATCCACACGGCGAAGGCCATCACGACGCCTATCGAGATCAGCCATGTCGCGGTGAAGCGCTCGGCGAAGAGCGACGAGCGGCGGTTGAAGCGCTCGCGCGTCAGGACGAGGAGCACGACGAGAAACGCGAGGACGCCGACTTCGACGAACGCGAGACCTTTGGCGAGCGACAGCGCGAGGTTCGTCACAGCGAGCACGAGCGCGAGCCACCAGGCGGCATCGAGGCGGCGCATCAGGCCGCGCGCGACGAAGAGGAGCAGCACGCCGAGCACCGAGCCGAGCAGTTGCGAGCTTTCCAGCACCCACAGCGGGACGATGGTCTGCAACAGCGCAATGCGCATCTTGAATGCCGGCGTCGCGCCCGAGATGACGAGCATCGAGCCCGCCGCGAACGTGACGATCGACAGGAACAACGGCGCAAGCTGCGACACGTGACGCCGGCTCAGGAGGCCGAAGCGGCCCTTGAGCGCACGCCCTTCGAACGCGGCCATCACGCCCGCGGAAAGGATCAGCGGCAGGCCGAAATAGATCGCGCGATACGCAAGCAGCGCGGCCAGCACATCCGGCGTCTGCGCACTGTTGCCGAGCGCGAACACCATTGCCGCCTCGAACACGCCGACGCCGCCCGGCGTATGACCGATCATGCCGAGCAGCATCGCCGCCGAGAAAACCGTCATGAATTCGCCGAAGCCGACTTGCGCGTTCGGCAGGAGCGCCCAGAGCGCGAGCCCGGCGCCGAATACATCGATGACGGCGAGCGCGGCCTGCGCGACGAAATCGCGGCGCGCCGGGACGGTGAACGACAGCCATTTCCAGCGCGAACGCAGCGTGCGCGGCTCGCCGCCGCAAACGACGGCCATCGCGGTGAACACGGCGAGCAGCGCCGCGCCCGTCACGCGCAGCACGGCCGGCGGCACATGCATCATGCCCGAGAGCGTGCCCGCGCCGAACAGCATGCCGGCGGCCGCCATGAAGGCAAGGGAGAGCGCCAGCGTGACGCTCGTGAAAATCGTCAGGCGGCCGACTTGCGCCGGCGTGACCTCGGCCGCGCCGTAGACGCGGCAGCGCACGGCGCCGCCTGTCAGGGCACCAAAGCCCGTTACGTTGCCGAGCGCCGAGCCGACCGTCGCGCCGACCCACAGCAAGGAACGCGGCACCGCTACGCCGATGTGACGCAGCCCGACCGCGTCCCGCCCGACGAGCGCGGCAAAGCTGAGCCCGGTCGCGAACAGCGCGGCCATCCAGGCTTGCGGCGTCATCATGCGCAGCGAGTGGATGACCGACTTGTAATCGACCGAGCGCGAAAGATGCTGGAAGACGACCAGCAGCAGCACGCAGATGACGACCGTCAGCACGGGCGCGGCGAGCCGCTGAAGATCGAAGCCGCCGGACGAACGTCCGATCGGAGAAATGGCGCGAAGCCGGGCAAGCAACTTTGTGCGAGACATGCGTTCTATCAAACTGGCTCCCGCTGCGCATCGGCCGCGAGCGATCGATGGCAACGTTACATCACGGTTATCGGGGTCCGCGCACACACGCGGTCGGAGAGCGCCACTTCGGCGCCTGCCGCTCGCGCTCGCGCCATACAAAAGGCTTCAATGTGTGAAACGCCTGTATAACGGCGGTGGTTGACCCGACTTGACTAATATTGGGAAAACTACGGATCGAAAGCTTTCGATTAGACCTGGCGCGGTTCCCGGACGGCTCGACCGGCACGAATGACCGATCGCGCGCGCTTTACGGTTTGTCAGGGAAGCGGTTAGGATCGACGGCCGCGCAGCTTGCGGGCATCGACCTGAGCACGGGACGGTAGCTTAAGCGGTTACTACAAAAAAAGGCATCGGAATTATGAGAAAACACATCGAAATCTTGTTTGCCGCCATCGGCGCATCCGTGCTGAGCGCGTGCGTTTCGACCGACGACGCCCTGCTCAAGACCGTGCCCTTCGGGTCGGGCACGTCGCAGTACAAGCCATACGACTTCGTTCGCTGCGTGAAGGAAAAATGGACGCCGATCGCGCCGCGCGTGCGCGAATATTCGCCGAGCGCAGATACGCTGGCCGTTTCGGTGCCCGGCGGCGGCAGGACGAGCCAATCCGTGGTGCTGGTGATCGCGCAGGCGTCCGCGAACGGCACGGGCTACACGATCTACGGCGATGTCGCAGCCGCGGGCCGCTACGTCACGGCGACGCACACGTGCGACTGAGCCGCCGTATTCGTGATCAGGAAGGCTTGCCGTTGCGCATGTCGACGCCGGCCAGATGCGTGCCGACGACGCGTCCGATCAGATAGCCGTCCGATGCGCACGCGTTGACGCGCTCCTTGCCGTCCCACTGGATCTTGTACTGATCGTCCAGGGAATGGACCGCCGACGGGTCGAACTTGCGCCGGGCCTTGCCGCCATTGCGCACTTCCTCGCTGACGAGGCGGTTCCAGGTGAGCGCGTAGCCGTAGCGCACGCCGTCGGCAAAGGCGCCGTCGTCGCAGACTTGAGATGGGGGCGTCGTCTTGAGCATCAGATGGTAGCCGTTCGCGCTGCCGACCATGATGCGCTGCTCGCCCGGCGGCGCCGGCGGTGCGGGCGGCCTGGCCGGAGCCTGAGCCGCTTGCGTGGCCGATGCCGCCGACGCCGCCGCGGTGTCGGTGCCGTTCTGCTGCGGAAGCGGCGCGCATGCGCCGAGAAGCAGCGCCGCTGTCACCGCGATGGCCGTGCCGGCGCCTTGCATTTTTATGAACGTCATCCTGCGAATCACCTACGCTGACCCCATCTCAAATATAGTCCGGGCTCTACCTTACCATCCCAGGCGCATTCCTCGGAACGATGAGAAAAAGGCGGCGCAGATGCGACGACGCGGACGCCTTTCAGGCTGACCGCGTCGAAAAGAAGAGGAATGGAAGGGTCAGGACGCCGACGACGTGTTGCTCATCGGCATTTCGATCCCGCGCCGCGCCATCTCGACGATCAGAAACGTTCGCCGCGTGACGTGAAAGCGCGCGAGCAGATCGCTTGAATATTCCTTGGCAGTGTTTTCGCTGATGTTCATCTTGCGCGCGATAGCCTTGTTCGACAGGCCTTGCAGCAGATAGCGCAGCGTCTCGGTCAGGCGAGGCGGCAGATCGAGCGATTCGACCGTCACGCCTGCGTGCGGCGAAACCGGCTTCGGGCTGTGGCCGCCCTTGCCGAGCACGGTGTTCGGCAGGTAGACGCGCCCGTTGAGAATCGTCTTCAGCGCTTCGCGGAAGACGCCCGCGCCCTGCTCGCTGCCCTTCGAAATGAATCCGCACGCGCCGTTCTTGATGCATTCGAGCACCGTGTCGCGGTCGTCCTGCGCGGAAAGCATGATCGTCTGGATCTCGCGCTCTTCCTCGCGAATCCAGTTGAGGAGGTCCATGCCGGTCGCCTGGCCGCGCAAGTGGTAGTCGAGGAACATGAGATCGTAGGTGTTGGCGGAAAGCTTGGCCTTCGCCTGCTCGAACCCATCGGCTTCGTCGATTTCGAGCAAAGGCTCGTTCGCCAGAATGAGGCTTTTCATGGCGCTCCTGGTGAGCCCTTCGTCCTCTACTAGCAACACAGTTTTGAAGTAGCCATTTTCCATTGCGAGGCTCCGAGAACGGTTCCGATATTACGCGCGCCGCGCGCGGCGACCACCCCCCTTTCGCAGGGATACATTCGGCAGTCTCACAAAATCCACCGCATCCCCCTCCCGTGCCGGGTTTAGCGGCCGGTACGTTCGGTCGACACTGGTCGCAGTCGAATCAACCACGTAACGCAATACGAGAATGGAGGATGAGATGTCAAGCCGTCTGGCCGACAACGAAAGCGAATTCGCGTTGTGGCGTATCAAGCGGGCCCGCACGGCGGACACATCGCGCCGTGTGCTGATCGCCCATCAAGACAAGTCGATCGGCGATTCCCTCGCCGTGCAACTTCGGCTCAAAGGCTTGCAGGTCATCCATTCGCAGGATATGAAATCCGTGCGCGCGCTGGTGCATAGCTGGCAGCCACAGGCGCTGCTTCTCGATACGCGTCTTGACAACGATTCCGGCTATGTCTTTCTGCGCACGCTGCGCATGGACGCGGACGTCACCGGGCGGCTCCTCGTCGCGATGAGCAACGTGTGGCCCGCCGACCCGGTTCAGACGCTCAAGGAAGCCGGTTTCGATGCCCACTGCCGTCGGCCTTGCGCGACCTGGCGCATCGTCGATCTCGTCGAGTCGTTCTTTTCCATGCCGCTCACGCGCTGAGTCCCGAATCCGGAGGTGCCGCCATGAACAGAGATGCTTGCCTCGTCGTCGGGGGCTGGTTGCCGGCGCATGCGTCGCGCCTTCCCGCGGTTCGCGAGCGCGCCTGCGTGGAAGCGCGCGTCAGGCGTCGCCGCCGTCGCGCCGGGCCGGGGTCTCGCCGACTGCCATCGCGAGCGACGCCCGTATTTCACTACCTGGCCCGATGAGCGCGATGCCGGTTTCGGGCAGCCCTTGCGCCGCGAGGTTGAAGCCGTCGCTCACGTGCGAGACCGGTTCGACGCACAGATAACCCGCCCCGGCCGGACAATGCACGACGACGTGCTTCAGCGTGTCGTCGGCTTTCAGTTGGAGCGAGCGGCCGTCCGGGTAACGCAGCGTGGCGCGGCCGTCCCATCCACCCAGATAGCGCGTGTAGCCTTCCCTTTCCCGCACATGTCGATGCGCGGGCGCCTCGACCGTCGGCTCGATGGCGATCTCCGCTTCGTGACGCCAGTGCGTCGTCGCATGGAGTTCGGCTTCCTGGGCGCCGAAGTATGGGTGAAAGCCGAGGCCGACCGGCATCGGGCTGGACGACCGGTTCGCGATGCGCATCGACAAGCGCGCGCCGTGCGCATTCGCTTCGATCAGTTGCACGGCCTCGAACGCCCAAGGCCAGCCATGCTCGCCCTCGCCGTGCACGTAGCGCAACGCGACGCAATCCGCCTCCTGAAGCTCGACGCTCCATGCCGCGAACTGGCCGAAGCCGTGCAGCGCGTGCACCATGCCCGGAAACGTCGCGAGTTCGACGAGGGAACCGTCCGGCGCGGCAAAACGCGCATCGCGCACGCGATTCGAAAACGGCACGAGCGGATAGCTGCCGCCTTTGGGCCATGCGTCGCACGGCCAAGTGACGGCCGTCACCGGCACGAGCCAGTCCTGCCATCCGCGCGCGCCTTGCGTGGCGAAGCGCGTAATGCGCCCGCCCGCCGCCGGCGCGATTTCGACGACATGCGGCCCGCTCGAAATGCTCAGGCGCGGCCCGGCGTTCAGCGGTACGACTTCACGAAATTTCGTCACGACACGACTTCGATAGGAAAAGAACCCGCGCAGCCGCGCGGGCACGATGTCACTGTTTCTGTTCCTTCACGCGCGACACGAGTTGCGTCGGGCTCACGAACTGCAGCGCGATCAGCACCCACACCATCGTGATGGCCATGTAGATCATCGCCATCGCGTCGATGGATTGCGGCGCGCGCACGCCCGTTGAGAAGACGGCGTAATAGAGCGCGACGACGAGCGTCTGGGTCGTCGGCCCCGCGGTGAAGAACGTCAGCTCGAACATGCCGATGGTCCGCACCAGCACGAGCAGCCCCGCGGCCAGCATGCCGGGCACGAGCAGCGGCAGCAGCACGTAGCGGAAGTAACGGAACGTGTTCGCGCCGAAGATGCGCGCGGCCGATTCGAGGTTCGGATCGATCTGCTCGATGAACGGCGTCATCACGAGAATGACGAACGGCAGCGCAGGCACCAGGTTCGCGAGGATCACGCCGGTCAGCGTGCCTGCGAGATGGAACTTGTACATGACCGTCGCCATCGGGATGCCGTAGGTCACGGGCGGCACCATCAGCGGCAGCAGGAATACGAGCATCGCGAAACGCTTGCCGGGAAACTGCACGCGGGCGAGCGCATAGGCCGCCGGCACGCCGAGTACGATGGAGAGCAGCACCACCGCCCCCACCACTTCGAGCGTCACGAGCAGCACGCTCGAGAGCTGAAAATCGCTCCACGCCTGCGCGTACCAGTGCAGCGTGAAGCCCTGCGGCAAGAGCGTGCCGAACCAGCGCGTCGCCACCGAATTCACGGCCACGGTCGCGATCAGCAGCAGCACGTTGACGAGGAAAAAGCCCATCGTCGCCCAGACGAAGAACTTCCATAGCCTGTCGCGCAGGCTCACTTGCTGTTTCATGTGCTTGCCGGTGCCGTTCGCGGTTTCGGTCGGGGCGCCGGCCTGCCAGCCGGACGCCGCGCGGTTATCGGTCGTCATTATCCCTTGCCTCCCGTCACCGGACCGGTATAGAAGAAGCGGCGCGCGCCGAGCATGCCGCCCACGACGAGCAACTGCACGAAGCCCATCACGATCGCAATGGTCGATGCGAGCGCGTAGTCGTAGTTTTCGAACGCGGCTTCGGAGGCGGCGATCGAGATCACGCGCGTCGGACCGGCCGGCGCACCGAGCAGCACCGCCGACGGAAACACCGAGAACGCCTGCACGAACGAGAGACAGGCGGTCATCGTGAGACCCGGCAACAGCAGCGGCAGATAGATCTGACGGAACTGCTGCCACGGGCTCGCGCCGAGCGTCGCGGCGGCGCGCGCGAGCGTCGGGTCGATGCCGGTCACATACGACAGCGTCAGCAGAAACGCGAACGGAAACCCTGACACGATCAACGAAATCAGCACGCCCCAGTAGTTGTGCGTGAGGCGCACTTCATCGCCATAGAGATGGAGTGCCTGCAATGCCTGCGGAAACCAGCCGTTCGGGCTGAAGTACGTCAGCATGCCGTCGGCGATGAGCACGGTGCCGAGCGTCACCGGCACGACGAGCAGCGTCGTGACGAACTTCTGCCACGGCGAGGTGCGGCGCAACGCGAACGCGACCGGCACCGACACACCGACGTTGATGATCGTCGCGGGCACGGCGAGCTTCAGCGTGACGATGATCGTCGGCCACATCGACGAGTCGGTGAAGAACGTGATGTAGTTTGCCCAGACGCTGCCGCCGTTCATCGGACTGAACGAGAGCATCAGCCCGTAGGCGAACGGATAGATGAACAGCGCGAGGATGAAGAAGAGCGCCGGCGTGACGAGCCAGCCCTTCGGATCGCGTTGCTGCGCCGGAAGCGCGATCATTTGTCTTCTCCGTACACGAGCGTTTTCGAAGGCGCCACGCGCAGCGAGATGCGCTCGCCTTCGCTGCATTCGCCCGCGATGCGCGCCCAGAGCTTGCCGAACGCGGAATTGACGATGATGAGCGAATCGCGGCCGCCGTACTCGACGACTTCGACGTGCGCATCGAAGGCGTTCTCGGCGCCGGGCGTCGAACGCTCCATGTCTTCCGGGCGCAGCGCGACGCTGACGCGCTTGCTGTCGAAGCCTTCCATCGGCGTGCCGACGAGCCGCACGCCGTTCGCGTTCACCGCGACCGCCTCGCCCTGCGTGCCTTCGAGGGTGGCCTGCACGACGTTGCGAAAACCCATGAAGCGCGCGACATGCAGATTTTTCGGCCGCGAATAGACTTCCTTCGGCGAGGCCACCTGCTGGACGACGCCTTCCTTCATCACGACGATGCGATCGGCCATCGACAGTGCTTCGTCCTGATCGTGCGTCACGTAGATCGTCGCGCGCTCCAGCTTGCCGTGGATGCGGCGGATTTCGGCGCGCATCTCGATGCGCAGCTTGGTGTCGAGGTTCGAAAGCGGCTCATCCATCAGAACGAGCGGCGGCTCGATGACGATCGCGCGCGCGATCGCCACACGCTGCTGCTGGCCGCCCGACAGTTGACCGGGAAGCTTGGCATCGTGGCCGATCAGTTGCACGAGCTGCAAGGCGGCCTTCGCGCGCTTGGTCGCTTCGGCCTTCGGCATGCCGCGCATCTTGAGGCCGAAGCCGACGTTGTCCAGCACCGACATGTGCGGAAACAGCGCGTAATTCTGAAAGACCATGCCGAAGCCGCGCTTTTCGGGCGGCAGCACGTCGATACGCTTGTCGTCGAGCCAGATGCCGCCGCCCGTCAGCGGTTGCAATCCGGCGATGCAGTTCAGCGCGGTCGACTTGCCGCAGCCCGATGGCCCGAGCAGCGCGATGAACTCGCCGCGCTGGATATTCAGATCGAGCCCCTTCAACGCCGCGAGCTGCTGCCCTTCGGCGTTGGTGAAACTGCGCGAGACCGAGTCGAGGCGCAACTGCTCAAAAGTGTGCTTCATGACAATTTCCTGCGCTTTTTTGTACAAGCGGCGACGCGCCCTGGCAGGAGCGTCGCCGTCTCATCACAGCGTTACGCCAACTTACTTGGTCTTCGCCGCGCCGATTTCCCGGTCCCACTTCTGGAAGGCCGCCACCATCGACTGCGCATTGAGCGGCAGCACGTGCGGACGGTCGGCCAGCAGCTTCGCGTACTCGGGCCGGCCGAACTTCTGGATGACTTCCTGGCTCTTCGCGGGCGCCATCGAGAGCGGCACGTCCTTCACCGCCGGGCCCGGATAGAAGTAGCCATCGTCATAGGTCAGCGCCTGCTGCGCCGGCTCGAGCATGAAGTTCATCAGCTTGTAGAGCACGTCGAGCTTTTCCTTCGGCACGCCCTTCGGGATCACCATGTAGTGGGCATCGTTCACCCAGGTCATGTTGTCGAACGCGGCCACCTTGAACTCCGCGGGCACGATGCCGAGCGCGCGCGGGTTGATGTCCCAGCCGGTCACCGTGACCGTCATGTCGCGCGTGCCTTCGCCCAGTTCCTTCATGACGGCCGATGTGCCGCCCGGGTAATACGGGATGCAGTCGTTCAGCTGCTTGAGGAACGCCCAGGTCTTGTCCCAGCCGTTGATCGGGTCCATCGGGTCCTTGTCGCCGAGCACGTACGGCAGGCCCATCAGGAAGGTGCGGCCCGGACCGGAGTTCGCCGGGCGCGCGTAGATCAGCTTGTTCGGATGCGCCTTGCACCACGCGAGCAGTTGATCCGGCGTCTTCGGAACGTCGGTGACCTTGGCCGGGTTGTATTCGAGCAGCGGCCCCGCGGGCATGTAGGTCACTTCGAGGCCGTAGCCCTGCGCGATGTCCTGCATCTTGCGCGGGCCGGGTGCGTACTTGTCGAGCACGCCGGGGAACGCCTTCGCGTTATCGGGGAGCAGTTTCTCCCACAGGCCTTGCTGGATGCCGGCCGCGAGTGCGTCGGTGCCGGTGACGACGAGGTCGATGTCCGAGCGGCCCGCCGCCTGCATCGCCTTGATCTTGCCTGGCAACTGCGGCGCGGGCGCGTTCGTGAAGGTGATGCTGGAAACGAGGTCCGGATATTTCGCCTTGAACGCTTCGAAGCCCTTTTGCGTGAGCTGCAGATTGCCCGCAACGTCGACGATGTTGATCGATACGGGATCGGCCGCGTGTGCCGCGCTCATGCCGAAAACCGCGCTAACTGCGACGCAAACCGCCGCCAGCTTCACTGACAGTCCTACCTTGAAAGCCATGTTGTCTCCTCACTTCTCTCGCAACCAGGGGTCGGGAAAAGGTCCGGTCGTATCGTCGATGTTGTTGGTTCGGGTCGATCGCCGGCCTGTTTGTGCTTCGTTCTGATTCGTTTGTGCGCCGCTTGCTTGGCACCTTGAATGTAGCGGGTCTCTGTACGCGTGCGTCCTCATGGCGACCGGATGCTGAAAAATAGCTAACAGGGTCATAGGATGTCAAGCAAATCGGGGCTGCTGAGGCTGTTACCGAAACAGCGTGAGCGTGGTTTTTCCTCTGGCGATAGCGCTTTGCAAGGTCTCTCGGGAGATACCCCAACGGCCTGTTTAACTCGAATTTAACCGGTGTTTCCTTAGGAGTTACCGGGTGTTTTCCTGGTCGGCGTGATGTTCGACTTGAGTTCAGGAGGATGCCGCGCGGATACGCAATATGGGCGCGCGCATGTCGACGCAAGATCGTCCGCATGCGTTGGTCTGTACTCGACGCGCCTCGTGATGCCCGCATGTTTCCAAGCGCGCGCGCTGATCGCCGCTTCCTCGGATTTGGACGCTGAATTCTTTGTCGCCTGAAGCGTGTCTTTAATAGAAGTGCCGGTGAACCTTGATCGACTCTTCTGAACGTAGCCGAACGGCCTTCTCGCATCGCCCTACGGTCTCGATGCACGCGGTGCGATGGACAGTCCGCACGAGGGATGTGTGCCTGAGTGAGCCTCACCCCTTCTGTCTCGGCCATGGAGGCGAGTCAAGCAACTCGCCATGCTCGCTGCGGGCACGTGATCGTGGTCCCAGCTCTTGCCAGGACGGAGCGCGCTCACCGCCCCGTCGGCTGCGATGCGGATTCATGAAGCTCGCCGAAGGACAGATAGCTGGCGGTCTACATCGACGTCAGTTTAAGTTGTCAAACAACTTTGTTGCGGCGGGCATGACTTCGGCCGTCGACACGCAGGTTGTGTGACAACTGTGACGACGACTAGTCGCCGAACATCCTGACGATCGCGTTCTCGAGATGCGCCTTCATCGCTTTCCCGGCTCGAGCGGCGTCGCGCGCGCGAATTGCTTCGAGCACTTCCAAATGTTCGCGCTGGACGACGCGCTGCCGCTCGATCGTCTTGACGAACGAAAGATTGCGCGACAGATTCATGCTGACTTCGACCTGTTCTTCGATGAACGACAAGGCAGTGATGAAGAACTGATTCTTCGACGCTCGCGCAACCGCGAGATGGAACGCGAAATCGTCTTTTGCGCCGATGCCCTGCCGCGTTTCGACGACGCGCTCAAGCTGGTCCCATGCATCCTGGATCGCGCGGATATCGTCATCGTCAGCCTTGAGGGCGGCGAATTCCGCTGCCCCGGACTCTGTCACGATCCGAAATTCGTAGCAGCGGCGGATGTCCGACAGCGTTTCGAGCGGCGCGAAACGGCGCATGTCCGCATCAGGGCGGCGTCCGACGGTGGTGCCTGAGCCGCGCCGCGTCACGATGATGCCGTCCGCGCGCAGCCGTGCGAGGGCTTCGCGCACGGTCGGGCGAGAGGTCGCGAACCGTTCGGCGAGCGCGTGTTCGGTAAGGAGCCGATCGCCCTCCTTGAATTCGCCTTCCACGATGCTATTGAGGATGTCGCTGTAGATCCGGTCGGCGAGTCCGGAGGACTTACGCTCGTTCATGTTCGCGCTTGTCGTGCTTGTCAGGGTGGAGACCGATTGTAAGGCAGATTATTTGCGCGGTGATACGTCGCGGGGACAAGCCGAGCAACGCAAAAGCGGTCGACGCAGCAGCTGCGTCGACCGCCCCGATCACTCGGCTGCTACGTCAGGCGCTTACCACTGATGACCCGCGCCGATGGTAAACCCGATATTGCCGGAACTGCTGGTGTTACCCGACGCCTTCACCACCCACCGATCGTCCTGCGTCACGTACGAGATACCGATCGCCGCGCCGGATGCGCTCGCGTAACGCGCCCCCGCGACGGCCACCATGGTCTTCCCCGGAGCGGTAGGCTGCGGCAATCCGGCTGCGGCCATCGCCGCGGCGATACCACCGTAAGCCGTGCTGGCGACGTTGTTGATCTGGCTCTGCACGCCAGCGATGCGCGAATCGGTGTAGCTCTGCGCCTGCGCCGATGCCAGGTTCAATTGTCGGACGTTGACCGCGTCGGTGTCTTGCGTGCCGTTGGCGACGTTCGTGATCTGACGTTCGTTGCCTGCGGATCCGACCGATACCGTGTTCGCCCGGTCGGCCACCGAACTCGCACCGAGCGCGACCGAATTGTCCGCCCTCGCGTTCGCGTTCGCGCCCATCGCGGTAGCGTGGGCGCCGGTAGCGCTGGCAACCTCGGTGTTGCGATCCCCGTCGGCCGCGAACAACGGATTGCCGCCGCTCTCGGCGATGTTCGTCACGCGGTCGAGCGCGGCGTTCATCTGGTTCACGTTCACGGCATCGGTGCCCGCAACGCCCGCCGCGACGTTGTGAATCGTCGTCGCGCCGGTGCCATTGCCGAGCGTCAGGTTCGAATAGTCGGCTTTGCCATCCGTACCCGTGTCATACGTCACGGCTGTTTTCGACGAGCCGTCGCCGTCGATCAGGCCCGCTTGCTTCAACTGCGACACATTGACGGCGTCCGTGTCCTCCGTGCCGGCCGCCACGTTCGTGATCTGACGCGACGCGTTTGCCGAGCCGACCGAAACGGTATTCGGACGATCCGCCACGGAGTTCGAACCCAATGCCACCGAGTTGGCCGCCGTTGCCGACGCGCTGCCTCCGATTGCCACCGAGTCCGCGCCCGTCGCGGACGAATCCGGCAGCGTCGAATTGGCGTGGAAGTACTTGATCCCGCCGCCCGTCGTGATGTTGTTCAGCGTGTCGTTGATCGTGGCGATGCCCGCCGTGTTCTGCGTAACGCGGCCGTCGAGGTTAGCGAGCGCGTCGCCGACGTTGTTGAACGTCGAATTGTCGATGAACGTATAGGTCGGCTTGGTGATCTTGCCGTCGGCGTCAACGGATGATCCGCCGCCCAGCGCGTCCGCGGCGCTTTGCGCGGTCGCAAAGAGTTGCGAGCCGTTGATCGCTTCGTGGCTCGTCTGGTCGACCTTCCCGTTGGCCACGTTGTCGATCGTTACCTGCGCTTGTGGATCCTGCGCATGCAGCGTGACTCTGCTGCGCGTCGGATCGTCGTAGGTCACTACGTTTGCAAGGCTCGACGAGATCGTCGAGGTCAATTGCGAGACGTTGACGGCATCGGTCGCATCCGAGCCGGCCGCGACGTTCGTGATGCGACGCTGCGAGGTCGCCGAGCCCACCGATACCGTGTTCGGCTGATCCGCCAACGAGTTGGAGCCGAGCGCAACGGCGTTATCCGCAGATGCGATCGCGTTGCCGCCGATCGCCACCGCATCGACGCCGAGCGCGGAAGAATCCGGAAGGGTCGAATTGGTATGGAAGTACTTGATGCCGCCGCCGTTGTTGATCGTGCTCAGCGTCGTGTTGATGATGCTGATGTCCGATGTGTTCTGCGTGACGCGGCCGTCGAGGTTGGTGAGCGCGTCGCCGACGTTGTCGAACGTCGAATTGTCGGTGAACGTGTAGGTCGGCTTGGTGATCTTGCCGTCGGCGTCAACGGATGATCCGCCGCCCAGCGCCTCCGCGGCGCTTTGCGCGGTCGCAAAGAGTTGCGAGCCGTTGATCGCCTCCAGGCTGGTTGCATCTACCGTCCCAGGCGCGACATTCTTGAGCGTAACCGGCGAGCCCGGTGTGCCGAACGTAACGCTCGTGTGACCCGGATCATCGTACTGGACGGTGTTGTCCAAGGCGACCGACAGCGAATGGACTCCCGTCGACAACGAGACGACTGCGGTCGAAGTCGAGGTCGAAAGCGTAACGATGCCGGTTGACAGCGTTGTCACAGCCGTGGAGGTGGATGCGGACAGCGTGTCGATACCCGTCGACAGAGACGCGATGCCGGAGGTTACCGTGCTGAGGCCGGTGGAAAGCGACGCGACGCTCGATGTCACCGTGCTCAAGCCTGTCGACGTTGAGGTCGACAGCGAGTCGAGGCCGGAGGTCACCGTGCTGAGGCCTGTGGAAAGAGAATCAACGTTCGATGTCACCGTGCTCAGGCCTGTCGAGGTCGAGGTCGACAACGAGTCGAGGCCCGAGGTCACCGTACTCAAGCCCGTTGAGGTCGAGGTCGACAGCGAGTCGAGACCGGAACTTACCGTGCTGAGACCCGTGGAAAGAGAATCAACATTTGATGCGACTGTACTCAATCCTGTCGACAGGGAACTTACATTGGACGTAACCGTGCTGAGTCCCGTGGACAGCGAGTCCACGTTAGACGTCACCGTGCTCAGTCCGGTGGAAAGCGAAGCGACGCTCGAGGTCACCGTGCTCAGGCCCGTCGAGGTTGAGGTCGACAGCGAGTCCAGACCAGATGTCACCGTGCTGAGCCCTGTGGAGAGAGAATCAACATTAGATGTAACCGTGCTCAAGCCTGTCGAGGTCGAGGTGGACAGCGAGTCGAGACCGGAGGTCACCGTGCTCAAACTGGTCGAGGTCGAGGTCGATAACGAGTCGAGGCCTGAGGTCACCGTGCTCAGGCCGGTCGAGGTTGAGGTCGACAGCGAGTCCAGACCGGAGTTCACCGTGCTGAGCCCTGTGGATAGCGAACTCACGCTAGACGTGATGGTGCTCAAACCCGTAGACAGCGAGGTCACACCGGACGTCACCGTGCTCAGCCCGGTGGAGAGCGAAGCGACGCTCGAGGTCACCGTGCTCAGGCCCGTCGAGGTTGAGGTCGACAACGAGTCCAGACCAGATGTCACCGTGCTGAGACCGGTGGAAAGAGAACCAACATTCGATGTAACCGTGCTCAAGCCCGTCGAGGTCGATGTCGACAACGAGTCGAGACCGGAGGTCACCGTGCTCAAGCCCGTCGAGGTCGATGTCGACAGCGAGTCCAGACCGGAGTTCACCGTGCTGAGCCCTGTGGATAGCGAACTCACGCTAGACGTGATGGTGCTCAAACCCGTAGACAGCGAGGTCACACCGGACGTCACCGTGCTCAGCCCGGTGGAGAGCGAAGCGACGCTCGAGGTCACCGTGCTCAGGCCGGTCGAGGTTGAGGTCGACAGCGAGTCGAGACTGGAGGTCACCGTGCTCAAACTCGTCGAGGTCGAGGTCGACAACGAGTCGAGGCCTGAGGTCACCGTGCTCAGGCCCGTCGAGGTCGAGGTTGACAATGAGTCCAGACCGGAGGTCACTGTGCTGAGACCTGTGGAAAGAGAATCAACTTTCGAAGTAGCCGTGCTCAAGCCCGTCGAGGTCGATGTCGACAGTGAGTCCAGACCGGAGTTCACCGTGCTGAGCCCTGTGGATAGCGAACTCACGCTAGACGTGATCGTGCTCAAACCCGTAGACAGCGAGTTCACACCGGACGTCACCGTGCTCAGCCCGGTGGAGAGCGAAGCGACGCTCGAGGTCACCGTGCTCAAACCCGTCGAGGTCGATGTCGACAGCGAGTCGAGACTGGAGGTCACCGTGCTCAAACTCGTCGAGGTCGATGTCGACAACGAGTCGAGACCGGAACTTACCGTGCTGAGCCCCGTGGAAAGTGAATCAACGTTCGAGGTAACTGTGCTCAAACCTGTCGACAGCGAGCTCAGGCCGGTGGAAAGCGAAGCGACGCTAGACGTCGCCGTGCTCAAACCCGTCGACGTCGAACTGGACAGTGAATCGAGGCCCGAGGTCACCGTGCTCAGGCCCGTCGAGGTCGAACTCGACAGCGAGTCCAGACCGGAACTTACCGTGCTGAGACCCGTGGAAAGTGAATCAACGCTCGAGGTAACCGTGCTCAATCCCGACGAGGTTGAACTCGATAACGAGTCCAGACCTGAACTCACCGTGCTGAGACCCGTGGAAAGAGAACCAACATTCGACGTGACCGTGCTCAAGCCGGTCGAAACCGAACCCGACAGCGAGTCGAGACCTGAACTCACCGTGCTCAATCCCGTCGACAACGAACTCACGTTCGACGTCACAGTGCTCAAGCCAATCGAAACCGAAGTCGACAGTGAATTGACACTTGAATTCACCGTGCTCAGACCCGTCGAGAGCGAATTCACTCTGCTTGACGCCGTGCTCAGGCCTGAGGACATCGAACTGGACACCGTGAAGAGCTGAGAGCCATTGATCGCGTCCAAGCTAGCGGCATTCACAAGTCCGGGCGCCAGTCCCGTGATCTTGTCCCGGTTCATGTTGATCTGCGCGTATGCGTTGATCGTGGTCATACTGGTGCCGGGATCTGTGACAATGGTCAGCTGGTCGGCACCCGCGGTACCGAACACAAGCGTGTTGGAGTCCGTAGCGACGGCATAAGCGCCCACCAGCGCAGCCTCGTCAAACGCGACAAAGCCCACTCCAGTCTTGCCACCGCTGTCACACGCTGCGCCGCCCTGCGGACCGCTAGCCGTCGATGAGAAGCAGTTCACATATGCGTCCGCGTCGAAGACACCATTTACATAGCTATTCGCATCCACCGCGTGCGCCGTTCCGCCCGCAAACGTAGCCATCGCGGAGGCAGCCACAACCGCCGATCGCTTCGTGCTCTTCCCCTTGGTCCGAGCAAATTCATGCGCAACCACCCACTCTCCAGACGCCTGACTCCACACCACCTTATACGTTTTGTTCACTCGAAACCTCGTAGATTCAATCGCTCAACATTCACGACTCGGCATGAAGCGCCCGCTCGCCAGGACAGATAAATGAAACAGCTTGTGATTTCTTGCATTTAGTTTGCGGCCGGTCGGCCAGCATTCGAATTCAGGATCTTCAGTGGCGTAGATATGACCAAATAGTTAGATTTACTAACGTTACAAGACGTAACATTGGTATATCTATACGCTCCCGCCACAATGGAGGTCCGCAATTCTTGGCCTTCGCGGCGGGCGTTTCAATTCATAAATTCTGAAAAAACCTCTATTCCGATTAAGGAATCCAAAATGTTTCAAAATCCGAAGGCCTTCAGTCGAACTTTCTTACTTGCAAAAAAACTGACGCGAGGCAACTAACAAGGCTAATTGAGTGCCAAATGGAATCGTCGGGAAACCGTCTTGAATAAGCCTGGGAAGCGATATCAACGTAAGCGACTCGGCTGGGCCAGTTCCTGATTCGCGCGCGCGTGGGGCATGATGGTGCTGTCGCAGTGGAATTCTTATAGATCACAGGGGATCGTGTCCATGATCGGCGATCGTGGACACGATTCACGCAAATCTATCCAG